>JAWLEM010000132.1:0-6256 GCA_041686115.1 Bacteroidales bacterium
TGAATCAACCTTTATTTATAGACCAATAACCATTTTAATGTCTTTTTCTACCAGGTCAGCCTATTAAATATCATTTCCTAACCTTATATTTGTTGAAAAACGAACTAAATATAGCATTCATCGCAAATAAATAAAAGCAAAGGATATCCTTCATACATTTGATGTAGTATTCATTAAAAACAAAAAATTATGACACTTTTAAGACAAATTATTGACAAATGTAACGAAGGAGGGCCTTTCTTTACTTATCCTATTTTAATCTTACTATTTGTTATTATAGGAATTTTCATTTACGATCTGATTAAAAAAACGGATTCTGGCAAAACAATTTCTTTAATTACTCACCTTGGGTGGTTTGCAGTTGCCTGGGGGTTCTGGGGACGGACCATCGGGTTAATTGATGCATTTGATAGCGTTGAGGCGCATGGTGAAATAACTATAGGTGCGTTGGCTTCAGGATTAAAAATTGCTCTGCTTGATCCGGTATTCGGAATTTTTGTTTTCTTGGTGGCTAGAGCAGCAATTATTGTGCTTACTTTGATGCAAAGAAAAACAAAATAAACTTTATTGGTTCGCCTTCACCGGTTTGTTTTCTAAAAACACTGTGGGCAATAATTCCGGCAAGGATAATAGCAGAACCTGTGAGTTTTTTTCCTTTAATAGATCATCATGCTGAAAGATAACCAAAACAACAAAAAAATAGAAATACCGGACGTGCCAGGCCAAAACCAAATACAGCCGGTAATAAGAAAGCTAAAAAGTGATGAGGTAAAGCGAAAGCATCACGATAAGAATGGATTTTTATTTTTGTATTATTACAGATTTCCTGTTAGGACTTTTAAATGATTGTAAATTCAAAAAAAACAGTATTTGTTTTAGTCGGAATGATTTAATTCATTTATCTGTTACATTATACGTTTTTTAGCCTGACGTATTCATAAATTTCATGAATAATGCAGGTTAGATAGCTAACGGAATTATATCAAAAGAGTTAGACAATAGGTCGATGATGAGTATTTTCCCGAAAAGAAGATTGTCAAAATCGTTGGTTAAATATTTTATACCTTCAGAAACCTGCAGCGATGCCATGGTTGTTACAACAGGAGGGAATATTTCCTTGTCTATTGTTTTGTCAAATTTTTCAGCATCTAAGGGGATTGTTTTTCTTAAGCACTCTGTTTTACCAGGAATTATTACAGTTAGCTGTCCAAAATAAGTACTAACTCCTGCATGAACCATCGAAATTCCTTTTGAGAATATCAGATCATCAAGAATGTATCTTGATGAAAAATTATCGAGACAGTCAAAAACTAAATCCACTGTTGGTATTTCTGTTTTTTTGGTGATTTTTTCGCAATGAGCAATAATTTTAATGTTGGGGTTTATCTTTTTTAAATTCTCAAGTGCAATTTTGCATTTAGCAGCACCGATATTTTCCGTATTAAATAATATCTGACGGTTTAAGTCGGGTAGGTCGATTTCTGCAAATTCAAAAAAATGAATTGTTCCAACACCCAAACGAACAAGCAGGTTAAGAACTGTACTACCTAATCCTCCAACCCCGGCAACCATAACTGATGCTTTACTTATTTTGGTAAATTTCATTTTACCTAAAAGATTCATATGTCTTGAATACATATCCATAATCAACCTCCTCCAGCAGGTGGAAAAACTGACACTTCACAATCTTCCGTTATCATTGTTTTCAGCTTTTCTGCATGAAAAATGTTTTTTCCATTGATCAATATGATGGTTCCAACTATTATTTTTTCATCTTCAATTAATTCGGGAATAATATCGGTATTTAATTTTTCAGAAACCAGTTCAAGAAGTTTCAGTATTGTAACAGGTTTGTTTATTTCAATATCAAGCCCGGCTATTCCAAGCTTAAGACGTAAAGTTGCATATAGTTTTACATTAATAATCATTGATGTGTTATTTTTAAATGTTTGAAAACGTGGGCTTTATTCTACGTAATCAGATGGAGCATTTATCTATATTATGACAATTTATACAAAATAATGTTTTAAATTCTGAGAACTAAATTCAAAGCAATATTAGTTGTACTAAATATTTAAATACCAGTCGTTTTATAATTTTATAACGACTGGTATTTTTTTACTAGGTTTAAATGATTAACAGTTTAAATGCTTTATCATTAAATAATACTCAATTCTTTTAATTTTTCAGGCGAGGGAACTCCATCTTTTGTCCATCCTCTGATTTCATAATAATGAGGTAGTAATTCGCCCAGGCGATGCACTTGTCCTTTATTAGGGCCTGCCGGAATAGGATCTTCAAGTAAGCGTTTAGGCAATGTATCATCTTTACTTGTTAGTCCTGCTTTTAAGTTAAACTGTCTTTCCAAATTCCAAATTCTCTCACCGGCCTGCATTAGTTCGTCAACAGAGTAATTAAATCCTGTTGCTTTGTTCAGTAAATCTGCATAATCTTGAGCTCCCAAAGCAAATGAAGTGAACAAACATAATCCGCTAGAGTCTATTACAGCAGTTAGATCCTGAAATATTTTTACCCATTCAGGCTTTCCTTTTAATTCTTGAGGATCAAGTTTCTCGGGAGCACCAAGAACTTCAGGTGAGATCATATAACATCTCACATGACATCCTCCGCGGTTACTTGTTGCATACCCAAGTCCGTGTCCCTGAACCCCTCTTGGATCGTATGCAGGGATTTCCATTTTTTTAACAGTCATTGAAACTTCCGGATGTCCGTAACTTTCAGCTAAGCGATAGGAGCCAAGAGCAAGTTTTTCTCCAATTCCTTCCTTGTGTGCCATCTTTTTTAAGTAGTAGAGTATAGCTTCTGCATTTCCAAATTTTAATTCGGGACCTTTTTCGAGTTCTTCTTTTTTAATATAGCCCTTATCGTATAGTTCCATTGCTGTTGCAATAGTTACTCCTGCCGAAATAGAATCCAGGCCCAATTCGTTGCACATGAAATTTGCCTGTGATATGGTATTCAAATCGTTAACTTCACACAATGCACCAAATGCCCATCCTGGCTCATATTCAGGCCCTTCGCCTGTTTTGCCCTGAGGTAGTTCAACTAATCTTCCGCAAGCAATTGGACAAGCATAACAAGCAACATTTCTTACCAGATATCCTTTTTCAACCAGAGCTTCTCCAGAGATTTCTTCGACACCATCAAATTGCGCTTTTTGAAAGTTCCGTGTAGGATAAGCACCAATGGAATTTATAATATTATCAAGTACCTTTGTACCTAAGGCAGGTAATCCCTGTCCGGTTATTCCATTTTCTTTTAAAATCTTAACCTTTTGCTTTACAGCAGCATTAAAACCTTCTTTGTCATCAATGAGTGTTTTATGTTTTCCCGAAACTATGATGGCTTTGAGCATTTTACTTCCCATTACCGCACCAACACCTGAACGGCCTGCTGCCCGGTTTTTATCATTCATTATGCTTGCGGTATGAGAAAGTTTTTCCCCTGCTTGCCCTATACAAGCAACCTTTGCTGTTTCCTCCCCGATTTCTTCCATAAGAATATCTGTGGTTTCGTGAGAGTTTTTACCCCAAAGATGGCTTGCATCTCTTAACTCAGCTTTTTCATCATCAATATACAGATAACAGGCTTTTTCAGCTTTGTTTTCGAAAATAAGAACATCGTAACCTGTACTTTTTAATTTATGTCCAAAAAAACCGCCCGAATTACTTGATGCAATTGTGCCGCTAAGTGGTGATTTGGTTATTACCATATATCTGCCACCGGTAGGAGCTATTGTTGAAGTTAAAGCACCAGTAGCAATTATAAGCTTATTTTCAGGTGAAAAGGCATCAACTTTAGGATCTACTTCATCCGAAAATATTTTTGTGCCCAATCCTCGTCCTCCGATATACATTTTAGCAATATCTTTCGACAACTCTTCCGTTTTAATTTCTTTTGTTGCAAGATTAATTCTCAAAATTTTACCTTGATACGACATAATAAATATATTTTAGTGATTAATTTTTTGTAAGTTAAAAAACAAATAACTAATTTACAATATGTTGCAATTTGCATATCGGAATTTCTGTTTTCTTAGTGGTCAGAGTCATAATTTTTGTGCCTAAATAATGAAAGAAGAATAGTATAAATTTTATTGCTTTGGCTTCACTGTTCTGTTTTTCAAAACACTATGTGCAATAATTCCGGCAAGGATAATAGCAGAACCTGTGAGCTCTTTGGCGGTTAATATTTCCTGAATAACAAAATAACCAAACATAGCAGCAAAAACGGGTTCGAGCGATAAAATAATGGCTGTTTTTAAGGATGAGATATATTTCTGAACCCAAACCACAATAAAAAAGCAAAAAAGTGTACCAAATAATCCAAGATATATAAGCGATATCCAGGCTTTTGTGCTAATTTCCACTGGGGAATTATCCATAACAAACCAGGCTGTAAGACTGAACAGTGCAGTTCCAAAAAATTGGTAGCTGATCAGTGGGAGTGTTTCTGTTTTTTGAATATAGCGGCCTGCCAAAACCAGATGGGTTGCTCCGGCAAAAGCCGAAAATAAAGTAATTAAATCTCCATTATTTACCGATGTGCCTGTATCGTAGGTTAACAAAAATAAGCCAATAAAAACCAACAGAATGGCCATCCAGTCGATGTATAATATTTTAATTTTAAAAAAGAAGTAAAGAATAAATGGGACGATAACCACAGCAGAGCTTGTGATAAAAGCAGAGTGCCCTGTACTTGTAAATTTCAACCCTATGGTTTGAGCTGTATAGCTTATCGCCAGAAAAAAACCCAGCGTAATTCCTCTGATAAATGCTTTCTTATTTAGTATTTGATTTTTTTTGGTAAAAAGCATGAATAAAAACAGAACGCCAAAAGCTTGTATTGACCTTATAAAAACAATAAAATACTCGTTAACCGTGGCAACGGTATCTTTGATGATAAAAAACGTAGAGCCCCAAACAATAGTAACTAATAAAAGAAGGAATATTTTCATTTCTTATTTTTCATTTTTTAACATAATTCCTGTTGCCAATCTGCCGGAGTTAACTCCATCTCTACGGGCTGAGTAAAATAAATCCGGATTGGAATAGGTACACATTTCTGCTATTTCTATTTGATTTTCAGGAATTCCTGAATGTATTAAAATTTGTTGATTCACTTTCCAAAGATTCAATAATCCTTTATCTGAACCTTTAATGGGAGTAATATAATTATCGAAACTAAATCGACTTTGAAACTGATCAATCACTTCCGGTCCAACTTCATAAACTTCCGGTCCTATGGAAGGGCCAATTCCAGCAATTAAATTTTCCAGATTTGTTCCAAATTCTTTTTGCATGAGTTCAATAGTGTGTTTGGAAATTTCCTGAATGGTGCTTTTCCACCCGGAATGAATGGCAGCGATGGCTTTTTGAACCGGATCGTATAGTAAAATCGGAACGCAATCCGCTGTTCTTACAAAAATGCAAATACCCGCCACATTTGTTATTAAAGCATCTGTATTCGGGAAAATATCTTTGGTTGATTTTACCACTCCAATATTTTTGCTGTGGGTTTGTTTAGGCGAAACCATCTGCTTTTTCTCGATATCAAGTACTCCGGCTAAAAGATTTAAGTTTTGTGTTACATTTTTTGGTTCATCACCAACAGTATATCCCAAATTGAAACTTGCTAAATGGCTTTTGCTAAAACCGCCTGTTCTGGTGGTCGAAAAATGAGTTATATCTTTAAATTTCAGCAGATTTTCAAATTGTAATAATTGTATTTTTTCGGGCGTAAGCATAAAAGCAAAATTTTATGCAAAGGAAATAATTTATTTTAAAATCTAAACAAAAGCTTTGTGAAAATTGTTTTAATGATCTAATTAACAATTAAATAATTTTGGAATTGTATAATTTTTTTATTATACTGGGCTTAAATTGAATAAATTATTTTTAACAAAAAGAAAGGATTTAATTATGAATGATAAAAAGATTAAAATTTTTGCCGTTAGTGCTTTAGCACTTATGTTTTTATTTTCTGGTTGCAATCAAAAAGCAAAAGAAGAAGATAAAGGAGAAGAAGTAAAAAAAGAATTAAAAGATGTTGGTGAAGAAGTTGATGAACTTGTAGAAGCTGAAAGAGATAAATTAAAAACCGATCTGGATAATGCAATTGCAGATTTTAATCAGAAGATAGACAAACTTAACCAGGAAATTGAAGACAAAAAAGCGGATGTTTCTCAGGAGCAACAAGAGAAACTTAATGAATTGAAAACAAAAAGAGACGAATT
>JAWLEM010000133.1:0-6241 GCA_041686115.1 Bacteroidales bacterium
CATAATATTTAAGAAAACGATTTTTAAATCAAAGGAAGTTCCTTTTGTAATGGAATTACCGCCATATAGAATTCCAACATTACGCAATTCAACCCGGCACATGTGGTTTAAAGGATCACAATATCTAAAAAAAATGGGTGGTATAATACTTGTGGCATCGGTAATTATCTGGGCTTTGGGTTATTATCCCCGAGATATTGAATACTCTACCGACTACGATAAAAAAATCGCAAACGTTATTACGGAAGATTCCGAAGCAGAAAGTAAAGTCCAATTACTATTATCTGAAAAAAAATCAGAAAAGCAGGAAAAGTCATATATTGGAAGAATTGGAAAATTTGTAGAACCAGTAATGAGACCATTAGGATTTGACTGGAAAATGAGTGTAAGCATATTATCCGGAGTGCCGGGGAAAGAAATAGTTGTCAGCACAATGGGAGTATTATACCAGGCCGATGATGTCGGAACTGAAATACCGGAAAATTTAGTCCATCGTTTACAAAACGAAACAGACGAAAATGGAGAAAAGGCTTTTACACCTCTCGTTGCCTATACTTTTTTATTGTTTATTCTACTCTATTTCCCATGTATAGCATCAGTTGTTGCCATTAGTAAAGAAGCCGGCCATTGGAAATGGGCTGTTTTTGCCATGTTTTATACTACTTCTTTGGCCTGGATTGTATCTTTTTTAGTTTATCAAACAGGAACATTAATCTCAAATCTATAATATCATGTTACAGGAACTTATTGTATATTTAATCATCATATTAGCTGTTACTTACACTGTCAATCAAATTTATTTCTTTTTTAAAGATCAATCAGAATCAGGTTGTAATTGTTCTGGTTGTGATATCAAAAAAGATTTAACCAACATTAAAACCCTTATTGAAAAATAAATGATATTATCATACATTTTATCAAATAGAATTAAATTAATTGTTAATTTTATCGTAATTTAAAATGATTTCAATGGATTGGGTTTTACTTATATTATCGATTTTGTTAATTGTTATCGGGTTACTGGGATGCATATTACCAGTAATACCAGGGCCACCACTTAGTTTTTTAGGATTGCTGGTTGTTCATTTTACAAAATTTGCCGATTATACAACTAACTTTTTATTAATTGTTGCTTTTGTTGCTATTTTGGTAACGATCCTCGATTATGTAGTTCCTATTTGGGGAACCAAAAGATACGGAGGCACCAAAGCAGGTATGTGGGGTGCAGGTATCGGTATGATCATAGGTATGATATTCTTAGGACCACTGGGGTTAATCCTTGGACCACTTGCAGGAGCCATAATTGGAGAGTCGTTAAAGGGGGCAAATAATAAAGACGCATTCAGAGCAGGCCTCGGGGCTTTTTTTGGTTTCTTAATGGGTGTCGGGCTTAAACTAGCAGCATCTATTTACATTACATGGCACTTTATTAAAGAAGTGATTTAATTTGATTTATAGCAAAAAATATTAATTATGAAAGATATAGTTGTACCCATTAATTTCACAAACGATTCGGAAAATTCGCTTGAGGAGGCCATATTTTTATCTAAATTACTTAAAACAAAAATCCACCTGATTAATGTTATTGCCGTAGGCGATTGGTGGAATAAATTAATTATTACCAAGGATACGAGAGAGAAATTATATCAATTATCACTTGAAAATTTAAAAAAAACGGCAGCACTTCATCCTGAAACTGAATTTGAAATTAAAGTACTTTTTGGAAAAGTTCATGAACAAATTTTGGAATACTCAGAATCGGTAAATTCCGAATTAATTATTTTATGTGATAAACACAGGGATGAAAAAGAAGATAAAATTTTGGGATCAGTTGTTACCCATGTAATAACCGAATCAAAGTGTCCGGTAATTACCATTAAAAATAAAATTGATACAGAGATTAAAAACATCGTTGTTCCTGTAGATTTAGCCGAAGATACAAATAGAAAAGTAAAAGCAGCTATTGCTTTTAACCAGTTTGCAAATGCAAAACTGCATTTTGTGTCGGTTCTTTTCCAGGGAATTGGAAACAGGAATTTTCGAACAAGGAAAAAAGTTAAGCAAATAGAAAAAAAACTTAAAGATAATGAAGTAGACTACACTTTTAAACTGATAAAAAAACGTAAGACTTATGCTTACCAGGATATTTTAGCGTATTGCGACCAGGTAAATTCCGATTTAATCATTTTAATGACTCACAAAGAAAGATATACATTCGATAATTATATAGGAGCCTTTGCACATCGGATTATTAATTATTCCAAAGTTCCGATAATGACCATAACATCCCAGGCGGCAAAATCTGAAAAAAGCTCTGTAGTCAATAAATTTGTTGACCCACTGGGGATTTACAAACATGAATAATCCAAATCTGAAAAAGAATCAAAATTCTAATGACGTATCTGGGATAATATAAAAAAACAAAGGGCACTGAATCAGCGCCCTTTTTTGTTACTTATAATATCTATCTAATTGTTATGCACCCAATGTGGCAACCATAACTGCTTTAATGGTATGCATTCTGTTTTCGGCTTCGTCAAAAACGATTGAAGCAGGTGATTCAAATACCTCTTCGGTAACCTCCATTGATTCAATTCCAAATTTCTGAAAAATATCTTCGCCCATTTTAGTTTCTCTGTTGTGGAAAGCAGGCAGGCAATGCATAAATTTACATTTTGGATTACCGGTTAAGTCCATCATTTTCTTGTTTACCTGGTATGGTTTTAATAATTCTATTCTTTCTTTCCATACTTCTTCCGGTTCTCCCATTGATACCCATACATCGGTATAAATAAAATCACAACCTTTTACGCCTTCTTCAACATTATCGGTTACAGTAATTTCAGCGCCTGTTTCTTTGGCAATTTCTTTGGCCTGATTTACTAACTCAGTTGTTGGCTGAACACTTTTTGGAGCAACAGATCGGAACTTCATTCCCATCTTAGCAGCACCAATCATTAACGAGTTACCCATGTTATTTCTTGCATCGCCAACATAAGCAAAAGTAACCTGGTGTAAAGGCTTGTCAGAATGCTCCATCATAGTTAAGAAATCTGCTAAAATTTGTGTAGGATGGAACTCATTAGTTAAGCCATTCCAAACAGGTACACCGGCAAATTTTGCCAACTCTTCAACAACTTCCTGTCCAAATCCACGATACTCAATACCATCGTACATTCTTCCTAAAACACGTGCAGTATCAGCCATCGATTCTTTATGGCCTATTTGTGACCCTGATGGCCCTAAATAGGTAACATGAGCACCCTGATCCAAAGCAGCAACCTCAAATGCACAACGTGTGCGAGTCGATGATTTTTCGAAAATTAGCGCAATGTTTTTACCCTTAAGTTTTTGTTGTTCAGTACCGCTATATTTTGCTTTTTTCAAATCTACTGAAAGCTCTAATAAAAATTTGATCTCCTGTGGAGTATAATCTAAAAGCTTTACAAAATTTCTATTTCTTAAATTAAATGCCATAACTTTTCAATTTATTAATTATTATTTACTATTTATTTTTTCTGTTTTTTGTCGGATAACGAATCAATTTTCAATTAAAAAGATTCCTTAATCAATGATTTAGTCTTCGTATTCCATGGTAATTTTTGTACCGAATGAACGGTCTTCCAATTTAGTGGCTTCGGTAATAACACTCTTTTTACCACCTTGTTCAACGAATAGTAAGCAAGCACCAATTTTCGGAGCCATACTACCCTGAGAAAACTGCCCTTCGGCCATGTATTTATCTGCATCAGCTTTACTAAGGAACTCTAACTTCTTTTCGTTTTCTTTTTTGTAGTTAATATAAACATAAGGAACATCAGTTAAAATATAAAACTCATCAGCTCCAATTCGGGCTGCTAAAAGAGAAGAAGCAAAATCTTTATCAATAACTGCTTCAGAAGGCCTGACATTTCCTTTCTCGTCAAAATAAACGGGAACGCCCCCTCCACCAGCAGCAATTACAATATTTCCCTGACGCACAAGTGATTCAACAACTTTCTCGTTCATTATACTTATTGGCCTTGGCGATGGAACTACTCTTCTCCATCCACCATGTGCTTTTACTTCTTCTTTAAATTCCCAGCCTTTATCAGCAGCTAATTTATCAGCCTCTTCTTTGGTATAAATTTTACCAACACGTTTTTGCGGATCTTTAAATGCAGAATCATCTTTATCAACCTGAACGCAAGTAACTAATGTTACAATTTCTTTTTGTATGTTATGCTTTTTAAGTACATTTCTTAACATTCTCTCAATCATATACCCGATACCACCCTGAGAATCAGCTACGCACACATCAAGTGGCATTTGTGGAATCTGATACATATGTTCACCTGCATCATTACGCATTAAAATATTTCCAACCTGAGGGCCATTACCGTGTCCGATAACAATATCGTAACCATCTTTGATTAAATACACTAAATTTTCAAGTGTATCAAAAGTGTTTTGCTCCTGCTCATCTATTGTTCCTATTTGATTACCGCGCAAAAGAGCATTACCTCCTAATGCAACTACAGCTAATTTATTCATATTCATTTATTTATATATAGTTAATATTTAAAGCTACAAATCTATAAAAAAAAATCGTATCTAAAATCTCTTATAAAACATAATCGGTCATAAATCATTATATTAAACTGAAATCAGATTAACTCCAACGCATATAAATTGTTTTTATTTTAGCTCTTTATGTTTCTTATGTATCTAAACCAATCCTTTATTTCAAAAATCTATTGTCGTTAATGCACTCAATTGATAATTTGGTCAAATAATTTCAGTTTGCAAATCAATCTTTTTTGTTTTTTACTTTTGTTTATTTATATTAGTTAACTTATTTTACACGTATTTCATTATTAACCCTTAATGTCTAAATATGAAATTTAGAATTTTTATTATCACTTTTATTCTTTTCGTTACTGCATTTTATTCTTGTAAAGAATTACAGCAAAAAGACCGGATCAAAGAAGGATTTATCGAATACAACATTGAATATATGGACGATACGCTCGACAGTTTTATGATTGGGTTATTACCTAAAAAAATGATGATAAAATTTAAGGATAATAATACAATCAATAAAATTGAAGGATTTTCTGGTATTGTCAGTTTTACACACATACAAAATTATAAGGAAAAAAAGAATACAACATTGGTTAAGGTGCTTAATAAAAAATATAAATATGTTGAAAAAATTAATGAGTCTTCTTTATTTTTTGAAGAATTACCGGGTATGAAAATTGAACATATGGATGAAGAAAAAGAGATCTGCGGTTTTATGTCTAAAAAAGCTAAAATTACTCTACCCGATTCTACTTTCCAGCCTTTTTATATCTATTATACGGATGATATTATTATAAGCAATGTAAATGCTCAAACTCCCTTTAAGTCAATCAAAGGTGTGCTCCTGGAATTTCAGGTTAAGTTTTATGATTTAAATATGAGATTAACTGCCAATAAAATACAAGAGACAGAAATATCTTCAGACCACTTTAAAGTACCGGAAGACTACCAGAATATTAATCGTAAAACAATGGTGGAAATCATTGAATTACTAAAACAATAATTCATTTTCGATTTAGTTTTTATATTACTTTAAATTTCTATTCATATTTGCTTTAATTTATTTTACTTTGTAAAACTTACAAGCAGGTATTATAATTAAAAGAGCATAACCATCAATGGCAAAGAAAAACGGCAAGCAGGCCAAAAAAAATAAAAAATCATTTACCGACGAACGAGTAAAAATTATTTTAGGAGTATTTACAATATTTTTATCGGCATTTCTTACGCTGGCATTTATATCCTATTTCTTTACATGGAAAGTAGACCAAAGTTTTCAATTTTCTAAAGTTTTTTCAGGGTTGGATGTAAATGTTGAAAATTGGTCGGGTAAGACCGGTGCACATTTCGCTAATCTTTTTATTAATAAATGGTTTGGAATAGCCTCATTTATTGTTCCGTTTTTATTTATTGTCATAGGTTTGCGTTTTTTTAATATTAAACTATTTTCGATTCGAAAAACCATTAAACTTTCTATTGCCGGATTAATAATTTTTTCGGTTTTACTGGGGTATATTTTTGGCGATACCAATGGGTATTTAGGTAGTGGCTTAGGTGGAGGCCATGGTTATTTTATTGCACAATGGTTAAATTCATTTTTAGGTAAAGTTGGTACAGCATTCCTCTTAACCCTTTCTTTAATTGCTTTTATTATTTTCTCGTCGAAAAAATCAATTAT
>JAWLEM010000134.1:0-6231 GCA_041686115.1 Bacteroidales bacterium
CCATTCCGGGTAACGGTTGCTGTCAACAAATGTCATTCCGCAGGGTGCAATGGAAGGATCCCAGTAAATGACGGGTTGCTCCATGCCTTTTTTGTGGGTGATATCGGTAAAAATAGTGCCATCGTAATTAATTCCGTAAGAAATCACAGGCCATCCATAGTTTACACCAGCTTTGATCAGATTCAGCTCATCGCCCCCTTTAGGTCCGTGTTCGGTAATCCATATTTCTCCTGTTTCGGGGTGCATGGAGGTTCCTTGCGGATTTCTGTGTCCGTATGAATATATCGAGGGCATAGCTCCTTCCGTATTAACAAAGGGATTGTCTTGTGGAATAGAACCATCATCATGGATGCGATGAATTTTGCCGTTATGATTTTCAAGCGTTTGTGGGTTCACGTCTCTTTCGCCGCGGTCGCCAATACCGAACCACAAATATCCTTCTTTATCAAATTGCAGTTTACATCCCCAGTGATACGTTTTGGGAGAGTCTGGTTTGCCATCAAAAATCTGCTCCTGATCTACCAGCTTATTACCCGATATCCGGGCACGCATAATGGATGTGTTTCCTGCCTTTTTATTTTCTTTGGAAGGCTCGGAGTAAGCAAAATAGAGCCAGCCATTCTGTTCATATTGCGGATGTAGGCGGAGATCTAATAATCCACCCTGGTTTACAGCTAAAATATCAGGTAACCCTTCTATTTTTGTGAGTTGTCCATTACTAAAGCGGTATAAAATGCCCGAACGTTCAGAAATTAACATATCTCCATTGGGCAAAAACTCCATTCCCCATGGAACATTCAGTCCATCGACAATGGTATCGATGATAAATTTTTGTTTGTCCGATTGCACAACTCGTTCGGTAGAAAATGCAGGTTTTCTTTTGGTGTGGTCTTTAGGAACTTCAGACCTGATATATTTCGCTAACGCAAGAATCTCTTCATCAGTAAATGCATCTTGAAAAGCCGGCATACCCATTTCTTCCACTCCAAACTTAATGCTTCTGAAAGCTGCGTCATCAGTGCGGGCATCCATCCATTCACTTTTGTCAAATCTTTCCAGGTTTTCACCATGGCAACCGGCACAGTAATTAATGTACTGCTCCCTGACTTCGGGAACACTGCTGTTTTTCATTGCTAAAGCCTTTTCCGGTTTGGTATAACCGGATTTAATCCATGAATAAAGAGCAAAGCTAACTATTAGAAGAATAAATAGTGTAATAACGATTTTTGTGGTTGATTTTGACATGATATTTAGTTTTTTGTGATTATTCATCGAAGACTAACCATATTCATAAACACTTTGATTATGAACAAGAATCCTCATTCATTAACAAATGTAATAAATATCATGTTTGAAGTCAATATGTATTGCAGCGTGTCAAGATCTTGCACAAGCAGAAATGAAAATTACCGACATTTAAATAGCATACGTTGCAAACACTCGTGAGCTGATTAAAATCAACGGCAACAGCAAATCCGGGTAGCAGTGTTTTGTTGTTCCTGAAACTTACCTTTTTGATTTCTTTCGCTGTTTGGCAAAATGGACCGTATAAATACCAATAACAACAATAATCCCACCTGTTATTTGCCATAGGGTAAGCGCTTCGCCCAACAAAAGAAATGCAACAACACCTGTAAGTACCGGTTGAGCAAGCAATGTGGGAGCTACTAAAGAGGCAGGTAAGTGGCCCTGGGCAAAATTGATAAGGAACCATGCGCCGGCCTGAATCATTACACCCATGATTATAAAAAGAACCCAGGCTTTTGTTGAATAACCGACAAATTCGAAATCTTGAAATAGCATAAACATTCCCAGAAACAGGGTGGTAGCCAGCGAGCTTAAAAACAGAAATGGAAGCGTATCCAGGTATCTTCTACCCATTTGCACAAGCATCATAAAACCACCATAAAAAATACCGGCGAATAAGCCCAGAATTAAACCTTTAAATATACCATTGGGTTGATACAGGTCCTGAATAACAAGAAATACTATTCCAACGATGGCAATGGCCAGTCCGATCCAAAACCGGGCTGTGCGCCTTTCTTTAAAAAACAGGAAACCGCCAATGCCTACCCACAGTGGTGCAAGATTAGCTGTAAGGGTTGGCATCGCTGCATTGGAGCTCATAATTCCCGTGGCCCACATAGACATGTCGATGGCTAAAGATAACCCGGCCAATGAAGCAAACAACACCCCTTTTAGGTTCAGTTTTTCTTTATTTTTTATTCGTGAATAAGCAAAAGGAATAATTAAAACCAGTGTACCAAAAAACAGCCTGTAAAAAACACTCACGGTTCCGGGGGCACCGGTAGCTTTTATTAACACGGGAGAAAAGGAGATCAGGATAGCCCCGAGAATTAGGGAAAAGTATGATTTTTTTGTGTTTTCCATTGCATAAAATTTTCGCAATGTTACCAAAAATCAAGTTAAAAAATAAATTCTGTTGATTTTATTCTACCCTTTTACTTTAATGCCATAAAAAACCATCCTGTTAAAGAAAGAAGCAGCACCACCGTTGAGATTTTGTGAACGATTACCAGCGAGTTTTTAACATCTTCCTGATTACTTAATATTCCTCCGGTTGCGATGATTAATATAACCGATATGGCAGCTGCAACAATGAAAACCAACATCACAGGATTAACTTCCATCGCTTTAAACAAGTTTTTGCTTATAATAAAAACATAAACGATAAAAGCTAAAGCAATAAGTTTGTGGATAGTAAACAGAATGGTTCCGTAAGGTTTACCCAGTTTACTGAGCCAGATGCCAGAAATCAGAATAAAAATAAAGGTAATGCCACTAATGATTAATTGAACGGTCATAATTTATTGTTTTTGAGTTTTTAACCATTGATCAAATGTTGTTTGAGCTTTTCCGAGCAGGTTATTGGTTACTTTTGCTTTATCAGCATTTGGTTCCTTCACTTTTTCGAAATATGCAAACAGGGATGCAACCATTTTTAATTCTTTATTACGGGATAAGAATGCAATAAGCTTCATCATTCCTATAGGTATGGATGATACTTTTTTTATTTCAGGGTGAATTTCAGCACAATATTTTGTTAAGAGATCTTTCATTACATGCTGCTCGGGACCATAAACATAAAAGATTTTATTTTTTGCTTCAGGTTTTTGATATGCAGTAGCCACCATTTGCGCATAATCATCAGCAGCAATCCAGTGCGAAGGGTTGGGTTGTTTCCCTATCATCATAGCTTTTCCATCTCGCACCATTAATTGTAGCGATTCGAAAAACCATGATGGTCGGAAAATCATATACGAAATTCCGCTTGTGATAATGGTTTGCTCTGCTATAAATTTTTGATCAATCATTTCAAACAACCGGTTTTCTGTTGAAACCGAAGCCCCGGATATATAACTAATGATTTTTATATTTTTTTGTTTTGCAACATCTACAATGGCTATTACAGCTTTTCCTTCATCTGTTTTCGACAGATTGATATGAATGGCATCGCATCCCTCCAGCGCTTTTTCAAGATCTTCACGATGAAATAAATCACCCTTTACCAGTTCATAGTCTTTTGAATACATGGATTGATCAATTGTTCTTGAAAACAGGCGAACCTGAAATCCATTTTCATCTGATTTTTTTACAACGGGTTTAGCTAACATTCCGCTTGCACCAATAACTAATATTTTCATGATTTTACGATTTTAATTTGCAGCAAAGATGTGAAAATGCAATGAGGTGATTATTTGACAAAAATCAAAAAAATTAAATTTTTTTACGGATTCGGCTTAAAGTGGCAATATCAATGCCTAAGTAAGAAGCTATTTGACCTACCGTAGCACTTCTGCAAACCTGAGGATGTTTTTCAATAAAATTTAAATATCGTTGTTTTGCCGGCATAGTTTGAAATTCCAGGATTCTTTTTTCTTTTTGCCTGTTTTTGTGTTCGGCAGCAGCAATGGGCACTTTTTGCCAGACAGGAACTTTTTGAATGAGTTCCTGCATATTATGATAAGTAAACACAATGAGTTCTGAAGGTTCGATGGCAATAATATTTTCTTTGGAAGGAATCTGCCTGTTAAAACTTACATTGGAGATAACTAACGTTCCGGGAACAAAAAACTGTGTGGTTATTTCATCTCCATTTTCATCAAAGAAGTATGTGCGTAATAACCCGGATTTTACCACGCCAATTCTATCAGAAACCTTTCCCTCATGTAAAAAGAATTCTTTTGCTTTTAATTGTACATAATCAATGTACTTTTCTGTAATATTCCAATCTTCATTTGTAAACTCAAAATGCTTTACCAGGCGTTCTTTTAGTTCCATTGCAACAAACTATTAAAATATTATTTTGTCCAGTCGTACAACAGTTTGATTTCTTTATCCCAAATATCAGGATTCGGCGTTTCCAGAATTAAAGGAATGTTATCAATTCGGTCGTCTTGCATCAATAATTTAAAGGTATTTTCGCCAATGAATCCTTTTCCAATACTGTCGTGGCGGTCAACATGGGTGCCCACATCTTTTTTGGAATCATTCAGGTGCATGCCTTTCAGGTATGAGAATCCAATAATTTGATCAAATTCGTTCCAGGCTTTTTGATAGCTTTCTTCCGAGCTGAAATCGTATCCGGCAGCAAAGCCGTGTGCTGTGTCTATACAAACACCAACACGGTTTTTATCTTCAACATGATCAATGATATATTTTATCTGTTCAAAGGTATGTCCCAGGTTTGTTCCCTGTCCGGCGGTATTTTCAATCACGGCAATAACACCTTTGGTTTTATCCAGGGCTATATTTACCGATTCGGCGATGGTTTTCAGGCATTTTTCTTCCGAAATTTTGTTTAAATGGCTTCCGGGATGAAAATTCAGCCGGTCAATTCCCAATTGTTCGCAACGCTGCATCTCATCTAAAAAGGCATATCTGGATTTTTCTAGCGATAATTTCTCGGGATGCCCCAGATTAATTAAGTAACTGTCGTGTGGTAAAATAGTGCCTTTAGTATATCCGTACTTTTCGCAGTTTTCTTTAAATTTTTGAATATTTTCATCGGTTAGTGGCTTGGCATTCCATTGCCGCTGATTTTTGGTAAACAGTGCAAATCCTTTGGCTCCTATTTTATGGGCGTTTACCGGTGCATTTTCCACTCCCCCGGCTGCGCTTACATGAGCTCCGATATATTTCATAATGGTTTTTTAAGATTGATTGCTCTAATTTACTGCATAGTTCATTGAATCAAAAACAAAACATTAATAAAAACGTTTTATAGTTGTTTTGATTCAGCAAATTTTTATAACTTGAATTCTAAATCCCATTCATATGCGAACGCAATTAATAATAATCCTGTTATTATCCTTCGCCCTTTTATGGTCTTGCCTGGACGATGTACCTGATGATTTTGAAAATCCTGATTCAACCTGGAACCCGGGTTTTTCTTTTCCTGTGGGATATACTTCGCTGGGAATGGATGCAGAGAGTGGTTTCGATACGCTTTTACTTGAAATAAATCCTATTGATAGTTTACCCGAATGGTACAGGCAGGAAATAGATATCCCGATGAGTTATACCATGCCTTTCGATATGCAGGAATTGTCTGGTTTCTCGGAAGAAATTCTACGATTAATGGTCAGGATTAATGCATATAATGGATTCCCAACAGGAATTACAGGGCAAATCTATTTTCTTGACATTAATAATTATATAATTGATTCTGTTTTTACTGACGAGCCGTTTAATTTGACCAAAGGCTCTGTTGATGAAAATGGCAGAACATCAGAAAAATCTTATTTGCAAAAAGACATTGAATTTTCTCAGGATCGAATTGACAATCTTCATCAAACCCGGAACATTTTAGTTGAAGGCGAAATAAAAAATGTTGCCATTGATACCAATCTGGTGTATTATTTCCCGGATTATAAAGTGGATGTGCAGGTTGGTGTGCAGGTAGAATTAGGATTAAGTATTTCAGGAAATTAGTTGATAATAAATAACCAAATAACAAATCTCAAATATCAATTAAAACAGAATTTTCAAATTATAAATTATAAATGGTTAATTATTAGGTGTATTACATTGCATATGAATTGTGTTTGGAATTTGTGGGTTAAAGTTTTTATTTATGTTAAATAGAAAACAGTTATTTCTGGATATAATAATTTTGGTTTTTGTGTTCTTTTACTTTCCTCTAAAAGGCCAGCAAAACAATACATTTTATTTAATGCATGATGTTCCACAATCGAATTTGTTAAATCC
>JAWLEM010000135.1:0-6196 GCA_041686115.1 Bacteroidales bacterium
CACAAAGACCTGGCTGACAAAATTATACATCTATACAATAATCCTGATGTGCTGCAAAATTTTTCTTATAATTGTAAAATAATTAAATCCCAATTTATATGGGAAGTTACTATCAAAAATTTAATTCAATTCTATGATCAATAAACAATCAAATAATATTATCGTTTTGGCTCCACATACAGATGATGGAGAATTTGGATGTGGTGGAAGCATGGTAAAATTTCTAGAAGAAAAATATAATGTATATTATATAGCCTTTTCTACGGCCAAAGAATCTGTTCCAAAAGGAATGCCTGAAAATATTCTGGAGATAGAGGTAAAAGAAGCAACAAGAAGAATCGGAATTAAACCTTCTAATCTAATTATTTATGGTTTTACGGTAAGGAAACTTAATTATGTAAGACAAGATATATTGGAAGAACTGGTAAAAATAAAAAATGATTTACAACCTGATTTAGTATTAATGCCTTCTCCGAATGATTTACATCAGGACCATTACACGGTTGCTCTGGAAGGTCTAAGAGCTTTTAAGCAAACCAGCATACTTAGTTATGAAATTCCCTGGAATCATATCAAATTTAATAGCCAGTCTTTTATTAAACTCGAAAAACACCACATTGAAAAGAAAATTTACGCCCTTGATGCTTACAATTCACAAAAAATGAAAGATTATGCTTCAGAGGAATTTATTAAAAGTTTAGCAAAAACCAGGGGGATACAAATTGGCTATGAATATGCTGAAGTTTTTGAAGTACAACGATGGATAATATAACGCTCATAAAACATCCATGCACTAGAGTTCACAAAAACGGGATGGATATAACATGGATGTTCCACAAGGACAATTAATTAACTAAAAATATATTCGTGTGAAAAACGACAAATTAACAGAACTAAATCAAGAACGTAAAGAAAATCATCGTAAAGATCCAAAAGAAGAGAGCTTTATTGAGCAACTCAACAACCAATTATTAGAGTTTGAAAAAAATAATTATACAGATTTAAAAGAAGAACAACATCCTACAATTTTTGTAATTGGAGCTCCCAGATCCGGAACAACCCTTATGTCGCAAGTCTTGGCTCATGGACTCGATGTTGGGTTTATAAATAATTTATCTGCCCGGTTTTGGAAAACCCCGGTAACAGGAATTAGGCTTTCTAATTCTATTTTTAAAAATAATAAATCAACTGACTTTCAATCGAAATTTGCAAGTACAAAAAAACTAGAAGACATCCATGAGTTTGGTTATTTCTGGAGACATTGGTTAAAAAAAGAAAGCATTACAAATATTGTTAACAGTCCTTCTATAGAAAAAGAAATACAATGGACCGAGCTTAAAAATATTATCCTGAATATCCATGAGGCATTTGGAAAGGGATTTGCTTGTAAAAATGTACTAAGTGCATATCATATTTCTAAATTCCTTCATGTACTTAAAAAGCTTGTTTTTGTCTACATTGAACGTGACCCTGTTGATGCAGCAATATCAATTCTTAATGCAAGAAAAAAATATTATACTGATCTTAACTTATGGTGGAGCTATGTACCTCTTGAATATGAACAAATCAAAGACTTAGACTACAAAAGACAAATTGCCGGCCAGGTATATTTCCTTACGAAATATTACAATAGTAAGATCAAAGACATTAATTCGAACAGAATAATACGCATAAAATATAAAGAACTTTGTGACAATCCGCAAGCAATACTTGATACCATTGTGAAAGTTACAAGGAAAGAGCTCGATTATGAATTAAAAATTAATGATGATTTTCCTGAAAAGTTCGAATATAAAACTTATCATCAAAGTGAGCTTCGCAATGAATTCGAAAACCTTTTAAATGAATTTCAAGAAGATGATAAATAAAGTACTATCTATTCATCAGCCCAACTTTATTCCATGGCTGGGATTTTTTTATAAAATAGCCCTTTCTGACATTTTCGTTATTTTGGATACTGTTCAGTATCCCAGGGGAAAATCTGTTGCCAACAGAAATAAAATAAAATCTCCAAATGGTATAATTGAACTTGTCGTTCCTATTACAAGACCAAAGGGACAAGAAGGCAAAGCTAGTTATAAAGAAGTAGCTTTTGCTGATAAAAAATGGAGCAGAAAAGCATTAAAAACTATTCAAAATAGTTATTCAAAAGCTCCCTTTTTTGAATCATATTACAATTACCTTTCCGAACTTTTTCAACATGACTCTTTTTCTGAAATGAATATTAAATTTATTTACGACACCGTTGAAAAACTAGGTTTATCTACTCAAATTATTAAACTATCAGATTTTGCGACATCAGCATTTGGGCAAAAGAATGATTTAATTATTAATTTATGTAAAGAAACTGGAGCAAGCATTTATTTATCAGGAATGGGGGCAAAAAAATATAATAATCAAGAATTATTGAATAAAAATAATATTACGTTGAAATACATGGAATATCAGCATCCCGAATACCCTCAAATCAATGGTGAATTTATATCTCATTTATCGATTATTGATTTATTCTTTAACACCGGAGATGGTGCTAAAAATTATTTTACGAACAATAAAGCAAATTTTAATAAAGGCGGTTTAACTAATAAATAACCAAAAAATCTCCAAATTATTAAATGAATGTTGATTTTATACAATTTAACAAACTTTGGAAAGAATTTAGTTAATTTGTATTTATAAGAAAAATACTATGAAATTAAAAGAAACTGGGACAAATTTCTTTCTTTTTATTTTAAGGAGATCTTTTAAATACCTATCTCCAATTATTCATTTATTTGAAAAAAAACCAATTAAAAAATATTCTTCAAAACAACCTGAATTCCCTATTGTATTTATCATAGGAGCTCCAAGAAGTGGTTCTACCATTCTATATCAATTAATTACAAATTTTTTTGATGTTAGTTATATTAATAATTTAATTTATTTATCAAGAGAAAATCTATTTTTTGGGTTTTGGCTGAATCGTTTAGTATTTAAAAATAAAAAGCATGATAATTTTCAGTCGAATTATGGAAACACAAAAAAATTTGGATTAAATGCGCCAAGCGAAGGAGGTCAAATATGGTATAAATGGTTTTCTAAAGACCAAATTTATTTTGAAAAAGGATCTTTGTCTGACAAAAAAATAATTCAGATAAGAAAGCTTTTTTATGCTATCATCAATAAACAACAAAAACCTATCATTATTAAAAACTTAATGACATCTCAACGTTTACTCCCTTTCTCAGAAATTTTCCCATCCGCAAAGTTTATCTTTATAAAAAGATTGCCAGAATATAATGCTCAATCAATATATAAAGCTCGAAAAAAATTGTCCCCCCATGAATGGTGGTCTGTCAAACCAAAAAACTATCAAGATCTTCTAAATTTGTCTCTTGCCGAACAGTCTGTCAAACAGGTGTATTATATTGAAAAACAAATAATGGAAGATATTAACCTTTTTCCAAAGAAAAATATTAAAATTGTTAATTATGAAGATTTGATCTCAGATTATAAAAATATATTTTCAGACTTAAAATCTTTTATTGGTTGTGAATTTAAAGAAGAGACACATGCAACTAATCTTGATTCAGGAAATAATTTGAAAATAGATAAAGAAGAATTTGAACAAATAAAAAATACTTGTAATCGATTTGATTGGAAAAATTATAAAATCCTTAAATAAATGCCTGATAAATACACCACTCGATATCTAGATAGAACAGAATTTGCTATTTGGGATTCTTTTGTTGATGAATGCGAAGATGGGCGTATTTTTAATAAATCTTTTTGGCTGGAGAATATTTATAAATATCAACAAAATATGACTTTTTGCATTGTTGGATGTTTTGATAAAAATAAAAAACTAGTGGCCGGATATGCCTTTGGGACAAAAAACAAATTTTTTTTATTCCCAATAATTGTACCCCCCAAATTTACACCTTATAACAATTTATTAATAAAAAAAAGAGACACAAAATATGTTTCAAAAAAAGAAAGTAATCAATTGTTAATCATCGAAGAAATAAGCAATTTTCTAATTAAAAAATTTAAATTCATAACATTATCTTTCCCTCCAGGTTTTAAAGATATTCGTGGTTTTTTGTGGAATGGTTATACTGAAAAAATAAAATATACTTATCTCGAAAAAATAAAAAATATTGAAGAGATACAGGAATGTTTTGAACCTTCTTTAAAGAGACAGATAAAAAAAGGATTAAAACAAAACTACAAGATAAGTTATGATTTTAACAATAATGAAATTGGTATCAGTTATCAGCTATTAAAAACTATGCAGAAGAAGAATAATAAAAAAAGATTTTTAGACTATTCTGAATTCGAAAATATTTTAAAAATATTACATGCAAAAAACAGTCTGCTTCTTTGCAATATATACAACGAAGATACTCCTGTTTATTCAAATATTATTATAATAGATCAGTCAACAGCATTTTATTGGTTAGCAGGGGGAAATTACAATTTTTATAATACCGGATTAAACCAAGTTTTACTTTATAATATTTTGAACAAACTGAATCAACTAGATTGCAAGACTTTTGATTTTATTGGAGCAAACACTGATAGTATAGCTAAATATAAATCAACCTATAATTTTAACCTGACACCTTATTTTTCTGTAAGTAAAACTAATGGGCTTATTCCTAAAATATTATTCAAAATTAAAGAAATTATAAATGAGTAAAAGTTAAAAAAATCATACATAATTCTTGGGGTTTTTCTCCAAGAAGTAGCTTGTCGTTAATAATTATAGAATAACTAGAATAAAAAATTCATGAATACTTTTCTAAACCAACAAAAGCTAACTTATGTTCTTTCCCATTTAAACCAACCAATAGATTTAAGTGAGATTATAAAATTATTTTATTTCAGAAGCAACAAAAAGCTGCCTAATGATTTAAAAAATAAAATCGTTTTTACACTATCTGCACAAAAATTAAATTTCGAAAATATTTTATGGGTGGAAGATATTCCCATTCTATTCCCTGCTAAAAACAAACAAGAACTCTATTCCATTGATCAAAATAACAATTTAATCTTTCATCACGACTTATTAAAATCAGCATTTTACCTGCTTTCAGGCTACCAGGAATTAAATCCTGAATACAAAGACCGGTTTGGCCGTTTCCCATATGAATTATCTATTCAAAGAAAACTGGGGATTATTAAAAAACCAGTGGTTAATTATTATTTTAAATTCATAATCGAGGGGTTGGAAGAATTCTGCAAAATCCATAACCTGGAATTTAAAAAGAAGAAGCCTTTTAAACCTTTCACTTTCTTTTTATCGCATGATGTGGATAAAATTGATACCTACAACTTGTATGATTTTATTTATTATTTGAAAGTATTGTTTGGGTTATCTAAAAAAAAGATTCCTTTTTCGAAGAAGATACGAAAAGTCGCTGAATACGGGTTTCATTATCTTTTTACCAAAAAAAACCCAAACTGGAATTTCGATTTTTTACGAAGCATTGAAAAAAAAAATAATTTCACTTCAACCTTTTACTTTTTACCCAAAGACCTTAAACACCAAGATGCGTATTATTCTTTTCACGAAAAAAGAATACAGGACTTATTTAAAAGATTAAAAGCAGAACATTGTGAAATTGGCATACACGGAACAAACCGTTCGGCAACCCAACTAAAATTTTTGCAATCCAATATCGTCGAATTAGAGAAGGCTGCCGGGGTTAAGGTTTCAGGCATAAGACAACACCGGCTTATTTTTGATATGAATATTACTCCGTATTTACACGAAGAAGCCGGATTAATCTATGATACTACCCTTGCATTTGCAGAGCACGAAGGATTCAGAAATTCATATTGCCTGCCTTTTAAACTCTATAATTTTAAAGAAGATCGCCCGTTTAAAATCTGGGAAATTCCGCTCCATGTGATGGATGCAACATTGTTTGAATATAGAAAACTCAATATGACAGATGCTTTTGAATCTGTTCAGGAAATTCTACACGAAATTATAAAATTTAATGGTGTTTTTTCATTGCTATGGCATAATGGGTTTTTCGACGAAATATTACATCCCGGCATAAAAAACTTTTATACAGATTTGTTAAATTATGTTATTACAAATAATGGTAACCCCTTATCAGGTTGTGAATTAATAAAAAAATCTCAAGATGAAGAATAATAGATACGATTCGGATTGGATAAATAATTTAGAAGGAGAATTGCATTG
>JAWLEM010000136.1:0-6175 GCA_041686115.1 Bacteroidales bacterium
TTAATCAATATAATAAACTTTATACTCATCTTTAAAAGTATAACCCAGTTTTTTGGCCAGGTCGGCAGACATCTCGTCAGATGCATCCCAGTTAGCATAGAGATTGTTTTGCAAACTATGTCTTAAAAATTTGAGTGCACACAAAAATGCATAACCTTTCTGCCTGTATTCTGGCAGTGTAATTACATTTACTTCAACACCATTTTTACAAACCAGGCTTGATGTGCATGCTGCAGCCATTTCACCCTGCTTTTTTATTCCATACCCAAAACCTGCCCGCATAAAATGCTCAGGAGATTCAAAATTCATAAAATGAGCTTTGTTAATCTTATGCATTGACATATTTTTTGCTTCATCCAAAGTGATTAATCTGCAAGATTCTTTCTGGGGATGAGCTTCAATTAACAGTTCAATATTATCCTGAGAAATTTCATCATTCGAAAATGAGTACCTGGTTTTTGTCTTTAACCGATCACCATATACACTATTTGCCAGCTCAATCCAATCTTGTCCCGATGGCATGATATAATAATTAACAGGCAAATTTTTTATCAACAATTCAGCAGCAGGAATTTTTGTGTTACCAGCAAAAATAGTATATCCGTCTCTCAAAATCTGAACAACCTGAGGGTCTTGGCCATCATCTGTAAAAATCTTAATTTTCTGCCCGGTTTGTCCTTCGAAAACTGCTTCGACTGTAAAATCCACACGCCAATGATTCTCAAAAAGTTTCTCAATTTTTGGAATCAAATTTTCAGGAATTTTGTCATATTTTTCCATTCAACAAATTATTTTACAATCATTGAATAAAACAGTCCGGCTAAATTTGGAATCAAAGTATAAATATCCGATTTTTATATTAAAATAAAGAATTATGGCTTTTAATCTATTCAAAAAAAATAAAAAAAATAAACAGTTGCAAGACCTGTTTGGGAATCCAATTTATCCGGGTGATAAAGTTGAATCTTTAAGATATGATTTGGGGGAATGTATTTTAATTGAAGGGGAAAACGGATTTGAATATGAAGCACTAAAAACAGGGGAGAAAGTTAGTTATGCTAAGATGATTGATGCTGCTACCAGCTATCAGAAAGTCAGAAAATTAAACTAACAAAACATACTGGTAAAAAACAGCAAAGTCTTATTTAAACTAATTTAAGATAATAAGATTTAAAGCATTTAATTACCTGTTTTCTGATAGAATTTTATATATTTGGATTGGTTGACACGAGTGCTAATCTATTGATAAAAGTATGGTTCAATTTATTAAAAAGCTAATTCCTCCCCCACAATGGAAATTTCCTGTAATTATTCTTTTGGGAATATTCCTGGGTTTATCAGTCTATTCATTTTATATCTCTAAAGCACACTCTTATTTATCAGATAATCCGCAAACATGTATAAACTGCCATATTATGGTTCCGCAATATGCAACGTGGAATCATAGTTCGCACAGAGAAATTGCACACTGCAATGATTGTCATGTACCGCACAACAATGTTGTATCACATTATTATTTTAAGGCTAAGGACGGATTAAGGCATGCTACTATTTTTACATTACGTGCCGAACCACAGGTTATTCATATTAAAGAAGCCGGAATAAATGTAGTGCAACAAAATTGTATACGCTGCCACGAAGATTTAATTAAAAGCGCAGCATTACAGGTCAATCATAAAGCGTTTCACTCAGACAGGGAAAGCCGGCTATGTTGGGAATGCCATAAAGAAACGCCGCACGGAAAAGTAAACAGCCTGTCTGTTGTTCCCGATGCCAGAGCGCCATTACCCAAAAGCCCTGTCCCGGATTGGTTAAAAAAATTTACAAATAGCAACTAAAAAAATAAAAATAAGCCTATGAAACCAATTAGCGAACAAATAAAAGAGAAGCCCTGGAAAGGGTGGCTGATATTTATAGCAACAATCATTATCGTTTTTTTTCTTG
This sequence comes from Bacteroidales bacterium, assembly GCA_041686115.1. Classification (GTDB taxonomy): domain Bacteria; phylum Bacteroidota; class Bacteroidia; order Bacteroidales; family UBA12077; genus UBA12077. The sequence goes on from JAWLEM010000136.1 coordinate 1,945, forward strand.
GGCTTTTAGCTTCATCAATTGTTGAGCGAAGAGCCGAAGCTGTTTTTGCCTATACTCCGCAAGTTGAACATTCGCAATGGGAACCAAGAAACGAAATTTGGGGTGAAAATTTTCCGAGACAATACAATCGTTTTATGCAAACTGCCGACACATCGTTTGAAAGTAAACACAACGGAAGTGCTTTCAGAGATATGCTCGAAGAAAACCCCAAAATGGTTGTATTGTGGGCAGGATATGGTTTCTCAAAAGAATATAACCAGGGTAGCGGACATGATCACGCCATTGATGATATTCGTGAGATTCTAAGAACCGGTGCTCCGGTTGATGGAAACACAAGCCCTATGCCCAACACTTGCTGGACATGTAAGAGCCCTGATGTACCAAGGGTAATGGAGCAAATTGGAGTAGCAGAATTTTACCAGGGCAGTTGGGAAACCTTAGGGCATGAAATTGTTAACCCTATTGGATGTGCCGATTGCCATGATGCACAAAACATGAACCTTAGAATTACACGTCCGGCCCTTGTTGAAGCTTTCCAAAGGCAAGATATGGATATCAACAAAGTTAGCCATCAGGAAATGAGAGCTTTAACTTGCGCACAGTGCCACGTAGAATATTATTTTAAAGTTGAAGGAAATTATCTCACATTCCCTTGGGACAAAGGAATGTCGGTTGAATCTATGGAAGAATATTATGATGAGTATGATTTTGCTGATTGGGTTCATCCTATAAGTAAAGCCCGTATGTTAAAAGCCCAACATCCCGATTACGAGATTTTTACAACAGGCATACATGCTCAGCGAGGCCTGGCTTGTGCAGATTGCCATATGCCTTATATTAATGAAGGCGGCCAAAAATTTACCGACCATAAGATTCAAAGTCCGTTAAATAATATTGAAAATACATGCCAGGTTTGCCACAGGGAAGAAACGTCGGAATTAATAGCCAATGTATACGAACGACAAGATAAAATAATGGAATCCAGAGAAGTACTTGAAGAACAAATTGTAAGAGCACATGTTGAAGCAGGTAAAGCCTGGGAACTTGGAGCCAAAGAGGAACAAATGGGAGATATTTTAATGGATATAAGACATGCACAGTGGCGCTGGGATTACATTGCTGCCAGCCATGGAGCTTCTTTTCACAGCCCAATTGAGTCAGCCCGAGTGATATCAATGGGACTTGAGGCAGCACAAGATGCAAGAATAAAGCTTGCAAGAGTACTTGCATCGCTGGGTTTTAATGAAGAAGTTCCTTATCCGGATATTTCTACTAAAGCTAAAGCACAAGAATATATTGGACTGGATATGGAAAAACTGAATGCAGAAAAGAAGAAATTTTTAAAAGAAGTTGTGCCTGTTTGGGATAAAAAAGCTGAAGAACGAGAAAAAAATTACGAAACTAAAAATCTATAAACAATCAAACTAAACGCAGGCGTACAGTTATTTGTGCATCTGCGTTTTTCCATTAAACTGATAGATTCCACAAAATTTATATTCTCCACATTTATTTTTATAAATGCCTTACCTTTGCAACCAAATGATTGGTGCATGGTTAAAATTCTAAAAAAACTTATCGGGTTTATTTTTTTGATACCCATTTATATTTATAAATATGTGATATCGCCATATACTCCCGCTTCGTGCAGGCATACACCAACCTGCTCGGAATATTTTATTGAAGCAGTAAAAATTCATGGCCCGTTTAGAGGATCATGGATGGGAATAAAAAGATTATCGAGATGCCATCCGTGGGGAACATCAGGTTTTGACCCTGTACCAAAAATTCCGGTTAAAGAATACAAGCCATCTAAAAAAAGTAAAAATAAAAGTTAACCGGCAATAATTTGGGTATCTAAAATCATATTTTTTTGTAATGATTTCATCCGTGAAGGAATATTTTTCATCATTATTTCTAGAAATACATCAATTAGTTTTCTTTTTGAAACAAATTTTGTGGTAACCAGACTAATTTCTCTAACAGGTTTAAGTCCGCCAATTTCTTTTATCATATTTTCTTCTGCAGTGGAAACAGTAAGCGTAGCCAACTCGGGAATAAAAGTCATTCCACCCCGTTGCAATACAATATAACGCAACGATTCAATTGAATTGCTTTGATATTTTAACTGTTGCTTTTGAGCCACTTTATCTGATATTTCACATAATGCATTTACCTGGTTCTGAAAACAATTCCCCTCATTTAAATACCATAATTCGTTTAATTCAATATCGTTAATATTTATAGTGTCCTTATTAAATAATTTATTTTTATCAGAAATAAACAAAAAAAACTTTTCATAAAATAGAGTAAGAAATTCTACTCCTTTTGCTTTTACAGGAGTGGCAATAATTCCTGCATCAAGTTCACCATTTTTAACCTGCAAAATAATGTCTTCGGTTACAAGTTCTCTGATATTTAATTGCAAATCAGGATGTTTTGCACTTAAATCATCCATAAAAACAGGAGTTAAATAGGGCGCAACCGTTGGGATCATGCCAATTGTTAATTTACCACTAATCTGCTCTTCCAACTCAATGGCAATATCATACATATCATCGGTCAATTTTAATATCTGCTCTGCCCTTTTTATAAGCACTTCTCCTTCGGGCGTAATAGCTAAGGGTACTTTGGTACGATCGAATACAGCAAAGCCTATTTCATTTTCGAGATTTTTTATTTGAGATGTCAGGGCGGGCTGAGAAATTTTCAGATTTTGAGAAGCTTTAGAAAAACTTCTATATCTGGCAATAGCCACTAAATATTTCAATTGAACAAATGTCATAAGTTATAAATTTATTTTATAAAGATATAAATTTTATAAATAATACATATAGTATATTTGTTTTAAAATAAATGTTAAACAATAAAACAAAAGAGTTATGAAAAGAGAAATAAAAAACAAATCAGAAATTGTAAAAAGATTAAATCTATTATTATCGGATTATGAAATTTACTATCAAAACCTAAGAGCTTTACACTGGAATATTAGAGGTAAAATGTTTTTCATGTTGCATGAAAAATATGAAGAGTTCTATAACGAATCTGCAGAGGTAATTGACGAAATTGCAGAACGGATATTAATGTTAGGTGAAACACCATTACACACCTATGAGGATTTCATTAAAAACGCATCTATAAAACCAGTTAAAGATGTAAAAGATGCTAATAAGAGTGTGACCATTGTTTTAGAGAACAACAAAACCTTACTAAACAAAACGTATGAAGCATTAGAAGTAGCTGATGAAGCGGGAGATGAAGGAACGCTTGCCTTATTAAGCGATATCATTTCAGGTCTTGAGAAGACTATTTGGATGTTAGAATCATCAATTGAATAATCAATTTACTATACAAAAAGGGGCTGTCCAAAAAGTGTTTTAGTTGTTCATATTTATGCTTCGCATGAGAGAAGTTCAACGAGCTCAATATGACAACAAATTAAAAATCAACATGTCACACTGAGCTTGTCGAAGTGTAGACATGAAAAAAGAGGCTTTTTGGAAAGCCCCTTTTGTTTAATTGTGTATTCTTTTTATATATATCCTGCCTCGGAATATAACTCCATGCATGATAAATCCTGCGGTGTATTTATATTAATAAAAGATTTTCTGTTTTCTTCAGTATCTTCCAAATTATGATAACGAATATTTTGTTCTTTCAAAAAATGCTCGATTGAAAAATCATGCGAATTTTTAAGGAAATTAGTTAGATTGTCTATGAGCCGCGTATGATAAATAGCATACAATGGTTCTTTAAAATCTTTAATTCGGGGTATTGCAGCATCGCACCTTCGTTTTTTATAAAATTCGATGTGATCCTTAATTAGTTTACTTGATATACAAGGCATATCGCTTGCAAATACAAAAACCGAATCATTTTTTGCAGCACTCATTGCGGCATGAATACCTCCAAGTGGGCCCACATTTTTTATTTCGTCGGGGACAATTGTATAATGACTAAATCCTTTAAACTGATCAGGTGTATTGGTAACAATAATTATATCGTCGAAAATGGCATGCAATATTTTTATGGTACGTGTAATAATCCGCACTCCGCTAATTTGAATATTTGCCTTTGTTTTTCCCTGAAAACGTTTATTTTCTCCACCAGCCAGTATTGCTGCCGATACATTGTGTTGTTCCTTTGATTGTGTCATAACTCTTGTTTTAAGTCAAACAATTGTTAATTAATAGAACTGCTTATTTTTAATAAACAAATTGTAAGAGGTTTTAAG
>JAWLEM010000137.1:0-6166 GCA_041686115.1 Bacteroidales bacterium
CGAAGCCATATTAGAACTAAAAGAAACCTCGTTTAAAGAGCTGTATGAGTCGGAATATAAAAAGGAGGTTGATGAGCAGGTAAAACATCAAAAATTTATTAGCGATTGCCAAATTGATACTGACATGGAGCTCCTTTTCCCTGACAATTATATCAGTAACATATCCGAAAGAATTCGACTATACAGAGAACTTGATAATACCGAAACCGAAGAAAAATTAAAAGAATTTGAATTACAACTAAAAGACCGTTTTGGAGAAATTCCCGAGCAGACTAATGAACTAATGAATATTGTACGCCTACGTTGGATGGCTGTTGATCTGGGATTTGAAAAAATTATTCTGAAAAATAATAAAATGGTCGCCTATTTTGTTGCCGATCAGGAATCATTGTACTACAAATCGCCCGTATTTTCAAAAGTTTTAGATTTTGTGCAAAAAAATCCCAAATTAATAAAAATAAAAGAAGTTAATAACAAATTAACCATGACCATGCAGAAAATAGAAAGTGTAAAAAAGGCAATTGATATTCTCCAGAATATAATTAACCATGAGAAATTATGATATAAATCACAAGTAATAATAAATAAAAAATTATATCTTTACAGCCTGGTTTTTAATAAATTATAACCATGAATCTAACCATCGATATTGGAAATAGCAGAAATAAACTTGCCGTTTTTAAAGGATATGAAATCATTGAAGTATTTATTTATAATGATTTAAATACAGAAATCATCCAGGATATTATAAATAAATATCCATTAATTAAAAGGGCTATTCTTTCAACAGTAAGGAATTTAGATATTTCTCTGATGTCATTTTTACAATCGAGTTTTGAGTATTTTACCGAACTGACTGAAAAAACAAAACTACCTATAAAAAATTTATATAAAACCCAAAACACTTTAGGTAAAGACAGATTAGCAGCAGTTATTGGAGCAAACAATATTTTTCCCGACACCAACGTTTTGGTAATTGATATTGGAACAGCCACAACATTTGATTTTATTAATCATAAAAATCAATATTTAGGAGGAACCATTTCGCCCGGCTTGGAAATGCGGTTTAAAGCACTCCATAAGTTTACCGGAAGGCTTCCTTTGCTTGAAAAAAACGAAAATTTTGATCTTATTGCCGATAATACAAAAGATGCAATAATTTCAGGTGTTCAAAACGGATTATTATTTGAAATAGATGGCTATATCAATACGTTAAAACAAAAGTATGATGACTTAATTGTAATTTTAACAGGAGGTGATGCTATTTTCTTTGATAAAAAGCTAAAAAATACCATCTTTGTAAATTCGAATTTAAATTTTATAGGACTAAACAAAATATTAGAATACAACATAAAAATATGACAAAAAAGATTTTTCTAACAACAGGTATAATTATCATTGCAGTAATACAAATCTTCGGACAAAGTTTAACAAATTCTCCATATACCAGGTTTGGGATCGGCGAAATTGACAGAAGCGGCTTTAACCAAAACAAAGCAATGGGTGGGATAGCAACAGGGCTTCGATCAGCAAATCAAATCAATTTTTTAAATCCGGCTGCCGCCAGTTCACAAGATAGCATGTCTTTTATATTTGATGTGGGTATAACAGGAATTTCGAAAACACTTAAATCACAAGATGCCAGTCTTGAGTTCCAAAACTTATCTTTCGACCACCTTGCCATTTCTTTCCCGATTAAAAAATGGTGGTTTGCAAGCCTTGGGGTTACGCCTTACTCAAAAATCGGCTATAATATGACAGAAACAGAATCCTATGAGTTTACAGATACAATTAACATGCATTATAACTACTACGGAAATGGTGGTATAAACCAACTGTTTTTTAGTAATGCATTTGATGTTTTAAATGGCCTTTCATTGGGAGTTAATTTCAACTACCTGTTCGGATCGCTCGAGCAATATAATCAGGGTTTTCTTGACAGGCAAGATAGTTACTCAACAATAATTGCCGATAAAATTACAATGAATAAAATAACTTTTGATTTCGGTATTCAATATCATGGAGAGTTTCGCGATAAGTATTTTTATGTTGCAGGATTAACTTACTCAAATAAAGTTAATTTTGATGCCACCAAAAAAAGTGCTGTTTTAATGACAGAAAATTACAACTTATACGATATTAATGTAATTGATTACCTTGCTTATTATCAAAGTGATTTTGACACCATTACAAGCTCTACTAATTACAACTATAAAGTTGAAGTTCCTGCTCGGTATAGTGTTGGATTTACTGCCGGAATAAAGAATAAACTTACAGTTGGCATGGATTATTCCTTCCAGGATTGGTCTGATATTGAATCGTTAAATGTAAATGATAACTTTGCTACTGATCAAACCATTAATTTTGGAGTTGAATACACACCGGAAAAATATGCGCTAAGAAACTATTTAAGAAGAATTAATTACAGAGCCGGAGCATATTATAATGAAAGTTACCTAAAATTGCAGGGTGAGCAAATAAAAAATTATGGCATAACTTTTGGACTGGGTTTACCATTAGCCAATCAAAAAACCAGTTTAAATCTGTCATGTACTTATGGTAATAAAGGAACAACCAATAATGGATTAATACAAGAAAATTATTTTTCGTTTGGATTTAATATTACGCTTTATGACTTTTGGTTTATAAAAAGAAAATTTAATTAATAAAAACTTAATAAAAATGAAAACAATAGCAAAAGGGATTTTAACAACACTGTTTTTAACATTAACCATTGGGTTATCATTTGCCCAAAAAGGTGTTGAAGATGGTTCAAAGTATGGACATGGAGAAGATAGTATCCGTTGTATAATGAATTTATCATTGTACAGGGAGTATGTTAAACAAGACAATTTCAATCTTTCCATCGATCCGTGGAAAACAGTCTACACGGAGTGCCCGAAAGCAAGCAAATACATCTATATTGATGGAATTAAAATGATTAAAGATGCTATTCAAAAAGAGCAAGATGAAGCTAAGAAGGAGATTCTGGTTGATAGCATGATGAGAATTTACGATAAAAGAATAAAATATTACGGGCAGAAAGGATATGTACTAGGGAAAAAAGGTACAGACTATATTAGGTATTCAAAAAATACTTCAGAGAACATGGAAATTGCTTATAACTGGCTTAAGGAATCCATTGAATTAGAAAAAACCAAAAGCGGCGCAGGACAGTTAGTGACCTTTCTGCAGGCATCGAAATTTTTGTACTCTGCCAATAAAATAGGTGCAGCGCAAGTGGTAAATGATTATGGTGTTGTTTCAGATATTATTGACAGCATTCTAAAAAATGGTAAAAAAGGAAGTATAGAAAGAGCTCAGGCTGCCTGCGATCAAATATTCGAATCGAGTGGTGCTGCAAGTTGCGAAGACTTATTACCTTTCTATGCAGATAAGTTTGAGCAAAATTCCGAAGATGTTGAATTCTTAACCAAAGCAACAGACTTACTTCGGTCAACAAAATGTACAGAGTCTGATCTTTTTTATAAAATGATAAAAAAATTAAACTCACTTGAACCAACGGCAGATTTAGCAAACGAGATTGCTAAATTAAGTAACCAAAAAGAAAAATTCGAAGAAGCTTCTAAATATCTAAAGCAAGCCATCGAATTGCAAGATGATATTATGGAAAAAGCAAAATACTATCTAGAACTTGGCGATGTTACACGACGATTAGGAAATTACCAGGCAGCAAGAAGTTATGCTTTAAAATCATTGGAGCTAAATCCTGATAATGGTTACCCGTATATATTAATTGGTAATATTTATGCAGGAGCAAGTAAAGAATGTGGCGAAAACGAATTCGAGCAAGAAGCAGTTTACTGGGCTGCTGTTGACAAATTTTTAAAAGCCAAACAAGTAGACCCTGATTTGGCTGATGATGCAGACAGATATATTAAGGCTTATACACCCCACTTTCCTAATCATGAAGATGCATTTTTTGAAGGTTATGAAAATGGTGACACATACACAGTAGGATGCTGGATAAATGAAACAACAACAGTTAGAACAAGTAAATAGACTTAGAACATTCAATTTGCATAAGATGATAATTCCTGTTTTTGCAGGAATTATTATCTTATTTAATAGTTGCGAAAAAAGCGATATCGAGAAAGTTAATACGCTGACAAAACACATCGATGCGCCAACTATGGCAGTAATAAACACCGAAATTATATACACTGAAGATGCTGCCATCCAGATAAAAATTACTGCACCGGAAATTAATAGATACCTGGAAATCGAAGAACCTTATTCTGAATTCCCAAAAGGATTAAATGTTCAGTTCTACGACTCAACACAAACACCAACATCATTTATTAGAGCAAATTATGCCATTTACGACGAAGAAAAACAAATTTGGACAGCAGAGCATGATGTAGTTGCTATTAATGAAGAAGGAGATACCTTAAATACCGAATACCTTATTTGGAATATGGATACAAAAAAAGTTTACTCCGATCGGTTTGTGCGCATCGTAAATGAAGACGGGATTATACATGGCACTGGTTTTGAATCTAACCAGGATCTGTCGAACTGGAAAATTAAAAAAACTTCGGGGACAATAAATATTCAAGATGAAAACTAAATTAGCAAAAGGTGTTGAATTCCTTTGGATAGCAACATCAGTACTTTGTTTAATTTCGGGCATACACCAAACAATTTACCAGGGTTTTTCCAAAAGTTACCCCTTTTTTATATTTTCGTTACTGGCTTTTTTAATATATTTATTGAAAAAGCACATTAGAACAACTAATAAATCTGGAAAAACAAATGGATAATCCGTATTTGTATGGGATTTTATTTTTACTAACCATATTCTTTTCTGCTATTAAAACTGCTATTAATGCGATTAACCAGTTACAGCTAGAACTAGATAAAGAGAAAGATAATTATTATTCAAAAATTCTAAAATATATCAGTAATAATATTTGGGATTTTTCGCTTGCTTTGGTTATATGCTATAGCATTATTTTTATCATACTCGTTTATTTTCTTAACCAGGAATTTACTGTTTTTCTTGAGCAGTATAATTTTAGCCTGGCTCTAACCTATTGGATAAAAGTACTGGTAATTAGCCTTATCATATTGCCTTTAATTGAAATATTGCCTCAAACCATTGGAAAAATTTTTGCCAACCGATTAGTTAATTCCCTGGCATTAATTATCTTTCTAATCTATATATTATCATATCCCTTAACAAAACTACTGGCTGTTATTTCCAATTTATCGATAAAACTGCTGTTTAATGAAAAAACCAAAACAATTAAAAAGAAAAAATTTGGCATAGAAGATCTAAACAGGCTGGTTTTCGACAGTCAGGCTCACGAAAATAATAAGGATGATAATAACCCGGAAATCAAATTATTTAAAAACGCCCTTGAGTTTAATGATATTAAGCTAAGAGAATGCATGGTACCAAGAACAGAAATTGTGGCCATAGAAATAGACGATCCGATTGAAGATTTGCAGGAAAAATTTATAAAAACAGGATTGTCTAAAATTCTTATCTACCGCGATACCATTGATAATATTGTGGGATACATAAAAAGCAAAGATTTATATACATTAAAAAATAGTTTTAAAGAGGGAATTAAAAATTTGCCTGTTTTTCCGGAATCGATGCAGGCCAATAAACTTTTACGTTATTTTATCCGCACAGGCCAACATATTGCAGTAATTGTTGATGAGTTTGGCGGAACATCAGGTGTTATTACCATAGAAGATATTTTAGAAGAAATATTCGGGGATATTAAAGATGAGCATGATATGGAAAACCATTATGAGAAAATGCTCAATGAATCGAGCTTTATTTTTTCCGGCAGGTTGGAAATTGATTATATTAATGAAAAGTATAATTTAAATATCCCTGAAAATGATGATTACGAAACCATTGCCGGTTATATACTATACCATACCGAAAATTTTCCCAAAACAAGAGATCAAATTTTAATCGACGACTTTAAATTTAGTATTCTTAAAGTCACGAACACAAGGGTTGAGTTGGTTAAACTCGAGATTACCGATTCAAATAATTAAGCTTAATGATCATTTTTCACAAATAAATCTGAAAGAATACAATAAAATATTAAATTTGCGGATTAATAAATTACTGAATGATTATTAAAAGGATTAAAATTATTATATTCGAAACTTAATTTTA
>JAWLEM010000138.1:0-6131 GCA_041686115.1 Bacteroidales bacterium
ATGGCAAAGTATCGTTCTATAAATATATAAACAGCTACAATAGAAAGAATAACTATAGGAATCATTATCCATCCGCCCTTTATTGATAATTCCCAGTAGGACAGGGTTAATTCCCCGGCTTCTTCATTGGCTGTTGCTATGCTGTCTGCAACATTTATCTGTAATAAAAAAAATAGGTTGTTCATACGATACAAATATTAATTCTGATTATTAACGATTAAATTGTAAAAATAATATGTTTCAAATTTATAAATACTTTAAATCACTTGTTTAATTATCTTCATCTTTTTTCTTTCTACCAAAATTGTTCCAGAATTGTTTAAACAATTCGGAGAAAGAGTTAAATTCTTCTCTGTAAAATATTCCCACACCTTGTGTGTAAGGGGCATATTCATAAAGCAACCTATCGTTTGATTCGTTAAAAGCTTTAAGTCTTAACTTCCCACTTTTTGTGAGTTTCACATCCACATTAAAATCTCCAACCAGATTAGTTGCTCTTTCAGTTGTTTGGCCGCCATATCCCAGGTTGCCATTAATACTTACACGATCATTTAAAAGCTGGGTCGATAATGCTACTTCTACCTGGTCTTTACTAATATCATCGCCAGGCCTGTAATTCACTCCAAGATCCCACTCTTCGCTAATTTGAGATAGCCAATGGCTTAGTTGATTTGATAAAAGCTCGCTTGTTGTAACAGATCCTAATCCTGCCGTTCCCCCATCGGCAAAATAATTACTTGTTCCTTGTTGTTGTTCAGGCATAAATGAATTTAAGACTAGCAATGATAAAAACTGCCTGTTTAATTTTTCTTGGGTGTTTATTGCTGATTTAACTCTGGTGTTTATTTCTTCATCGGCACTTGGCAGATTAATGTCAAATAGAATATTGGGGTTCATTAAATTTTCTGTTAGATAAATTTGGCATTCTACGGGGATTCTTCGGCGGTAATATTCGGTTGAATCTTCTGGGAATAAATTGGTTAACTGTGTACGAAGTTTATAAATGGCCTCTATATCGATATTTGCATTGTATGGAGCCCCGCTCCATAAAATAGTTCCTCCACGTTCTATCTCAAATTTCTTATTGATAACATTTTGCAGTGTAAACAAGTAATCTCCTTCTTCGATGGTATAATCGCCAAACATATTAAAGTTGTTATTAGCATCAATTTCCATTTTAAGGTTTCCTTCGCCCCTGGCTCGTATAACATCCCCTATTTTTGAATCGAAAATAAGCAGTGCTTCCGCCTCGGGTGTAACTTCCAGGTCGAAATTCATACCAAAACCTGTCAGGTCGATCGTATAATCATCAATTAATTCTTCTTCTGTTTTATTATTGATAAAAGTTATAAAGTTTGATTTATCTGCATTTCCCGTGCGTTGTAAAGGAATATTAATTTTTGTGTTACGTTCTGTTCTTCCCGAAATATCAATAAAAACATTTCCTGTACTTCCCGAAACGTTTATAAAACCAGACATAAAAGCTGTTCCGTAAAATGTTTCATTATCTATTCCACTTGTATTTAATGCTAAAATGTTATCGGTGTTAATATCAAAATTAAAACTGATATTTTTTTGCGGGCCAAATTTTACAAATCCATTTGTGGTAGCAAAATTGCCATAATTATCCAAAACATTAACATCATTGAATATAATAGAGTTGTTTTCAATTTCTGCCTGGGTATTAAAATAATATTTGGTTTTAATATAATCAATAGTCATTTCAGACTTTTCTAAAAATAAACTTCCATTAAATATTGGCTTATTTAATGTCCCTTTAATATTTACATCACCGGTTGATGTTCCCGAAATGTCATATGCAAAACTGCTCAGAAAGGGATTAAGGATTTTTAGGTTCATCTCATTTAATGTAACACCAAAGTCTATGGTTTTATCTTCGGGGATGTAATCTCCACTAATATTCATGCTTTTTATCCCGCCAACTTGAGTAAAAGCATTAACATTAATTGCTTGCTGATTTTCTATCCATGTGCTTGAAATCTGGGTATATCCAAGCATTTCTTTATTAAGCATTAAATCATCGACAACTATTTTTGAAAAGAAAAGAGGATTTTTATAAATATTTGAAAAAATTGCATCACCGTTTATTATACCGTCAAAATGGAGTTTTTCTCCTTTTGTAATAAGATTTACATGAGATAGGTCTATATTTCCAAACGCAAGAGTTAATGAATCCTCCGGATTTTCAGATATTTTCCCATCTACTTTAAAATACTGATCGTCATGGTTAATATTAAAATTGTTGATGGTAAATTCTGTAGAGTCTATTTTTAAAATGGATTGATTAATATTCCATAATGTATCATTAACTATAATTTGTGATGGCAAGATAGTAATGTTAAAAAACGGATCTTCGTAAGCAGTTTTTTGGTTGATATTTGTTGATGTTAAAATTTTGCCTTTGTAGTCTGTTGGATCTTCATCACTATTATTCCAGTCAATTTTCAAATTGATGTCATTATTGCCGGTTATGGATGTGGTTTTAAAATTTTCAAGAAAAATGTAATCGTTTAATAGAACACTCTTTGTTCTTGTTGAAGCGGTAAATAAACTGTCGGTTGACATGAAGTTGATTGCTAGGTTATTAAAGGTGTGGGTATTGAAATTTACTTCTTTTGCCGAACCTGTAAGGTGAAAATGTTGTTTGGCTTCATTGTAATTAAGTTTTATGCTTGCGCTGTCGCTAATTGTTAATGATGGAATGAAAAATAGGGTAATTTTGCTCGTGTTTTTTAAAGCTAAATCTAAAACAAAATGATTATTAAAATTTGTCTTTAAAGTATCTGTTGGCTGCGTTATTAATGCTGGAACGTATTTAAAAAACAGGTTCTTCATGGACTGAACGAGTGATGATGATTTATAATTACCATATAATGATGCATCTATATAATCGGATTTTAAGGTAATTTTATGTGTATCGGGAATTTGCTCAGAAATAATCTTTAGGGTGTCAAAATCCATTTTTTCATTGAACTTGATTAATGCAGCCTCCGAAAAATTAATCTCCCCAACAGCCTGGTCAATATTTATACCTGTAAAATTTGCATCTACTTTAAATGATAAAAGCGCAGTAGTATCTTGCCGGTCGATATTTAATCCGTAGAGGTTGGCTTTTGGCACATCTGCTTCGAAATTAAATACTGGAATATCTTTTGAGAAATCGATGTTTCCAGTAAAATCCAATTCAATATTCGGATCAGAAATACTTAATAATCCATCGTAAGTTTTTTCTGTTAAATATCCATCAATAATAATATTCTGGTAGTTATAATTATTGATTTCAATGTTTTGAATAACACCATCTGTATTGGCTTTTAAAGTTTTATCTCTACCAATTGATCCTTCTATCTGTGCATTCATGGTTATTTCTCCAACACGTTCACTGCCATCTACTAATTCTCCTACTTTAAAGTTTGTGGTTTGCAATTTACCATCAAAAGCTAAGGTTCTGGAAGTGTCTGGTTTTAGTGAAAGGTCGGTAGAAATATTACCAAGGTTGGTTGTAAATTTACCGTATGTAACAAAATCATCGATAAATCCTGTAAAATTTCCCTGATAACTAATAATACCTAATTTTTCAAGATTTTCAGGAATTGTCAGTTTTTTTGTCCCACTGTTAAATTTATTAATAATCTCTAAATCCTTGGCCGAGGCGGTCAGTTTCTTAAAATTGGCATAAATAAATGTTTCATTTATATCCGGCAAGCCATTAAAGTCGAAATCGGTAATTAGTTCGGTTTGTTTTCCAACCTGAAATTTAACATTTTTACCTTTTAAAGAGTTAACTCTGCCATGCACACGCCCGGATACGACCAGGTTTATATCAATATCTTTTAATTTGGGGGCAAAATATCCAATATCCTGAAAACTAACATTCGACTCAAGGAAAGCAAAATCGAAATTTACCAGGTTTACAAATTCTTTATAATCTTCAAAGTCGCTATGTAGAAATGATAATGAATCTGAATGTAAAAATGAGTTAGGGGTTCTTAACCTTAAATTTTCGAATTTCATGTGTTGCTTGCTGATACTCATACTGGATTTTAAACTGTACACCTGAAATCCCGACTGTTCTATAAATTTTAATTTTTTAATATAAAAATCTACTATCTTGTTATGTATAGTTAAATTTCTAACATCAAGTTCTTCTATATAACAAATAATTTCGCTGAAATCGACACCATAGGCTCTTTTTAAATCTTTATAGTTTCTAAAACGAAAAATTGACTGGTGCATGTCAATATTACTAAGGTTAATTTCCCAACGTGGTTTTGTTCTTAAACTGTCGCGTTTAATTATTATATCAGTTAAGAATTTTAAATTAACCGGTTGCAAAGAATCGGGTTTGTTGAGATAGAATTTAGCATTTATAATGCTTATATCTTTTAAACTGATAACCTTGTTTTTTCTGTCAACCTTTTGAAGTTTGGCAATTACTTCTTTGGCAAAAAACAGAGAATCTTCCGATTGATCTTCAATATAAAGATTTTTTAATACGATTTTATTAAAAAAACGGTAATCAACTGCTTCGATTTGGAACTTTGCATCAAGATTTTCGGATGCTGTTTTGGCAATTTTTTGGATTAAGTATGTTTGTACTTTATTGTTTTGCAAAACAAAATAACCTGTTGCTGGTAATGCTAAAATTACCACCAAAATAATGATTAATATTTTATATATTTTTTTAATACTTTTGCCTTTAATTAACTAACGCAAAAGAAATAAAAAAAATTATAAAAATCTTAAAATCTATATAATAAATGAGTATTACTATATTGGGGATTGAATCATCGTGTGACGATACTTCGGCTGCTGTTATAAAAGATGGGTATATTTTATCGAATTTTATTGCTAACCAGGATATTCATAAAGCTTATGGCGGAGTTGTGCCAGAACTAGCTTCACGAGCACATCAGCAAAATATTATCCCGGTTGTTGACCATGCTTTAAAAACTGCAGGTGTTGAAAAGGATGAAGTGAGTGCGGTTGCTTTTACTCGGGGTCCCGGGTTATTGGGCTCTTTGCTCGTGGGTACTTCTTTTGCAAAATCTTTTGCTTTAGCCATGAATATTCCTTTGGTTGAAGTAAACCATCTTCAAGCCCATATTTTGGTTCATTTTATTAAAGAACTTGAGAAGGAAAAGAAACAACCCAAATTTCCATTTTTATGTTTATTGGTTTCGGGAGGGCATACCCAAATTGTTGTGGTTAAAGATTATTTAGATATGGAGATTATAGGACAGACCATTGACGATGCCGCCGGCGAAGCTTTTGATAAATGCGCAAAAGTAATTGGTTTACCTTATCCGGGAGGGCCTGTTATTGATAAAAATGCGCAAAAAGGGAATGATCATGCTTTTAATTTTAATAAACCCAGAATTAAAGACTTAGATTATAGCTTTAGCGGACTAAAAACATCATTTTTATATTTCATAAGGGATGAGATGAAAAAAGATCCCGATTTTGTTAAAAATAATATCAATGATCTTAGTGCCAGTATCCAACGTACCATTATTGAGATTTTGATGGGAAAACTTGAACTGGCATCAAAACAAACCGGAATAAAACAGGTGGCTGTTGCAGGTGGTGTTTCTGCCAACTCAGGACTGCGTTCGGCATTAAGTATAAAAGCACAAGAAAATGGATGGGAAACTTTTGTTCCGGAGTTTAAGTTCACTACCGATAATGCTGCAATGATTGCTATTACTGGTTATTATAAATTCCTTAATAATGAATTTGCAGGCCAGGATATTGCACCTTTAGCGAGATTTAAATATTAAACCTGTATCATTTTGATTTTCCTGCTTTATATAATACCACTTTTACGGGATCAATAGTTACCAAACAGCCTTTTGGGATTTCTTTTAACAGAGGTTCAATTTGTAGGTAAAAAGCATCAATCTTATCAGAATGGTCAATGATTTCAATTACAACAGGCAATTTTTCTGTTAACTCCCAAAATTTAGATGAATGAATAACAGAACTCGCACCAAAGCCTAATACTCCCCTAAAAACAGTTGCTCCTGCCAGGTTTTGCTCCTTGGCCATGTAAACAATTTTTTCGTATAAAAGGTCCCCGCCAGTACGATCGGTACTGCTTGCAAAAATTC
>JAWLEM010000139.1:0-6128 GCA_041686115.1 Bacteroidales bacterium
AGTATATCAGGAATAATTCTTTTTATCGTAACCATATTTTGCATCCAGGCTAAGCTGGCTTTGGTGCCCTTTGATCAGCCCGAAGCAGAAACCGAAATTGCCGATGGTATAATGATCGAATATTCAGGAACACCTTATGCAATGATTAAACTGGCAAAATATATCATGTTTTTTATTCTCCCGGCTTTTTTAATTGGATTACTTTGGGGAGGATTAAACTTTGAAGGAATCAATATACTCTGGTCTGTTTTAAAAATATTATTTGTAGTGCTATTGCTAACGCTTATAAGAAACACTAACCCGAGGGTAAAAATTAAACAAGCGGTAAAATTTTTCATGATTTGGATGAACTTATTAGCAATTATAGCAATTGTGTTAACATATTTTGGTTATTAAAAACTTTAAAAAGTGGGTTTTAAAGAATTCTGTTTTAAAAAGTCTTTGTGGTTGTTCCATTTCGGAGGAGCATCGTGCAATAATTGTGATATTGAGATTCTCGACTGCCTGACACCGCGTTATGATGTAGAACGCTTTGGAATGTTGCTGGTGGGAAGTATCAGGCATGCCGATGTTTTGCTGGTGAATGGATCAATAAACCAAAGAGATAAAAGCAGATTACTGGAACTATACGAACAAGCACCCAAACCAATTCTGGTTGTAGCTATTGGAGCATGCGGATGTACCGGTGGAATATTTGCCGAAGGTAACACATTTGCCGGCCCTGTAGATAAAATTATTCCGGTAGATGCCTATATTCCGGGATGTCCGCCAAAACCGGAAGCTATTTTGGCAGGTATTGTTAAATTATTAAATAAGTAAAAGAGACTTATATGAATACGGATGAGATTTTAAAAAATATTCAGCAAAAGTTTGGTTCTGATGTACTCGATGTTTTCAAAAAATCGGAAACACGAGCCATTATTTCCATCAAACCAGGATCTCTTTTACGAATTGTGGATTATTGCTTTAAAGACATGGATCTTAGGTTTATCATAGCTACGGCAAATCATACCAAAAAGGGATTTGAAATTTTATACCATTTTAGCTACGATAACAACGGATTAATTGTCAATTTACATGTTATTCTGCCTGTTGAAAAGCCAGAGATAAATTCACTTGCAAACATGATGTCGGGAGCAAACTGGATTGAAAGAGAAATGCATGAACTTTATGGAATTGTTTTTCTAAATCATCCCGAACCGGAAAAATTAATATCAGAAGGTAACTGGGCAGAAGGAGTATATCCGTACCGAAGAGATTTTAAATAGAATTGAATTGATATTTTAAAATATGGTTAAAAAAACACTCATACCCGTTGGTCCTTATCATCCGCTTCAGGAAGAACCTGAACTGTTTAAGTTGTATTGCGAAGGAGAAATCGTAAAAGATATTAAATGGGAAACAGGTTACAATCACAGGGGAATAGAACAGCTGAGTGAGAAAAAAACGTATGATCAATCCTTCTTCCTGGTAGAACGAATTTGCGGAATTTGCTCAACATCGCACCCGTTTGCTTTTGCCAATGCAGTAGAAGAGATTGTTGGAGTAGAAATTCCTGACCGGGCAAAATATATCAGGTCAATAATTGGTGAGCTGGAACGAATACACAGCCATTTATTATGGGTTGGTCTTGCAGGCCATTTTTTAGGGTATAACACCGTATTTATGTGGGCATGGAAATATCGCGAACCTATCCTGGATTTGTTTGAAATGATTTCGGGAAACAGAAATAGCTATGCCATGTTTAAAGTGGGTGGTGTTCGAAGAGATATCGAAAATGCCAAAATACCCACCATCAAAAAAACATTGGAACAATTTAAGAAAAAGAATGATTTACTGACAGGAGCTGTAATGGACGATCCGGTAATTCATGCCCGTACCAAAGGTGTTGGAGTTTTAACCAAACAAGACATTATTGATTATGCAGCAGTTGGCCCTACAGCCCGCGCATCGGGGATTGCTATTGATGTCAGGAAAGATGACCCTTATGCAGCTTACCCGCTGGTTAACTGGAAAGTAATAACTGCCGAAAAAGGAGATGTTTTTGCTAAAGCAGAAGTAAGGTTACTTGAAATGTACGAATCCATATCAATTATTGAGCAATGCCTTGAAGGATTAAAAAAAGAAAAAGAAGGAGAAACTGAAGTTAAAGTAAAAGAAATACCTGCAGGCTGGGGTACCGGCCATGCCGAAGCGCCACGCGGAGAAGTATTTCATTATGTATTGTCTGACGGGTCAAACTCTCCTGCAAGGCATAAAATCAGAGCTCCAAGCTATACCAATATTGCAACATTTAAGAAATCATGTATCGGACAAACCATATCAGATGCAACGATTTCTTTGGCAGCTGTAGATCCCTGCTATTGTTGTACAGAACGAATGGCAGTGGCCTATGACAGTAAAACCGGAGAAAAAATTATGAATGGCAATGAATTAATTGCTTTATCAGCAAATAAAACGCATGAGTTAAAAAACAAATAATCGTTTATTATGAACGAAATATTATACATTATTATCATTCCCATTGTAGTTGGATTAGCATTATTCATTATTCCACAAAAATTGAATATTGCAAAAGGGATTCTTGCGATTATTGTCTCTCTTATTACTCTTTTCTATTCATCCATCATTTTCGTTGCCGATCAGTTTGCTTTAACACCATATACCTTTTTAAATCAATCTGAATCAACATTTTTACGAAGCATCAATTTTGACCTGATTAAATACAGTGCTTTAAATATCGATTCGCTCAATCAGTTGATCATACTATTTATAAGTATTTTCGGGTTTTTGATATTGGTATATTCGATCATATATATATCAAAAGAGAAAAAAATAAGCAATTACTACGAATATTTTTTAATTACCTTAGGATGTTCATACGGTGCCGCTGCATCGGATAATCTGCTGTTATTTCTTACTTTCTGGGGAGTATTAGGATTAACCCTTTATAAATTAATCAAAGGCCATGATGAAGAAAGCTCTGCCGCAGCAAAAAAGACATTAATTATTGTCGGAGCTTCGGACGGTATCATGATTCTGGGAATTGGAATTCTCTGGAAAATAACCGGCACATTGAACATGAGCGACATCATGCTTGCAACTTCAAGTCCGTTAACTGTAACTGCATTTTTTGCATTACTGATTGGAAGTTTTACAAAAGCAGGTGCATTTCCGTTCCATTCATGGATTCCCGATTATGCCAAAAGTGCACCGGCCTCATCAAGTGCCTTATTGCCTGCATCCTTAGATAAATTGCTTGGTATATATTTCCTTGCCAGGATTTGTAATTACCTGTTTGTTTTAAACGATTGGCTAAGAGTGGTACTATTGGCACTGGGAGTTATTACTATTATCACTGCAGTGATGATGGCATTGATACAACACGATTATAAAAAACTACTCGGGTTTCATGCCGTTTCGCAGGTAGGATATATGGTTGTTGGCTTTGGCTTGGGAACAATGATCGGAATTGCAGCCGGATTATTTCATATGATTAATCACGCATTATATAAAAGCGGCCTATTACTTTCAGCTGGGTCTGTGGAACACAGAACAGGAAAAAATAATATTGAAGAAGTGGGCGGACTTTCAAAAGCAATGCCAATTACATTCATTGCAGCTTTAATATTTGCTTTATCCATTTCGGGAATACCGCCACTGAACGGATTTGCATCGAAATGGATGATATACCAGGGAATTATTGAATTTGGAACCGGAACCGGAGTGGCCAACAGCCTGTGGATTGTCTGGCTTGGGTTGGCTATATTGGGTTCAGCTCTTACACTGGCCAGTTTTATCAAGTTTATCGGAGGTATATTCCTTGGACGCCGAAAGGATGAATTTAAAAACATTAAAGAAGTTTCGCCCTTAATGTGGATTCCTTTGGTTATCCTGGCACTTTTCTGTGTTGGGTTTGGTGTTTTTGCATCAGGTTATGTGATCCCAAAATTATTTTATCCCATTACCGGCGAATTTAGTTTTGTAGGTATCTGGCAATCAGAAACGGTTTCTATGTTAATCCTGCTTTCCATAGTGCTGGGTATTATCATCTATTTTATCGGTAATATTAAAAAATTCAGAACCGAAGACAGTTTTGTGGGTGGTGGCGAAAAAATGAGAGAGTTAGGAGATTACAATGCGGTAGAATTTTACAAAACCATATCGGAATTTAAATTATTCAATTATCTATATCAAAAAGCTGAAGAAAAATGGTTCGACATTTATGATTTGTCTAAACGTATTGTATTGTGGTTTAGTCACTTATTTAGCAAAGCCCACAATGGTGTTTTAAGCAATTATGCCATTTGGATATTTGCAGGAATAATAATTATGTTACTTATAATGACTTAAAAGCGATAACATGGAATTAACGCTTTCGATATTAATAGGATTTATGATTATTGGGGCAATCTTTGCCATCCATGCCAAAGATTTACTTTCGGCTGTAATAACTGCAGGAATTGTGGGCTATAGCCTGGTAATAGCATTTTTATTGTTAAAAGCACCCGATCTTGCCATTGTTCAGATTGTGATTGAAACAGTTACTCTGATTATAATGGTTGCGGTAGTTTTAGACAGCACAAGAGAAGAACTTAAAATTAAAAATGATTACAAATCGTTTAGCAACATTACATTATCGATCATTTTTGCTGCTGTTCTACTATTTTTCTTTGTACAAGCTATTGCCGACTTAAATCTGTTTGGCGAGCACTCGTTGCGCATGGCTGAATCGTATGTTAACGGGGCAGCAGAAAAAACAGGAAGTGTCAACCTGGTAACAGGAGTTTTATTCGATTTCAGAGGATATGATACCCTGGGCGAAGCAACCATTTTATTTGCTGCTGCCTTAGGAGTATTAACAATACTAAGAATACAAGCTAAAAAGTAAATTTTATGAAAGGAATGTCAATTATAGTAAAGAAGGTAACGCAATTAATTTCCGGAATAATTTTTATGTACGGCATATATATTATTACGCACGGCCATCTTACACCCGGGGGAGGGTTTGCAGGAGGTGCAATAATTGCAGGTGCATATATTTTACTCATTTTGGCATTTGGATCCGATGCTGTAAATCTCAGAAGTAAAGAAAAAGGTTCATCGCTTATAGAAAGTTTAGCCATATTAATTGTATTACTACTTGCTGTATTTGCACTGTTTATGGGTACTAAAATATTTTTTGCAAACTATTTACCCAAAGGGCAACTGGGCGAAATTATCAGCGCCGGTGCCATTCCATTATACAATATTTTTATTGGCATTGAAGTAGCAGCAGCGATAATAACAATATTTCTGGCATTAATCATATTTAAAGAAGAGGCAAAAAAATGATTGTTTTTATATTGTGTTTTATATTATTCCTGGTTGGATTGTATGGGCTTATAACCTGCAGAAATCTGATAAAAATAGTGATATCACTATCGATTATGGAATTCAGTGTTTTTCTGTTCCTGGTTTTGATTGGTTACATCGATGCCGGAGTAGCACCCATAGTTGATTTATCACTTTCAGATCAGCTATATGTAGACCCGTTGCCACAAGCTATGGTGCTTACAGCAATTGTAATCGGACTAGCCACTACAGCCATGCTTCTTGCTATAGCTATTAGGCTTTACAGGAAATATAAAACTTTTGATATTAGAGAAATTAATCAATTAAGAGGATAAAAATGAATTCGTTAATACCCATATTTATTATTGTTCCATTAGCTACGGCTTTTCTAATAATGATATTAGGAAAATTTATTCAGGGTTTTCAAAAAACCATCACTCCTTTAATATTGCTTTTCTTAACCGTACTAAGTTTTTACTGTTTGTTGAAAAATTATTCGGATTCATATGCTATAGGGGGATGGGAACCGGTAAAAAACATTCCGATTGCCATTTATCTGGTAATGGATGGATTCTCCATACTATTATTAACGATCATCAGTTTAATTGGGTTTTTGGCATCCTTTTATTCCATATCGTATATATCCAAATTTACCTCGGAAAATAATTTTTATGCATTGCTTTGTTTAATGATTGCCGGTATGAATGGGGTGGTTTTAAGTGGCGATTTATTCAACTTATTTGTTTTTCTTGAGATATCTGTTATCTCATCGTATGCACTTGTTGCGTTTGGCA
>JAWLEM010000140.1:0-6094 GCA_041686115.1 Bacteroidales bacterium
AGGGGAATATTCTCAACAATTTTAAGCCCATATGCTTCCAAACCTTTACGTTTAATAGGGTTGTTGGTCAGTAATTTAATTTTACCTAATTGCAAATCCCTTAAAATACTGGCTCCAACACCGTAGTCTCTTTCATCTTCTTCAAATCCAAGTTCTATGTTAGCATCTACAGTATCCATGCCCTGTTCCTGCAACTTGTAGGCTTTAATTTTATTAAACAATCCAATTCCTCGTCCTTCCTGATTCATATAAAGTACAACTCCTTTACCAGCTTTGTCGATTTTTTTCATGGCTTCGTGAAGTTGCTGTCCACAATCGCATTTTTTTGAGCCAAAAATATCGCCGGTAACACATGATGAGTGAACTCTGACACAAACAGGCTCATCTTTTTCCCACGATCCTTTTATTAATGCAACATGTTCCAGCCCATTGGATAATTGCCGGTAAGGAATTAAATCAAAATCGCCATATTCTGTTGGTAGCTTTACTCGCATTCCTCTTTCAACCAGGCTTTCTTTTTCGAGCTGATATTTAATTAAATCTTCGATGGTAATTATTTTCAGGTTGAATTTCTCGGAAATTTCAAGTAACTGAGGCATTCGAGCCATTGTGCCATCTTCGTTCATAATTTCAACCAATGCACCTCCTGGCCTTAATCCTGCTAATTTGGTAAGGTCAACAACAGCTTCGGTATGTCCTGCTCTGCGAATTACTCCTTTTTGTTTGGCTTTAAGGGGGAATATATGTCCGGGGCGTCCTAAATCCTCGGGTTTTGTTGCCGGATCTACCAGGGCTTTAATTGTTTTAGCCCGATCCGATGCCGAAATTCCTGTAGTACATCCATGCCCAATAAGATCAACCGATACGGTAAATGGGGTGGCATGTAAAGCAGTATTATTACCAACCATTAATTCTAAATCCAGCTCTTCGCATCTGTCTTCTGGTAGTGGAGTACATATTAACCCTCTACCATGAGTTGCCATGAAATTTACTATTTCAGGGGTGATTTTTTCACCAGCAACTACAAAATCACCTTCATTTTCGCGGTCTTCATCGTCAACAACAATTATTACTTTGCCATCTTTTATATCTTGTATTGCCTCATCTATGGTGTTGAGCTTGCTGCGAATATCATTATTATCAGACATTTTTTCCTGTTTAGTATAAAAAATAAATATTTTGCAAAAGTATAATAAGTGATTTAATATCCCTAAAAAAAATATATTATGTTCGAAAAAAGATTTTTATTTAGCAATTATTTTAAATTTTATAGCACTTTATTTTCGTTTAGCTCTTTCCCAGTTAACAGACTGCCTTTTTTTTAAGAACCTGATAAATCCCATAATTACCGACAAATTCATGATAACAAGGTAGTAAGGAGCAAAAAAGATTGTAAATTTTATGTTTTTGGTTTGGAAAAATGCTCCCAAAATGGCTGTGAAATAAAAGAATAGCTGCACGAAGAACAGATAAAAATAGATTGATAAAGGCTGGGTTTTAAACAATAAAGCCAAGTTAATGATAAAAATAGCAATTAATGCAAATGGAATAACCAACCACCTTAATACTTTATGAGAAATATATTGAAAAGTTAACAAGGGATGCTTAAAAATATTTAAAAGGCTGGTGTGCCTGAATAACGATTGAAATCCGCCATATGCAATCCTTATTTTTCGTTTAAACTCTTCATTGATATTGATTGACGCTTCTTCTGTAGCATATGCACCGGGGGAATATGCAATTTTATAATCTTTTTCTGCAATTTGCATAGAAATGGTAAAATCGTCTAAAATAGTATCTTTTTCAATTGGATAAAAAAGTTCCTTTCTTATGCCGAATAGTTCTCCTGCTGCTCCCAATGCAGAATTAAGATTCGATTCGCAGGTTTTAATTATCGATTCGTATTTCCAGTAAATACCTTCGCCGGCATTTACAGCACTGGTTTTGTTTTTTGATTGTATTCTTTTTTCACCGGCCACACACCCAACTTTTGGGTCGTTAAATTCATTAATGATTTTTTTAACAGCATCTTTATTTAACATGGCGTTAGCATCCGAAAAAATAACAATCGGTGTTTTTACATATTGCATGCCACGGTTTATGGCTCCTGTTTTCCCTTTCCTTTCTTTTTGATGGTAAACTTTTAGTTCATTATATTTTTTTAATTTTTCATAGGTTCCATCATCTGAGCCATCGGTAATCCAAATTTGGTACAAATTTTCTTTTGGATAATTCAATGATAAGGTATTGTTTACTTTTTGCTCGATAAATTCAATTTCGTTATAAGCAGCAATAAGCATTGTTACATCTGGCCAATTTGTACTTATCTCCACTTTTCTTTCAGGTTTAACCCAACGCTGTAAAAAATTAACAATGATCAAAAGTAAAGGATATCCCAAATATGAGTAAACAATAACAATTAATAATATCCAAAAAATAGTTTCCACAAAAAATTAGGTTATAAAATTTAACACATCTTTAGCGATTTTTTCATGGTCAAAATGCTTAACGGCTAATTGAAAAGCATTTTCACCCATTTTATCCTGATAAGCCTGATCATTACTCACCCTGATTATTGCTTTAATAAAATCATCACATGTATCTGCAATAATAATATTTTTACCATTTGCATAAGGAATTCCTTCCGCTCCAATTGAAGTTGAGATAATGCATTTTTTTAGCGCCATTGCTTCAATTATTTTTACCCTGATACCACTTCCAGCAAATAAAGGAACAATTAATGGGCCATTGTTTGAAATAAAATGGTGGGCATTTTCTATTTCGCCTAAAAACTGTATTCGATGTTTCTTTTGTATAATTTTTTTTAACCACCCGGGAGCATTTCTTCCGGCAATTAATAATTGAATATTATGGTCTGCTTTAATAACACTTTCCCAACAATTCTGGATAAACCAAATAAGGCCTTTTTGATTAGGGATCCAATCTAAGGCACCAATAAAGATAATATTCCGATAGTTTTTATTCAATTTATCGGGCTGTATCTTCTTAAAATCTAATCCGAAAGGAGCTGTTAATGAAGGTTTTTTATTGCCCAGTGTTGTGTAATAATCTGAGTCTTTTGGTGAAATAGGAATGATATAATCATACTTGTTTAAAAAGGATATTTCCAGATTTTTTAGGCGGTGAGCTAAAATCCTGAAATATATTTTTTTTATTAATGATTTCGTTTCGTCTGAGTTTCTCTTCCAAATTTCATGTTCAATATTATGTGGCCTGTAAACTATTTTGCCTGAAAAGTAATTTTGAATTGTTTTTAAATATTGCAGCATGTAAAGCCCTTCCACTTGCAATACGTCGAAAGATTCGGTATTTAATAATTCGATTAGTTTTTTTTGATATGCTTTGGAAATAAATCGTTGAGCAATATAGGGTTTATTTGAAAAAAGCAGGTTCGTTAATATTGCAATTAATGAAGTTTTGGTATTAACGTTTACTCCTAATATTTTTAAAGAATTTTTATATTCCGACCCAGCAAAATCATTATCATTTGTATGTTTATGGGTAATCATGTTAAGTAAAAAAACATGATGTCCCATTTTGCTATATCCTTTAGCCAGGCTTAAAATTGCTAATGACCCACCATCCGGAGGGTTTAATGCCTTATTTGCCAGGATTAAAATATTCATTTAAGCTTTTTTCTTTGAAAATCGTATGAATAATTTTTTGAAGAAAGTAGTATATGCTTCAGAGCTTAAAATTACAGAATCAGTTGTTGCTTTATAGGTTAAAAATATTCCCAAAGGGCCTAAAATAAAAGAAGATAACCACATGCCAAAATAAGCAGGCATAACTCCCTGGCGCACAAATTTTTCTCCGGAGATAGAAATCATGTAGTATAAGATAAATAATAAGACAGACGCTACCACAGGTGTTCCAAACCCCCCTTTTCTAATTATTGCACCAAAAGGAGCTCCTATAAAAAAGAATATCAGGCATGCAAATGATAATGTAAATTTTCTGTGCCATTCTATTTGGTGTCTTCTTATGTACTCTCCTTTGTAATCGAATTGTTTTTTAGTATTGGTAATATGTTGTTGTGTTGCTCTTGCATAAGAAAGTGCATTAGCAATAGCTTCGTTCTTCTTGTTATGTGTAAGAGAATTAAAAACACTATCGGCATGAAAATGAAACTGTTGGTTGATTAAAGAGTCTGAATTGTTGTTTTTTATAGCGTCATCTTTTGAAGCAGGTAAAGAATTTTTTCTAGTATCTCCTTTTCTATTTTCCTTTTTAATTCGAGCAGTATCAATTATTCTTTTTTCAAGTGCCTTTTTTTTATTTTTTGTTGTTAGTTTTTGTTTTTGTGATTTTACTTTCTCCTGATCTTTGTTAAATAAACTTTCTCTTTTAAAGTAATTGCTTCTGTTAAGCGACTGGGCAAAACTCTTAATTTGATTGTTAAATTGCTTATTCAGGGAGTCTTCAGCATACTCCAGTTGGTCGATATTTAACATCTGAAAATTGTTTTTCCACAAATCTTCATCGCTGCGTTCAAAATTCAATCCTGTTAATTCGAAGACTACCGTTTGTTTTTCAAATTTATGGCGTTGATGAGGATAAACCTTTTCATTCTTTCTTTTTTTGTTTTCCAGCTTTTCTTCATATGAATATCCATTATACAACGTTAAAATCAGATTTCGTTCATCAGCTGTCATTTTCATATAACCCGAATCGGCTACCGTAACCTGCACATTCTCCCTGTTATTGGTATGGTCATAAACCATAATTTCCTGCAATAAATTTGTTTGATGATTCTTGCTTGCTATTTTTATGCTATAGCCTTCAATACCATTATAAAACATTCCTGCCTTAATTTGTAGTTCGGGCCTCTGTTGTTTTATATCATAAAGGAGTGCAACAGTTTTTAAGTTTGTATAGGGAATAACATATTCGGAGTAATAGAATGCACCAAAACTTACAATAATGATTAAATATATTAAAGGGGCCATAAATCTTTGTAGCGATATTCCGGCTGATTTTATGGCTGTAAGCTCAAAATTTTCTCCCAGATTTCCGAAAGTCATAATTGATGAAAGCAAAATAGCTAAGGGCAAAGCCATGGGCACCAATCTTGCCGATGCATATACAATAAGTTCAGAAATAACTATCCAGTCTAATCCTTTGCCAGCAAAGTCATCAATGTATTTCCAAAGAAATTGCATTAATAAAATAAAAAGAGAAATAAAAAAGGTTAGAACCAATGGTCCTATATATGATTTCAATATGAAAGTATGCAATCGTTTCACTAGTATTTTACCTTTTTGAGTTTTTATAAAAACGACTACAAAAGTAACTTATTTTATGAAATTGATTGATATGATTTAATTAAAATGAAAGTTGCAGGATATGAATTTAAGCAATTACAATTGGTGTTTTTATTTTTTAAAAATTTTAAAGAACTCAGTTTAAATTATTGATGTATAAAATGATCATGTAAATTAAAGTCCTAAGGTATGTTTTAACTCAGAAATTTGCGAATTCCATAAATCAATAGCATCATCTTTTTCATCATCTTCGGCAAAATCAGTTACGACCAGAGCCACTTCGCCGGTTAGTTCATCTTTCCGGATTTTGAACTCGAAAAACGTTTCATCTTCATCTTCAATCCATTGATAACGAACAAATTGATTGTCTTTTTTTGTTATCAGTTTTGCTTCCTGTTTGGCACCATCCCATATAAAAGTATAAACATCCCCGTTAATATTAATATCATTGGCAAACCATTCCGATAATCCGGCTGGTGTAACCAATCTTGAGTATAAAATTTTGGGTGATGAATTTAACGAATACTCTAGTTCAAATTTATTTTTCATTGCACGATCAATTTGTAATTTTTCTCTTCACTGCAATATATAAATTTTTTTCAGAAAAATACTACTCAAATTACAAAAGATAAAATAAAATATTATATTTGCACCCCGTAAATGATTTCGGGAGTAGCCTGGTAGGTGCGCATGAATCATTTCATTGGATTATTAATTGAAATAAAAAAATATTTGGCGAGGTAGCTCAGCAGGTTAGAGCGCATGATTCATAATCATGAGGTCGGCGGTTCAAGTCCGCCTCTCGCTAC
>JAWLEM010000141.1:0-5991 GCA_041686115.1 Bacteroidales bacterium
CTTCCACATAGTGATAAACACAGCCGTTTTTTTGAAAAAACGAAGATTCCTTATTCACGCAGTAAGGAAGATGTGTGGAATGATTTAATGGCTAGTATAAGTGAAAAAAAGAAACCGGCTGGAAAGACTAGGAAGCTATTTTTTTACTGGGCTGCTGCAGCTGTTTTTACCCTTTTTATTAGTCTTTTTACATTTGCACGGTTTTATACTAAAACTTTATATGCTCCAGCAGGGCAACATCTTTCTCAAACTTTACCTGGTAAAAGTAAAGTTCATCTAAATGCCGGTACTAAATTGAAATACCATCCTTATTGGTGGCACTTTTCTCGTATTTCTGAGTTAGAAGGAGAAGCTTATTTTAAAGTTGAAAAAGGAAAACCATTTATTGTAAAATCATCTCAAGGAGAAACCAAAGTTTTAGGTACTCAGTTTAATATCTTTGCAAGAAATAATGAATACAGGGTTTATTGTATTAATGGTAAAGTGCAGGTTAAATCTACCACAGGGAAAAAGAAAATACTTAATACTAATCAGGCAGTTAGAGTTACTGTAAAAGGGAAAATGGAGTATAAAGCAAACATAAAAGCTGATCAATCTATCGCATGGACAAAAAACCAATTTATTTACACTGCTGCTCCTCTGAAAGAAGTCTTAAAAGAAATGGAAAGACAGTTTGATATTACTATTGAGTTCGATTCAAATATAGAAGGTAAATATACAGGTAATTTTCAAAGAGGAAGCTCTCCGGAAACTATCTTGAAGTTGATTGTTCGTCCATTTGGACTAGAAGTAAAACAAATACACAAAACTAAATATCGAATTACAAAAGAAGAAAATTGATAAAGAAATACATATTATTATTTTATTTGCTGATTTTCTTGCATATTGCATCCTGGGCTCAAAAAATCAGTATTTCAGTGAATAATAAACCATTGAGTGAAGTCTTGGTTCAGCTGAGAGATATTCACAATTTGGCTTTTTCTTTCAATGATACAGAACTCCGCCAATATAATGTTACAGCAGATAGACAATTTGAAAGTACTGAAGAGCTACTTTCTTTTTTATTAAAAGACTTACCTTTAAAATGGGAAAAAACAGGAGATATTTATGTTATATATACTCAAAAAAAACAATCTCATCAAAATCCAGTAAAACATACATTAAGTGGACGTATTGTTGATAAAAATTCCTTTGAACCCTTACCTTATGCAACTATAGCAATTAATAAGTCCGGAACAATTACTAACGAAGATGGTTTTTTCAGTCATAAGTCTTCAGACAGTATTTTTAAAGTTAAGGTTTCTTATCTGGGATATTATATAATTGATACCACACTTACGCCAGACAAAAAGCACTTAATTAAGTTAACTCCTTCTATGGAACAACTTAAGGAAGTTATCATTCACGATCGATTAATAGAAACTTTTCTTTACTCAGAAGACCAGGCAGGTATGATACGCTTAAATCATAAAATCACAAAATTTCTGCCTGGCAGCAGCAACAATTCTATTTTTAATCTTCTTCGATTGCAAACAGGTATATCAGCAACCGCTGAATCTTCAGGGAATCTTATAATATGGGGATCTTACGAAGGTCAAAGTCGTATTCTTTTTGATGATATGCTGTTGTTCGGAATGAAAAATTTTAACGACAATATTGGAATTGTAAACCCATTGATTGTTAAAGATATTAAACTTATGAAATCTTCATTTGGAGCTAGTTATGGAGATTGTGTGGGAGGTATTGCCGATATTACAGGAAAAGATGGTAACCGCAAAAAAATCTCTATGGATATGAGTATAGATAATTTCGCCATTAACAGTATTTTTGAAACCCCAATAGGTGATAACTCGTCATTATTATTTGCATTTAGACACACTTATCGCAACCTTTATAATCCAAAAGAATTGGACCTGACTCCAAACAAGGAAAATAAAATAGATTCGGATATTACAATTCTACCAGATTATACTTTTAGAGATATAAACCTGAAATATACTTTTCGAAATGAAAAAGACATCCATATTCAGTTTAGTTTTCTTGCCGCACAGGATAAATTTTCATACAACGTGGATGATATGCTCACTGATTGGTTACAATTGCTCAGAAATACACAGGAAACAAGTTTACAAAAAGGGGCTTCATTTGTAATTGGGAAAGATAGCAAAAAAGGGATAAGTACCCGCTTAGGTGTGTCATTTTCTTCCCTTGAGAACAAATTCGATAATCAAAATAGAGCCATCAACATTTTCAATAACAATACATTGAAATATACACGTCAGGAAACAATAAATAACACACAGGAAATAAATGTACATTTAGAGTCAAAATGGGCTGTTAATGATATCCACAGCCTAGAAAGCGGCCTCTTTTGGGTAAGCAACAGTTCATCATGGCATGAAGATACTTCCAATGTTAATATGATCAAACAAACTATAAATGGCACACATATTTCTTTTATGGCCGAAGATAACATTACATTCGAAAATTTTAAGCTAATTACAGGTATACGGCTGACCCATGTACCATATCTTCAAAAAACATTTTTGGAACCACGCCTTTCTGCATCTTATAGCTTAAGTAAAACAATAAATTTTAATCTTGGAGGAGGGTTATACCGTCAATTTCTAACAAAGAATTCTATTGAGGATGAATATGGAAACTACCGATACATGTGGACATTAGCAAACGATACAGATTATCCTGTATTACGAGCGAAACATATCTCAGGTTCTTTAACTTTTGAGAAAAATAATACCCAAGCAAGTCTTACTCCATTTTATAAATACACTGATGGCATTACTCGTTACCTCAATTTTAGACTAAGAGATATTGAAACAATATCTACTGGTCATAGTCAGAGTTATGGCCTGGATTTTTATTTGAAACAAAATTTAAAAGGTCATACTGCATGGATATCTTATACATTGAGCCAAACAGAGGAGCTTTTCGAGCATTTTCTTAAAAATGAATACCTTTATGCACCACAAGACCAACGGCACGAGTTAAAACTTGCAACATTATTGAATTTCGATCCCATCTATTTTTCGACTAATTATGTTTATGGCTCGGGGTTTCCTCTTGCAAGATATAGCTCTGACGAAGTAACCTATGAAAGAATACCGTACAAAAGACTTGACATAGCTTTGACATACAAATTTAACATGAAAAGAATATATGGAGAAGCGGGATTTTCAATTCTCAATTTATTGAATCATGAAAATTACCTTTATAACAATCTTGAACGTGTACCTACTAGTCAAATTAGTAGTATCAATATTTATCAACAATCAATTCCTTTCACACCCACAGTTTACTTAAAAATAGGTTTTTAATATCTATGAAAATTGATTTTAAAATAAAACAACGTAAACATTGACCCGTTATTTCTGGACAACACCCATTCAGACATGGGACCCGAATGGATAAGTATTATGGAAACAGCTTACGAAATGTCCAAAGAATTAAATGTAAAGGCCGTTTTCCCTATGCCCGATTGCAAAATGGGTGAATATTTTTATCAAGAACGCCGACGAAAAGGTGATGGTGAAAATGTATATTTTGCCAAAAATCCGGGTGACAATTTCCATTATAAAAACGGAGAAATTAACACTCCAAACAATTAAACAACATTTTATAATCACACCAATTTAATTTACAACTGATAAAAAATCTCCGGTTAAAGTATCTAAAAAACTTAGGCCGGAGATTTAAAAAAAATAATCTATAAAATCTAATTAAAACTAATATTTACCAGCATAATTTCTGACTGGCTTGCGGTTTTAACTTGTGGACCCCAACCTTGCGCCCCGCAGGTAACAAAAAAGTGTGTGTTTTTTATTTTTTGATATCCCCAGCTTAATTCGTAAATCATTTCGGTAATATAATTGATGGGAAATAGTTGCCCGTGATGCGTATGCCCTGAAAATTGAATATCAATTCCATTATTATAAGCATTTTCCAAATAGTAGGGTTGATGGTCGAGCAAAATCATCGGTAAGCTGTCCGGCACGCTTTCTAATAATTCGGAAACCGATTTCCTGTTTTGATGGTGTTTGTCTCGTCTACCAATAATCTGAAACGACTTGTCAATAGTAATTACGGTATCTCTTAAAATTTGAATGTTAGCATTTTTAATAAAATTAAAGCTGTTATTCCTGCGATATAAATCATGATTCCCTTCAACAGCAAACACTCCGTACTTTGCTTTGATTTCACGAAGTTGCTTTTCAAAAGTTTTCATTTTTGGATTTGAGTGTTCAGACTCAACAATATCACCTACAAACAGAACAATATCAGGCTGAATAGCATTCATGTTTTCAATAAACTGATCCATAAAATATTGATTCGTGATTTCACTTAAATGAAGATCAGCAGCCATGGCAATTTTCAAATCGTTTATTTTACTATCCTTTTTTTCAACTTCGATAAAGTATTCATTAATGGTTGTATTATTAAAATTATATATACCCTGAATTATTATAACTACAACAAAAAATGAAATCACTCCAAATAATATTAACCTGAATTTCTGATTTTTTACTATTCCATCAGAAATAAATTTCACTTTCCGTGTTAATAAAAGGATTAAATCAACTAAGAGATAAAACAGGAAAAAGTAGAGCATTACCGGTAAATAATAATCGCTTATAAGCACTAAATAATCGAAAAAACTGCCATCAAAATAACGTTGTAACATATTTGCCAATGGGTACAGTGCTACCAAGGCAATAAAAAAGTTTTTGAACAGCACACTGTTTTGTTTTTTTACAAAAACATGCTTTAAGCGATGATACAAATAAATATTAGGCAATACATAAATCACAAAAATCGTAAAATGAAAGGTCCCGGAGAACATAAAGTAAGCTGTGATAATCAACCCCAAAAGGAAATAAGGAAGTACAGAAAAAACAGAATAAGTATTTTTTGGATAAAAGGTAGAATTTTCAATTAAATTTTTATTGATCTGCTTAATCTTAAAAGAAAATAAAAGAGTGACAACTGATTGTAAAGCAACAATAATCAAAAATGCACCTGCTACACCCAACCATATGTTTATTTGTAAATGATTGTAACGAGCGATAATTTTATTGTCCAGAAAAATAAAGCCAATATACATGATAAGGGCCAACAAGTAACCTAAAAAATTGACTAAACGGGCTGCCGTTTTTTTATTTTGTTGTAATAAATTTTTTGCCAACAGATACGAAGCAGGCAATGGGCCAGCAATGCATGATGTTATGGTAATTTGACTGGTGGAAAAGATTTGCATATAAAAAATTAATTAATACTGATTAATAGCTCATTTAATAAAAGTCAAAAATATACTTATATGATCAAAGATCATCCTATTGGTTTAAAAACAGCTGATCGAGGTAATTGTTTTTTTACAGAATGATTGATCAATTTTCTTTTGGTCATTGGATGACTTTATCTATGGAATGCAGTGATGTATTTATCGACATATAATTGTTTATGCTTTAATTGGTATTGCATGATATATCGAGGGTGTTCCAGTGGCACAATTTGATCAAAAAAGTGATACTCCTGGTTTAATTTTTGCAAAAACTTAAGGTTTTTACCTGCACCAAAACTGTATACGATATTCCGGTCAATGCCAAAGCTAATTTGTTTTTTTAAATTTTCAATTATAAATGGTGTGATTAGCTCCTGTAATGCTTTGCTATCGTAATAATTAAAGTTTACTTCTTTTCCATTTTTATTGGTCTTAACAAACCCCAACGGAGAAACAGAGTTGATATAAAACTGGCTGTAAAATTCATTCACCCCTCCAAATTGTTCAATAACATCATACACAAATACCGAAGAAGTTTCGTGTGTGTTTACTCCGTTGAATTTTATTCCGCATTTTTCTTCGAGGCGTTTCGTATCGGTAAACGGAATTCCGGTAACTCCGGCACCAAACCGTCCGGGATTAATTCCCAAAATTAATTTGCGTTGGTTATGGTCGTTGTAATACTTTTTATAAAA
>JAWLEM010000142.1:0-5972 GCA_041686115.1 Bacteroidales bacterium
GACCGCAAACTTTACATTTATACTTTTTCATAATATTGATTTTTCTATTAAGCAATAATAATTTTCTTTTTACAAATATAATAATCGTTTGTGTTTTTTTAGTGAAGTTTCAATTTTCAATTATTATTTTTTGAAACAAAAAAAGGGCTAACTCTAAAAGTCAGCCCTGTTCAAGAATTCAGTAATATTTTTTACATTAAGAAACTTATTAAAATACCTGCTCCAACAGCCGAACCAATTACTCCGGAAACATTTGGTGCCATAGCGTGCATTAGTAAGTGGTTTGTAGGATCAGCTTTTAAGCCTTCGTGTTGAACAACACGAGCACTATCGGGTACAGCAGATACTCCAGCTGCTCCAATAAGGGGATTAATCTTATTATCACCTTTTAAGAAAACATTCATCAACTTAGCAAAAGTTAAACCTCCGCAAGTAGCAACAATAAAAGATAAAGCGCCTAAGCCAAATATCATTAACGATTGTGGTGTTAAAAATACATCAGCTTGTGTTGATGCACCAACAGTTAATCCAAGTAAAATGGTAACAATATCAATTAATGAATTTCGTGCCGTTTCGGCTAACCGACGTGTAACAGTTGATTCTTTTAATAAATTACCAAAAAACAACATTCCTAATAATGGTAATGAACTGGGAGAAATATATGCTGTCAATAGTAAACCAACAATAGGGAACATAATTTTTTCAAATTTAGAAACAGACCTAGGCGGTTTCATTCTAATCAATCTCTCCTTTTTAGAAGTTAATAGTTTCATAAACGGAGGCTGAATAATTGGAACCAGTGCCATATATGAATAGGCAGCAATTGCAATTGGCCCGATAAGATGAGGAGCCAGTTTTGATGACAAGAAAATTGCTGTTGGGCCGTCGGCACCACCAATAATACCAATAGCACCAGATTCTGCCGGAGTAAACCCTAGCACAAGTGCCCCTAAAAATGTAAGGAATATTCCCACCTGAGCTGCAGCTCCAAGGATCATTAACTTTGGATTTGATATTAACGAAGAAAAATCTGTCATTGCTCCAATACCAAGAAAAATAAGGGGTGGATAAATTCCCTGTCGAACTCCAAAATAAAGATAACTCATCACACTACCTTCTTCGTAAATTCCAAGCTGTAAATTAAATCCTTCTGCCTGAAAGAAAGGTATATTGCCAATTATTATTCCAAAACCAATGGGTATAAGTAGCAACGGCTCATAATTATAACGAATGGCAAGAAAAATGAAAAATATTCCCACAACCACCATTAAAAGATGTCCGGGGGTTACATTAGGAATTCCGGTAAATTCATAAAAATTCATCAGCCCGGCTACTGCTCCGGAATAATTATTAAATTGATCGTTACCAACAATCAAATGATTATCGTCTAAATGTGCAGTTTTGGGTTGAATGAAATCATCATTAAATTCTAAATATATATAATTATCAATGACCTTCCATTCTCCGGTATATTTGGTTTTAATTGAATCAAAAACAAAAGTCTGATCCTTATAAAACCTTACAGCCTTATATCTGGCAACTGTTCGGTCGCTTTCTGCACTTATTTTATAACCTTCCGATCTATTAACCCACTTACCTTTTGTTAGTTCTTTATCAAGATCATTAGCATTTGCAGATGAAATTCCGGAAAATATAAAAACAAATGCTGCAATGACTAACCAAAGCTTTTTCATATATGTAAAAATTATTTACTCAAATTAATAATTTATTCTATTTCGGCTAAAACGTCATTCTGAAGCACAGAATCGCCTTCTTTCACTTTTATGCTGGCAATTTTCCCGTCCTTTTCAGATTGAATGTTATTCTCCATTTTCATTGCTTCCATAATCATGATGGTATCGCCTTTTTTCACTTCATCGCCAACCTGTTTAACAATTTTAAATATGCTACCTGGCAATGGTGCTTTTAATGTATAAGCACGACTACTCACAGATTTTTTGATTTTACTTTCTTTTCGATCGACAGGAATATTGGAACGAACAAGTGTAGGTGTTTTGGTTGTTTTCATCTCTTTCTGATGAACCTCAACTTCATATTGAGTACCATTTACCTCAACAACTGCGATATTATCCTCGTAGTCTTTTATTTCAACTTCGTAGTCGTTACCACGTATTGTAAATTTAAATTTTTTCATTTTCTGTGTATTATTTTCTTGGCCAAACTCTTAATCCATAAATTTTCGAACTCCATGGAGAATATGTTTTTCTCACACGTTTAATCGTTATAACATTACTTTCTTCATCGTGTAAATCACTGAAGTACAGATGTAATGCCATAGAAATAGCAGCGCTGGTATCTCCGGGTATATGCAAATCCTTGTTGCTAAGGGGAGCCTGCTTCGATTGCTCTTTTAATTTCTTTCTGGTTTGATAATAAATGAGTTTTGGTGCCTGTGTAAAAACAACTACCAACAGAACCAGGGCAGCAAAAACGATTAACCAGCCAACAATAGCAATAGTAACTCCTTGTCCGGAAACTGCCGAAAAATCTATTCCTATATCACAAATTATTGATATCATATTTTATTATTTATAATGGAATATTTGAATGTTTTTTCGGAGGATTAGTATCTTTCTTTGTTTGAAGCATTTCTAATGCGCGGATAATCCTAAATCTTGAATTACGAGGTTCAATAACATCATCAATATACCCCATACTTGCAGCCAGATAAGGATTAGCAAACTTCTCACGATATTCATCCTCTTTTTTAGCCACGGCTTTGGCTTTTTCGTCAGGGTCTTCTATCTCCGACAATTCTCTTCCATAAAGAACTTCAACAGCGCCACGCGATCCCATAACAGCAATTTCTGCCGAAGGCCATGCATAATTCATATCACCCCTCAATTGTTTCGAACTCATAACATCGTGAGCACCGCCATAAGATTTACGCAAGGTGATGGTAATTTTAGGAACTGTAGCTTCACCATATGCAAACATCAATTTTGCTCCATGGATAATAATTCCGCCGTACTCCTGACTACTTCCGGGTAAAAATCCAGGTACATCAACCAGGGTTAAAATCGGAATATTAAAAGCATCACAAAATCTTACAAATCGTGCAGCTTTTCGCGAAGCATCGATATCTAAAACTCCTGCAAGGAAATTGGGCTGGTTTGCTACTATACCAACCGACATGCCATCAAATTTTGCAAATCCTACTACAATATTTTTTGCATAATTTCTGTGTATTTCTAAAAATTCGTTATGATCAACCAACGAATAAATGATATCTGTTACATCATAAGGTTGGTTAGGATTCTCAGGAATAATTTCGTTTAGCGCATCATCTAACCGATCAATAGGGTCAGTGCATTCAAGAACCGGTGGTTCTTCAAGATTATTTTGAGGCAAGTAGCTTAACAACTTTCTAATTAAAAGCAATCCTTCTTCTTCATCTTCTAACAAGAAATGAGAAACACCTGATTTTGAAGCGTGAATATTTGCACCCCCTAAATCTTCTGTAGTAATATCTTCGCCAGTTACTGTTTTAACCACCTTGGGCCCTGTAACAAACATGTAGCTGGTATCTTCTGTCATCATAATAAAATCGGTAAGTGCAGGCGAATAAACAGCACCACCGGCACATGGCCCAAAAATTGCCGAGATTTGAGGAATAACACCCGAAGCCATAATATTCCGCTGGAAAATTTCGGCATAACCGGCAAGGCTGGTAACACCTTCCTGTATACGAGCACCACCGCTATCGTTAATGCCAATAACCGGAGCACCAACTTTCATGGCCATATCCATAACTTTACAAATCTTCTTTGCAAAAGTTTCGGATAATGAACCTCCAAAAACAGTAAAATCCTGTGAATATACGTAAACTACACGGCCATCAACTGTTCCTGATCCTGTTACTACACCATCTCCAAGAATCTTCTTCTTTTCTAATCCAAAATTAGTACAACGGTGTGTTACAAACATATCAAACTCTTCGAAACTACCCTCATCGAGCAGAATTTCAATTCGTTCGCGAGCAGTTAATTTACCCTTGTTATGTTGCGATTCAATTTTGCTCTCGCCACCACCAAGTTTAGCTTGAGCTCTTAAATCAATAAGTTGTTTTATTTTATCTTGTTTATTCATTTGACTGAAAAAAATTATAATATGAAATTATATTTTATGATTTATTTTTGTCTTCGCACAATTCAGTAAGTACTCCAAAGGTAGATTTAGGATGTAAGAATGCGATATCAAGTCCTTCAGCACCTTTGCGGGGCTTTTGATCAATTAATCTTACCCCTTTGTCTTCTGCTTTTTTCAAAGTTTCTTCAATATTATTTACGGCAAAAGCCAGATGGTGTATGCCCTCTCCTTTTTTCTCAATAAATTTTCCAATCGGCCCTTCCGGATCGGTCGATTCAAGTAACTCAATTTTAGTATCGCCAACCTTAAAAAAAGCGGTTTTAACTTTTTGATCTTTTACTTCTTCGATATTATAGCACTTTAAGCCTAAAACATCTTCGTAATACTTGATTGTTTCATCAAGATTTTTTACAGCAATTCCAATATGTTCTATATGTGAAGGTTTCATAAGTAAATATTTTTTTTGCAAAAGTACCTATATTCAACAAATCTGACTAATATTTTCAAATCAAAATGCATGCTTAAAATATTGTTCTTTAACATATAAGTTTTTTAACATATACGATTTTTGAATAACTTTGCAATTTATAAAACAATTAACTGTTAATCAATTTTTTATAAGCCTAAATATTTAGTCCGGGTTAATTCTAATTAAATGAGATATTTGGTGATTCAGAAACTTGTATATATTTTTGTCATTTTCCAATAACTTCGACTTATAAGCGATACCTTAAAATGAAAAATTATTTTAATCATGTAAAACTTTTCTTTTTTCGCTTTTTATTACTTATTGCCTGCTTTAGTTTGTCGAGAGTGATTTTTTATCTGTTTAACCTTAATTATTTTGGAGCAATAAATATATCCGAGCTTTTTAAAATATTTTTCTATGGCATCCGATTCGACATATCTGCTCTTTTCTATTTCAATCTGCCTTTTATTATATTAAGTTTAGTACCCGGCGATTTTAAAAGTAAAACCTCCTATCAAAATACCTTAAAATTTATATTCGTTTTTATTAATGCATTACTGCTTTCGGTTAATTTTATTGATACCAAATTTTTTGATTTTGAGCATAAAAGATTAACAGCTGATTTTTTTAGTTCCGTGTGGCTTGGACAGGATTTTATTACGCTATTGCCAAGTTTTATAAAAGACTATTGGTATTTAATTGTTTTGTGGTTACTTTTTATTTACGGGATTTACCGTATTTACCCAAAGTCAGACTATACCAAATTTAAACAAACAAAAATTAAAACAACTGTTTTTCTTTATCAACTGGTACTTTTTATCTTTTTTATGGGTATTGGATTATTAGGCGGCCGTGGCGGTTTTCAACTTAAACCTTTGCGTGTAATTCATGCTGCAAAGTATACGTCAGCCAAAAATATCCCTTTGGTTTTAAATACTCCTTTTACCATCATGAAATCGTTGGGAACAAAATCATTTGAAGTAAACCAATATTATGATTCGGAAACGCTAAATCATATATATTCACCTGTTCACCTGTACAATTCGAAAGAAGAAAATAATAAACAAAATATAGTACTTATTATTTTAGAGAGTTTTTCGAAAGAATATATTGGATTTTTAAATAATGGTAAAGGATACACTCCATTTCTTGATTCGTTATGTACTAACAGTTTAGTATATACGAATGCATTTGCCAACGGGAAACGATCCATTGAAGCTATGCCATCGATAATAGCCGGTTTACCAGCGTTAACAGACAACCCTTATATTACCTCTCAATTCTCATCCAATAAAATCAATGCAATTCCGAACTTACTAAAAAAAGAAGGGTATCACACAGCATTTTTCCATGGAGGTAAAAACGGAACCATGGGATTTGATCAATTTGCTAA
>JAWLEM010000143.1:0-5951 GCA_041686115.1 Bacteroidales bacterium
TGCCGGGTTGAATTGCGTAATGTTGGAATTCTATATGGCGGTAATTCCATTACAAAAGGAACTTCCTTTGATTTAAAAATCGTTTTCTTAAATATTATGGCAACCAATGCAGCCATTGCAATGCCAATCATATATATGGAGAAAAGAACTGTGCCGGGATGTCCTGGAAAGAATGCTGAGATAATGAGAACATAAACCGGTAACCGGGCACTGCACGACATAAATGGATTAATAAGTATAGTTAGCAGCCGGTTTTGCGGATTTTCTATGGTCCTTGTTGACATAATAGCAGGAACATTGCAACCAAATCCCATAATTAGCGGAATAAACGATCGGCCATGTAATCCGATTTGATGCATAATTTTATCCATGATAAATGCCGCACGAGCCATATATCCGGTATCTTCCATTAATGAAATAAAGAAGAATAAAATCAAAATATTGGGAAGAAAGACAATAACACCTCCAACACCTCCAATTACACCATCAATGATTAAATCTTTTAAAGGACCGCTTGCCATAATATTATTAATTCCATCGCCCAGCAAACCAATTAAATAATCAATCCATTCCATCGGATACTGTCCGAGTGTGAATGTAGATTGAAACATTAGCCATAAAAAGAAAATAAATATGGGAAATCCAAAATATTTGTGGGTTAAAAACCGATCGATTTTTTCAGTATTTTTCCGCCGGGTTTGAATATTCCCTTTATAGGTTTCTTTTAGTGCTCCTGCAATAAAGCCATATTTGGCATCCGTTATTACTGTTTCAGTATCGTCGCTTAATAGCGATTCAATTTTTTTTATTTCTAAATCGGCCAGTTGCTTTATTTTATCATAATTATCCCACTTTGATAATGAAAAGTTCGCTGCTTCATCTTTTTCCAGTAACTTAATGGCATAAAATCTTGACGAAACAATATCGGTTAATCTTTTATTTTCCCATATTTCATCCTGAATGTTGTGAATGGCTTTTTCAACATCCTTTCCATAATTGATGTGTATATGCCTAACTGTTGGGTCTCTATCTTCGTAAACATCAATTACTTTCTGGAACAATTCTTTTATTCCGAATCCTTTCGAACCAATGGTAGGGATTATCGGAATACCGATCATCTTACCCAGGGAATCAAAATCAAACTCATCACCCTTTTTCCTTAACTCATCGTACATATTTAATGCAATTACCACTTTTATATCCATATCAATGAGCTGTGTGGTAAGGTATAGATTTCGTTCAAGGTTAGATGCATCGACCACATTGATAACCACATCGGGCATTTCGCCTAAAATAAATTTACGCACGAACAACTCTTCGGGTGAGTAGGCTGATAATGAATATGTGCCCGGTAAGTCGGTAATATTTAGTAAATAATCATCAACTTTACAAAGCGCTGTTTTGGAATCGACCGTTACCCCACTATAATTGCCAACATGTTCTCTTGATTTAGATGCAAAATTAAATAGCGAAGTTTTTCCTGAGTTGGGATTCCCTACCAGGGCGATTTGAATCTCATTGCCTTTTTTTCTGGCAGATGTCTTTAGCGATATTTCGTTAATTACACCATTAAAAGATTGATC
This sequence comes from Bacteroidales bacterium, assembly GCA_041686115.1. GTDB lineage: Bacteria > Bacteroidota > Bacteroidia > Bacteroidales > UBA12077 > UBA12077. The sequence goes on from JAWLEM010000143.1 coordinate 1,584, forward strand.
GGTGAATTCTTTTGCTTCTTCTTCTGTAATGACCTCTATTAATGATGCTTCGCTACGGCGTAACGATACTTCGTAACCCATAATACTATACTGAACAGGATCTTTTAAAGGTGCATTTTTGATTACTTTTACAATTTGCCCTTTTACAAATCCCATTTCTGTAATACGCTTACGAAATGCTCCTCGTCCGCGCACTTTAGTAATTATCCCTTGTTCATTATCTTTTAATTGCGATAATCGCATCTGTTTTTTCTAATATAGTGTAAGTAAAAGATTCCAAAAATAATTGTATTCCATTGAATAGACAATACCTAAATGATGGTATTTTTCTAACAATCATTTGAACTGTTTGTTGTTTTTATAGTGTAATAATTATTTGTAATTAATTCAGGCTTTCACGGTTATGAAAAAAACTGTATAACTGGCAAAAAAAACTTAAGTTTGTTGCAAAAGATTTTTTATGGAGCGGGATAATATTTACGAAAAGTTAAAAGAAATATTGAATGAACTGGGAGGTGATTTTAGTATCCTGGAAGAGCAGGTAGATGTGAATTTGCAGGTTGAATTTTTTGAATTGGTAAATGAACTGTCTGAAAGTAAAAGAGATACTGAAGACGTTTTTGCAGAAAAGGACAAGCTTTTTGATCAGAATATTGCCGTTGATGAGAAGAAAAATTTATTAGCCGAGTTATCTAATATTAATAAACCAGAATCTTACCGGATAATCGAGAAAGTGATCGATTCAGGGCAAAAGGATATTTACTCCTGGGCAGTACTTGCATTTCAACATTGCAGAATTGGCCTTGAAACAAGCTTGCTGGATGAAAATCAGGTTTTTATATCCACCGGATTAGGAGGAAAAGGAGAGAAGCTCAGGTATTTTATTGCTTGTAAGTTAAAAACAAATCAGGAATTTTCTGAATCTCAAAAGAAAATTGTTAAATCAGAATTTGACGATATTTTTAAAATCAATCATTGTAAGATCGAAAAAATCAAGTTTAATAAAAATCATGCTTCTGTAATTGCCCTTATACCTATCGATGTGTCTATTGGCAACGTGATTAATAATGCAATCCATGAGACGAATCAATATGGAGATTTTTTATATACACAATACTTAATTACCAATGTTAAAATATTGGATTATAATGAGATAAAAAGTTTTTTTAAAAATAAAGGAATTTAAAAGCTAATGGCTATGAATAATAATGTAAACATTGCAGTCCAAGTACTGCCCAAATCAAAGACTAAAGAAGCTTATGACCTTGTTGATGATGCTATTCAGGTTATTAACCAATCGGGTTTAAAATACCGGGTTTGTCCGTTCGAAACTGTTATTGAAGGGCCTTACCAGCAAATTATGAGTGTTATTGAAAAGATTCAGGATGTATGTTTCGAGAAAGGTGCCGATGAATTATTGGTTTATATAAAAATCCAAAACCGAAAGGACGGTAAGGTTACCATCGAAGATAAGATGAAAAAATATGATTGATAGCGATCGTAAGAAATGAAAAAGGCCGGCAATAAAGCCAGCCTTTTATTTTTTATTCCTTTTGATCTCCCAGGTCATCGAAATTAACGTCTGAAGAATAATTTTCTTTGTTTGTACTTTCAACTTCAGCGCCGACTTCTGCATGTTCATGTGTTTCCTGATTCTGAACTGCATTTTTAATAAAGTCGATTACTTCTTGCAGGTTTTCGGTAAATTTGTCAAAATCTTCTTTGTACAAGAAAACTTTGTGTTTTTCAAAATAATGTCTTCCGTCCCGATTAAACCTTTTTTTACTTTCTGTGATGGTAAGATAATAATCATTTTTTCTGGTTGTTTTTACATCAAGAAAGTAAGTCCTTTTCCCAGCTCTTACAACTTTAGAGAAAATTTCGTCACGTCGGTTGTTATTGCTCTCGCTTCCATTTCCGTTTCCGTTTCCGTTTTCATTTTTCTCTAACTCTTCATTTTTGTCGTATCCATCCATCTTTAAATAATTTAATTGTTTAAATTAAAACATCACTCAAAAGTAAAAAAATATTTATTAAATCATCAAAATTTTACTTTTTTTTAAAATCCCTGTTTTCAACAATTCTATTAACCCGTATTTGTCGTTTGGAGTTTTTAATAACTGCGAACAGCAACAGACGGAAGCCGTATCGGGTTAATCCCGACATAGAAAGCCTTATCATTCAATTTTATTGAATGGTTTAGATTTTCTTTGTCTGATTGTCATTAGGATATTTCTAATGACAATTTTGGGATTAACAATTGTTAGGAAACGAATTGATGTTCTTTATTTATCTTTTTTGTGAATGCGTTCAACTGTCAACTCTGATAATATTTAAATTTTAATTGGTGGAGAATTAATGCCAAAATTTCGATAAAAGAATCGTTATATAAATTGAAATTAATGATGAAAACCTGTTATCTATTTTAAAAAAATCGCTTACTTTGCATTCTCATATCTAAACATAAAATATTAAGGAGTTCTTATAAAATGATTAGCCGAAGATTAATACGCATTAAAATTCTTCAAATCTGTTATGCTCATTTCAAGTCAAATGGGCAATCGATCAATCAGGCTGAAAAAGAATTGTTTTTTAGCATTAAAAAATCCTACGATTTATACCATTATCTTTTTTTATTAATTATTGATATTGTTAAGTATGCACAATCTAGGATTGACCTGGCTTCCCAAAAACTGGTACCTACACATGATGATTTACATCCTAACACAAAATTCGTTGATAACAAGCTGGTTAAGCAGTTAGAAGATAATGTCTTTTTAAGAAAGTATCTCAATGAAAATAAATTAAGCTGGGTAAATAATCCGGAGCTAATAAAAAGTTTGTATCTGACAATCAAAGATTCTGAGATATATCAGAATTATATGAGTTCTGAACAAACATCATATAAAGAAGACAAGAAGTTTATTGCAAACCTGTATGCGAAAGTTATCATTTTTCATGAACCGCTGCATCAAAATCTCGAAGAACAAAGTATTTATTGGAACGACGATTTGGAATTTGTTACCAGTATGGTTATTAAAACAATCAATAGTTTTAAGGCATCAAGTAACGAAACAGCAAATTTAATGTTATTGTATAAAAATGATGAGGATAAGGATTTTGCCAAGCGATTGTTTCGAAAATCAATTATCAATCAAGCCGATTATCAGGATCTTATCTCTGAATATATTAAAAACTGGGATATTGAACGGGTTGCTTTTATCGATATTGTGGTTATGACAATGGCCATATCGGAGTTGATTGAATTTAACGAAATACCCGTAAAAGTTACATTAGATGAATATATTGAAATTGCAAAATATTACAGTACTCATAAAAGTAATGTTTTTATTAATGGGGTTTTGGACAAAATTGTCAGCCATCTGAAAGATGAAGGAAAAATAAAAAAAACCGGAAGAGGTTTAGTGGGTGAAATTTGATATTTCTTGATGATTTACAAAATAAATCATTACTTTGTATGTTAAATTAAAACAATTGAATGATCAGTAAAATGCAACGCAAATATTTATTCTTAATTTTACTTTTTATCGTACAAATTGTTTATTCATGTTCTTATAAAAATGATAAAAAATCGGGTGATGATCACTTTAAAAACAATATAACAGGAACATCTGATGTTAAATTTGATACACTGTACCATGATTTTGGAACTTTAGTTCAGGGAGAGAAGGTTTCTTATATTTTTAATTATAAAAATACCGGCCAATCAGGCCTGATAATAAAAGATGCTTATTCTACCTGTGGTTGTGCAGTTGCCAATTATACAAAACAACCGGTTCCGACTGGTGAAAAAGGTACCATTGAAATTGTTTTCGACAGTACCGGAAAACAGGGAGTACAATATAAAAATATTATGCTGAAAATGAATACATCGCAGGAAAAGCATACATTATCTATAAAAGCAAATGTTATAAAAAAATAAATATAAATCTTAATTAAATTTAAAAATGATGAATAATTTATTGTATGTATTATTGATGGGGCAACCCGCAGAAGGATCAAATCCGTTAACATCTTTTTTACCGTTATTATTAATAATCCTTATTTTTTATTTCTTTATGATTCGCCCACAAATGAAGCGTCAAAAAGAACTTAGAAAATATCGCGAATCGCTTCAAAAGGGCGATAAAGTAATAACAACAGGTGGAATTTACGGTAAAGTTGATGGACTTAAGGACAATTATGTTATTGTTGAAATTGATAATAACGTAAAAATTAAAATCGATAAGAGTGCTATTTTAAAAGACTCTAGTGATATTAATACAGGTAAATAATTTAATTATTAAGCGTTTAAGATATTTTTCTTAAACGCTTTTTAACTTTATTTGTTGTGGATAAAAAAAACAT
>JAWLEM010000144.1:0-5880 GCA_041686115.1 Bacteroidales bacterium
GGTGTAGCCATAGTATCAATTGCAAATTGGGCAAGAGAATCGATCTTTTTCAATTTTTGGGATGAAATACCCACCTGCTCAGCGATGCCATATTGGAGTCTTATTTTTTTTTTAATAGACACACCTAAACCCAAGGGATAACTATTATTAATTGTAACCGGAAGTTTTCCGGAAATTTCTGATCCGCCGAAAATAGCCTGAGCAGCATAATTTTGAATGGTTTTCTCATCAGAATAACTAACCAGAACAGCATCAAGTGCATCTAGCAACTGAAACTCTCGAAGACTATAAGGGTTTGCAAATGCGCTCAATATTACCTTTGTTTCTTTTGATAACTGACCAATAAACTGAAGATGATCATTTTTTATTTTATAATTATTTGCCGGCCAAAATGAAGAGTTATGCAAACTTGTAAAAACAACATCATAATCGTTAAGCATTTGTAATATAATATCAGCTTGTGATGCATCAAAAATATAGTGATCGACCCGGGCATATTTTGATAATGTTTTTTGAAATTCCGATATTTCACCGGTATTAAAAGCTAACGATGCAAATTTTTTATTTTTCAATGATTGAATGGGAACAATATCATTCTTATTCTGAATTAGTGTAAGTCCTGATTTTATTAATTCCCGACGGGTAACTTCATACATCACTTTATTCAGATCATCATCTAATTTTTCGATTGCAACAGACTTTTCCTTTTTATCAAAATTGTTTAGTCCTGCCTGGTATTTTGCTACAAGAATTTTTCGGCAACTTTCATCTATCCTTACCTGGGGAATATCTCCTTTTTTTACTTGTCTTTTAATTTTTGAGATTGCTTTTGAAACATCTTCAGGAAATAGTAGTACATCATTTCCTGCGTCAACAGCCATACATTCAATATCGCCCGAACTAAAATTCTGGGTTACTCCTTTCATATTGAGTGCATCGGTAAAAATCAAACCATCAAAATTCATTTCTGTTTTAAGAAAATTGGTAACCACAGCTTTCGACAATGTTGTTGGAATATTAATATCAAGTTCAAGTGCAGGAACACTAAGATGAGCAACCATAATACCTTTAACTCCGGCATCTATTACCCGGTGAAAGGGGAAAAGCTCCACAGAGTCTAATCTCTCTTTTGGATGGCCAATTAATGGCAGCGAATAGTGAGAATCCATATTGGTATCACCATGTCCGGGAAAATGTTTAGCCACTGCAATTATTCCGGCATCTTGCATGCCATTTATATAAGCAATTGATTTTTTGCTAACATTAATTCGGTCTTCGCCAAAAGAACGTACATTGATAACCGGATTGTTCGGATTATTATTGATATCCACAACAGGTGCAAAATTGATATGAATCCCGAGTCTTTTCATTTGTTCACCAATATCATATCCCATCTGATAAATAAGAGAATCATTCTGAACTGCACCCAGCATCATTTGGCGAGGATAACTAATGGTTGAATCTAATCTCATTCCCAATCCCCATTCTCCATCAATAGCAACAAGTAAAGGAACATCCGATATGGATTGGTAATGATTTGTTAGGTTAGCTTGTCGTACAGGGCCACCCTGAAAAAAAATTAACCCGCCAATCTTATATTTTTCGATCAAATGTGCAATCTCATCTTTATGACTTTCATCTTTATTTGAATAGGCAGCCACCATAAAAAGCTGGCCTATCCGCTCTTCTAGCGAGAGTTCATTCATAACTGAATCAACCCATATTTCTTCGTGTTCGCGTATAAAATCAGGCCTGCCATTTTGAGCCAAAAGTTGACTGGTAAACAGAATAATAAAAAGAGGTAAAAATATGTGTAGTGTTTTTTGTTTTATCATAACTCTGATACATTCAATATTAATAACTTAAGAACCATAAAAACTGGCACAACACAAAGATAATCTTTTGTAGCTATTGCACACAATGACTAAACATGAAGTTTTTTGTGTTAAACGGCATTTTATTAACAATTCGGTTTTTTTGTAACAACAATTAGCGTTTAAGAAGAATATAATTTTTAAATCCCCCAATAGTTTTACCACCTAACAAGTTGTTTTCGATCCAGGTAACCAAGCGGTATTTTAAATTTTCATGTGCATGTTTTTTGCGTGTTCTGGACGGTTTTCCTGAATATTGCAATTCATTTCCCCAGTCAAATTTTCTCATCCATTCTTTCATCACCTCAGGATGGGTCCCATCAAATTTTATAAGCCGGTTAAGAGGCCCGTAGTCAAAATTTCGATAAAAATCATCATTTTTTAGAGTTCCTGATTCTCCTTTATGGATAGTATCCAGTGCCCTCATTTTTTTCTTCATAAGTGATGGTGGACGCACCCACCCATAGTGATAAACATCAGCATCGACCCTGGCAACTTTAAGTTTATAGGTTCCCTCCTGCTGACGATAATGAATACCATCAAAATTGGGTATTCGCCGAAATGATTGCGCAGACTCCCACGAATGAATTTCGGGATCGTTGCGTACAATTCTTATTTCATGTTTATACCAACGATGTGAAAAATGGTAATGACGGTAATCGCCCCAAAAATGTTTATATCTGAACAGTAAGCCTTCTATTTCTTTATCGTTAAGCAATTCCTGGCATCGTTTCTTTATTACAGGCAAAAACTTTTCATGAATGACTTCATCAGCCTGCAGGTAAAAAAGCCAATCGCCGGTACAATGGCTTTTTGCAATGTCGGTTTGGTGGGCATTCTCCATGCCATTAGGAAATTTATCCAAATCCCAAACTGTATCTATTATTTTAATTTTATTGCTGTTGATGCTTAATATTTCTTCGCGTGTTTTATCGTCTTCATCGCTCTTGCCAAGAGCAACAATAAACTCATCAACAATTGGCAAAATTGACATGATAGCTGGTTTTATGGGATAATATAACTTATCCACATTTTTACCCATTGTAAATCCACTTATTTTCATGCTGCAACTTTTATAATCAATGCAAACTTAAAAAATAAGTAATGATTCATCTCAGAAAACATTAAGAAAATTGAAATTGAGCAATAATAAAAAATCCGTTGTGATAAAACAACGGACAAATATTCGTATGATTTAACCCAAATATTACTTTTTATAATAATCTGTACTTTCAAAAATCTTATCGGCAGATTTAGCAATAAATCCACTATAAAGCGCTCCGTTTTCATCAGGATACCGTTGAGCAAATTCATAGTAGCAACCAGGAATACTGTAAGTACCCTCTTTAAAATCAACTTCAATATGATTAGCCATAATGCTCGATTGCTGAAGCAATTCTTCCTTTGTTCTTTTTATTTCACCTCCCGATGAATTCAATAAAAAACCATTGTCTTTTAAAAACTGGTTGACCTTTTCAATGGTATCATATTTTTTAAGTGCATTAATACTTATGGTAAAATGATTGGCTCTAAAGCCGTAAACATAAACCCAGGCAGCATATTCCGATTCATCGCGTAATTTCAAATACGTTTCATATGATGGCGTTCCCCAAATATTACCGGCATAAATTAAGTCATCCGATCGCAATACCTGATCTGATGTATTAATCACAATTTCCTTGACCTTATTTTGCAAAAAATCGCTAAAATCTTTCGTTTTCAATTGGCTAATAAATACTCTGGGAGCATTTTTATCGGTTTTATGCTCAAAATGTTTGGCAAACAGATGTTTTGCTTCAAATTCATAGGAACCTTTTTCCTGGTATCCATTATTTAAAAAGGGTTTTGCCAGAACATCAATATTTACTTTGGGATGATCGAAAGTTCTGAAAGCAATATGATCGTTGAGTACTTTTTCGCCAGCATTGGTAAAAAGATCATACACTTGCTTTGCCGATGGGTTTTGTGTGGTATAATCAGCCCACAACCGGTTGAAAATATCATTCAATTTTGTCATAATAAGTGTTTTTAGTTTTGTAGTTTTTATAAAAAACAATTGATGTGATTATATGTTCATAAAACAAAAAAATCATTATACCTTTAATGTTGTAATAAAATCAGATTTTGGGTGTCAAAAAAAAACAAAATGCTGAATCGGTAATTACCATCAATGGACGATAAAATATTAATAGAAAAAATTGCTGCCCGCGACGAGACTGCTTTTAAGCTTTTTGTCGAAAAATATCATCAACTGGTATTGAATGTATGCAACAACATTTTACATGATTTTGATGATTCGATGGATATTTCGCAGGAAGTTTTTATTAAGATTTATGAATCGATTGACCAGTTTAGGGGCGATTCAAAAATTACAACCTGGCTGTACAGGATAGCAGTAAATAAATCATTAAATTTCTTAAGATCAAAAAAAAAGAACAAATGGTTTACAAGCCTTGATGTTTTATTTGGTGATGAAAATAAGCGTATTGACCCTGTTGATGATGAGCTACAACCCGGGCAAGATATGGAACTGGACGAAAATAAAAAAGTTTTGCATGATGCGTTAAAAAAATTACCAGAAAAACAAAATATCGCCATTACACTAAGCAATTTTGAAGAATTACCTTATAAAGAGATTGCCGAGATAATGAATATCAGTGTATCGGAAGTAGGAGTTTTAATCAACCGGGGTAAAAATAAATTACAGAAAATAATTATCGATTACTATAAAAAAAATTAAACAAATTGTAATATTATTATTCCATAAGTGTCTAACAACAAAAGAACTATTATGAAATGCAATCAAATACATAAAAAACTTTATCAATATCATGAAGGAAATTTATCTGTGCATTTAAAAGTTAAAATAGATGAGCATTTAAATAATTGCCCTGAATGTTCTTCTATATATACGAAATTTGCACAAACCATGGATCATTTGAATGATAAAGAAAAAATTCCGGAGCAGCCATTTTATTATACCCGGTTAAAGCAGCGAATGGAAAACCAAAAGGCAAAACAGGAATCTGTTTCTGGTATTGTTTGGGCAAAAAAAATATTACAACCAGCCATCTATATGGTATCGTTGGTTTTAGCTGTATATATTGGCATACTCATTGGTTCGGGTACAAATTATGATACAAAAATAGCAGAAAACGAACTGGTAAGTGATGATTACATTGAAGCTTTTGCGGAATATCAATATTTGAACGATTTTCAGATTGAATCGATAGAAAATGTATTAATTACTGAAGATGACGAAAAAAATAAGTAATTTGGATAAACAGAAAACAATGAATACACACACAAAAAAACATCTAATAACAGGTTTAATTATATTTCTTGTAGTAGTTAATATTGCAGCATTATCGACTATTATTTACAGAAACAGAACCACTCCAACAATCAATGATGATTATATTCAGCTCAGACAAAGGGTTGAAGAACAAGGCATGTACAGATTCTTTAGGGATGAGCTTCAATTAACACCTGATCAGTTTAACCAGTTTCGGGATATTAACCACCAAAACATGATTAAATCGAGAGAAATTGCCAAACAGCTGCAAATCAAAAGAGTTGAAATGATAGATGAAGTATCGAAAGAAAATCCCGATAAAGAAAAACTTGACAAAATAGCTAATGACATTGGCTCACTGCACTATAAACTGAAAAGGAATACCTATAATCACTTTTTGGAATTAAAAGATATTTGTAACGAAGAACAACAGGAAAAATTACAACGTATGTTTATGCGAATGATTGACGATCAGGGGTTTGGACCACAACGCAGGAGAATGAACAAGCGTCCCGAAAGAAGAGCCAGAGAAGGAGGAAAACGTTTTCAATAATTTAAAATCTCCAGGTTTTAACCATTAGCAGTGACATAACGGCATAAATTTCCAATCGCCCTAAAATCATATTGGCTGTTAATACCCATTTCCCAAATTCAGGAATAGCGGCATAATTACCTAATGAGCTAACATCTCCAAATCCAGGGCCTACATTT
>JAWLEM010000145.1:0-5829 GCA_041686115.1 Bacteroidales bacterium
ATGCCAAACCACATTAAAAAGTTTCCCAAATAAAGCGGATGCCTTACTACGGAATAAATCCCTGTTGTATTAAGTTTTTCGGCAACCTGTTTGGCTGTATTTCTGCCCGATGTTCCTTTAGGGGCAAATCCAATTACAAGTATACGAATGAGCAACCCAAAAAGAGAAATACTAAGGCAAATGATCGACCAGGTTAACTCCTGCAGTTTAATATCTTCTTTAAAATTAAAAATTAAAACAAGGGTGGCGAGCGGATATAAAATTACCGGCAAAAAGCTGCGGTACTTAAAAAACCAGTTGCCTGTTTTATCAAATTCTTCAACTAACGACATAATTTTGGTTCGGTTAAATTAATTGGGCGAAAAGTAATAAAAAATTTTGTGAATAGGAATTTTAACCTGCTGACAAAGCAAAGACTCTTAATATTTGCTCAACATTAAAAAAGCTGCCTGTAATTGAGGCAGCTTTTAAATATTTTTCCCAGCTTTGGTTTATTCCGGATGAATTGCTTCTACCGGGCAAACATCAGCGCAAGCACCACAATCAGTGCAAAGTTCTGGATCAATTTTGTAGATATCACCTTCTGATATTGCTTCTACCGGGCATTCATCTATACATGTACCACAAGCTGTGCAGTCATCTGTTATTACGTAAGCCATGATTTTAAATTTTAGTTTAAATATGTGAATAATTCAATTACAAAATTATTCCCAAAATTTGAATAGAAAAACAAAACTTAATATAAATAAGCTTTTTTATTAAATTTAGAATGATTCTAAATAACGATTGTTTAATCGATTATTCAGGCATTATAACAATTTATTTATTGATCTAAAAATTGTATGGCCAGATATGCCATGGTTCCTGTTCCGGTTTCCAATGCTTTCTCATCTATGTTGAAATGTGCCGAATGTAAGGGTGAACAATCTAAGCTTTCCTTGGTAGCGGTCCCTAATCGATAAAAAACCGATGGTTTAATTTGGGAGTAATAAGCAAAATCTTCCGAGGTCATTCTAAAATCCAGATCAACAACATTATTATTTCCAATAAATTGTTTAGCTGCTTTTATTGCTTTTTGCGTAACCACATCATCATTGATTAAAACCGGATATCCTACTTTAATATTAATTTCTGCTTTAGCACCCATGCTTTTAGCTAAGCCTTTGGCTATTTCTTTAATTTTTTGATGTGCTTTATTTCTCCAGTCTTCGTCCATGGTTCTGAAAGTTCCTTCAATATAAACCTCGTCGGGGATAACATTGGTTGCACCATTGCCGATAATTTTGCCAAATGATAAAACGGTTGGAATTTCTGTAGGGGCAAATCTGCTTGTTATTTGTTGTAGTGCAACAATTATTTGTGATGCAATAAGCACGGTATCGTTAATTTTGGACGGCATTGCCCCATGTCCGCCTTTTCCTTTAATGGTTATATAAATCTCGTCGCTGGATGCCATGTAAGCACCTGTTTTAAAACCAATTTTCCCGGCCTGCAATTCAGGATATACGTGCTGTCCAATAACAATTTCCGGTTCAGGGTTTTTTAACACTCCTTCGTCAATCATTAATTTGGCACCGCCCGGCAGTTTCTCTTCAGCAGGTTGAAAAATAAATTTGATCGTACCATCAAACTCGGTTTTTAAATCATTAAGAATAAGAATGGTACCAAGCAACGATGCTGTATGGGCATCGTGGCCACAAGCGTGCATCACTCCTTTGTTTTTAGATTTGTAGGGTATATTATTTTTTTCTTCAACAGGTAAAGCATCCATGTCGGCTCTTAATGCAATGGTTCTCCTTTCGGGATTTTTGCCTTTGATATAACAAACAATTCCGGTTTCGGCAATGCCCGGTTCATATTCAATATCCCATTTTTTAAGTAGCGATACGATATATTTTGATGTTTCATATTCTTTAAAAGATAATTCAGGATATTGATGTAAGTGCCTTCTTATCTCAACAACCTGCTTAAAATATTTTTTGCTAAGGCCTTTTATTTTTTGTTCTATAGTCATAGTTAATCAGTTTAAAAATCTAAACTTAATGAAAAATAAAATATTCCGGGTGTAATTTTCTGATTTTCTATTCCCCATGCCCAGTCGAATCTTGTAAAATACCCAAAAAGCATAGCCCTTATTCCAAATCCATACCCTGCCACAATTGGATCTCTTTCGGTATCAATGGTAATTGTAATTGGGCCTCTTTCGGTTACTTGCTTGTCGTATGCATTTTCTTCTGCGTATGGCGATAATCCCGTCCAGGCTGTTCCTGCATCAAAAAATCCAACCAGTTGCAGGTTCGACCAAAATGATGAATTAATAGGATAGGTTGAAAAGTATTTTACAAATGGCCATCTTAATTCTGTATTGATCAGCGCAAAACTATTCCCGTTTCTGATATTTTGTGGGAATCCCCGCAGATTTGTTGCCACAGCCTGATAAGCATAATCTTCATCTTCATTAATCGGGATTTCGCTTAGTGGTATGAAAGTTGGTGTTTTTTGCGAGAAATTTGTCCAGTTATCTACGCCCCCTAAATAATATATTAACTTGCTGTTGCCAAACGATGTGCTTGCTGCCAACCGTGCAGCAAAAATTAAATCGCGGTGTACTTTCTGATAGTGCCTGAAATCTAACCCAACAACAAATAAATCTGTTTGTGATTGATTCATTTGATTATAGTATTCGCCAAAAATTTTATAGCGGGTTCCGTGATATAAGTTGATACCTGTACTTATGGTGTTATCGAAGATATAATCAAACTTAAGCCCACCCCAAAGTTTATGTATATCGGGAGTTTGGAGTGTATTCCGGTCGGTTGCCAGGTAAATCTGTTTGTCGTGCCGGAGCGTTAAGGTTCCTTTTATGGCGTTTACCTGGCTAAAAGGAATAGTACGAATGTACATTAATTTATGGGTTTGCGTGTTGGATACAAATTGTTCGGTAATGTTTTCGAATGTTTGGCGGTGGAAAACAATCTGCTCATCAATTTTTCGTTTAAGATTTTCGACACTTACCAAATACTCATTACTTTTAAAATCTGCCGAGAATCTTACTCCTGCAATAACTTTGTAATCTTCGAGCAAATCGTAAGCACCGATTTTTAGTAAGGCATTAAATCCGGGGTTAAAATATACTGCTCCGCCTGTAAATGCCTGATAGGTATTATTTAAAAAACCAAAATCGACCTGGCTTACGATATGGTCGGTGTAAAATGTGCGCTCATAAATGTGAATTTTGGGGAATTGCCTGCTCAATTTGGATGTATCTCTTTTTTCCCCTTTATATTTATAGGAATAATAAGGTTTTTCAATTTCAAAAATATAATGGTTAATGTCAACCTTATTATCCTCTTCAGATAAAATGCGTAAAGTATCTAATGGTTTATTTTTTTCATAAAGTATATTTTGCAGACTATCGGCCTGTTTTTTCATCAATTTGCTGTAGCTTGTTTGTTTTAAATGCTTTTGTGTAGAAAATGCAGAATCATTGAGTGTTGTTTTTTGTATATGATATTGCCCCTTGGTGTAATATAAAAAGGAGTAATCTGTCTTATTAGCACTTAAATGATGCTTTAAAATATTGGTATTATAATTGGTTAAGGCTTTTTTATTTAAAATATACCGGTAATGAATTGCTGTATCAATATGGCTTATGGTACTGTCGAATTTTCCCTGAAATAAATTGTATATGCCATTCTGGTTGCTCAGATAAAGATAATTATCCGGTTCAATTTCGAAGGGTGATATTTCTTTAGTGTATTTTGATTGAGTTAAGTTTAATAATTTATCATCATCATTTTTTAAATCATAAATAAAGAGATTTAAAAATGGGTTGTTATAATGATTTGATATAGTATCGTTTAACCTGTTAGAGCTAAAAATAATTTTTGATGAGTTTTGAATAAATCTCGGGTTAAAATCATCAGCTCGGTCATCGGTTATTTGATTACTGGTAGATGATGCCAGGTCGAAAATGTAAATATCTGTTTTACCATCTTTTACAGCCGAAAAAACCATTTTTGAACCATCATCAGCGTAATTAAAGTCTAAAATTTTGTCGTAATAAAGCAGGTTACGCGATGTGAAATTTTCATTGGATAAATCATACTGGATAAGCTTTAGTCCTCCTTTTTGTTCGGTTATTATGGTTAAAAAATTGCCTGAAGGATGCCAGCTTAAAACAGGGTAAGTATAATCGGTAATTTGTTTGATTTTGTGCCCGTGTTTAAAAATTTTATGGTGTTCTTTTGTTTGTTCATTAAAAATCCAGATTTTATATTTTCCCAGCTCGTTTGTGATGTAGGCCAGATTATTTCCATCAGGACTTAATTTTACCTGCGAGATCACCTGGGAATTCTTGCCTGATCGAATGGTTTCTTTTTGGTTGATGGTATCGATGCCCAGGTCTTGATTTTGAAAATAATCCTGGTAATAGTCAATCCATTGTTTGGTTATTTCTTTAAATGGCAGGCCTAAAACATTTAGTATTGCACTGTTTGCACCTTTGTTTACTCTGGTAAGATAAATAATATCCGTAATTACGTTATTCCCATAAAAATCATTGATATACTTCCAGAACGAATGGCCAGCATAAGTTGCTTCATCACCTGTTAGCCGGTTAAATTTTTCGAACCGGTTGTTGATTATTCCATCTTTAACCCTGTTTTCAATTTTGGTACTCCATTCATCGGAAAGGTACGATGTAAGTCCGCTTAAATACCATTCGGGCAAATCGAGCATGGTTGAGTTGGCAAAATTATCTGTAAGGCGATTGCCATACAACATTTCCATAACCATAACTTCGGCAATCGATGCTCGCAGCTGCTTATTGTATTTGATATGATCGCCCTGAAAATATAAACTAACCTTATTGTTACGTATTTTTGTTACACCACCTGTATTATACTCTTCTTTCCCGGTTACTAATCCAATGTTACTTTGCCTGAAATCGGAGTATTTGTTATACACCATAAAAATTAGTCGCTTATTCATTTTATGATTAAGCCGTTGTTCCATTTTAAGTATTTCGTTGTTGGCAATTTCGCCGGTATATCTGGCAATAGATTCTCCTTCCTGGTTAAAATAAGTATCGTATTTATCAAATCTAAAATACGACCAGTAAAAATCGTTGTATTGAACCCTGTTTTTACCGAAGTTCATTTGATGCCCGTTATAAAACTGCGCATTTACTGGTTGGTTAATTAGCGCAAATAACAATAATAATATTGTGAAAAGTTCTTTTTTCAAAACTTATTGGCCAGGATTACGTTATACATAATTAACTTATTATTATGGCATGAATTTACCATTTTAATATGAAAAGTTAAAGTTTGTTAATGACATAAGTTCAAATAAAAATATTACTATTTTTGTGATATTTAATATTTGTCAGTTTAATCCTGGAAAATATACGATTATGAAAAAGAAGAGTTTGTTAATTATTGTTTTTTCTTTTTTTGCCTTTATTGCTTTTTCGCAGCAAAAAGGAGCAACTATTTCTTTTGAAAAAGATATACATGATTTTGGAAAAATAAAAGAGGATGGAGGGGCCGTTGAATATTCCTTTACTTTCACAAACACAGGAAGTGAACCGTTAGTTATTACCAATGTAAGAACTACTTGTGGCTGTACATCGCCCACGTGGACACAAAAACCTGTAATGCCGGGTGAAAAGGGGTTTGTTAAGGCGGCTTTCGATCCGAGAAACCGGCCCGGGAATTTTAATAAAAGTATAATCATTACAACCAATTCCATTAATAATGGCAGAGCGATTTTAAGAATAACCGGCGAAGTGCTGCCCCGGGAAAAAACGATTGAAGATTATTATCC
>JAWLEM010000146.1:0-5822 GCA_041686115.1 Bacteroidales bacterium
TAGAATTAAATGAAGCGATAGAAAACTCCGATTTAATCATAATGGCTATTCCAGCCAATGAAACCATTAACTTATTACCAAAAATACTCGATCGCGTAAATGATCAGATCGTAACTGATACCTGTTCTATTAAAGGCAATATTACCGAGCGAATAAAGTATCATAATAAGAGAGCAAACTATGTTGCATCGCATCCCATGGCAGGAACAGAACATTCAGGGCCGTGGGCCGCGCAATCGGGATTGTATGATGGTAAAGCAGTAATTTTTTGTGATGTGGAAGACAGTTCACCGGATGCATTAAAAATTGTGCGTAAAATGTACGACTACCTTAATATGCGTCCCATATATATGAATGCTTATAACCATGATGTGCATGTTGCTTATGTTTCTCATATATCACATATTAGTTCATTTGCATTGGCACTAACCGTTTTAGACAAAGAAAAAAACGAAAAAAATATTTTCGACTTAGCCAGTGGAGGATTCGATTCAACAGTGCGTTTGGCTAAAAGCTCTTCAGAAATGTGGACCAATGTTTTTGAAAACAATGCAGAAAATGTAATCTCTGTTTTAGATACTTATATAGAAAAACTTAAAGAATTTAAAATAGCCATTTTTCAAAACGAAACCAATAAAATTTCAGATATGATCAATAAAGCAAACCGAATAAAAAAAATATTATAAAATGGAAACTCAATTACAAATAAATAGTTTAGGTGAATGGGGAATTAAAGATTGTTCAAAACCCATTATTATCTCAGGTCCATGCAGTGCCGAAACTGAAGAACAAGTTATACAAACAGCTAAAGAATTAAAATCAGGCGGGATTCATATATACCGAGCGGGTATCTGGAAGCCCCGGACACGTCCAAACTCTTTCGAAGGAGTTGGTTCTGTTGGGTTAGAGTGGCTAAAACGTGTTAAAACTGAAACAGGCATGAGTATCTCTACAGAAGTGGCCAATGTAAAACACGTTTACGAATCGTTAAAAGCAGGAATCGATATTTTGTGGATTGGAGCCCGCACAACAGCCAATCCGTTTGCAATACAAGAAATTGCCGATGCTTTAAAAGGAGTAAAAATTCCTGTTTTAATCAAGAATCCTGTAAATCCGGATGTTGAATTGTGGATTGGTGCACTGGAACGATTTTATAAAGCAGGAATAACAAATATTGGCGCCATACACCGGGGTTTTTCCAGCTTTGAAAAAAGCATTTACCGGAACATCCCACAATGGCAAATACCTATTGAATTGAAAAGCAGGATACCCAATATTCCGTTATTCTGTGACCCAAGCCATATCGCTGGTAATCGACATTTACTTCGGGATATATCGCAAAAAGCTCTGGATTTAAATTTCGATGGATTAATGATTGAATCACATACTGAACCTGATAAAGCCTGGAGTGATGCAAAACAACAAATTACTCCCGAAAATTTAAAAATACTATTAAACGATTTAATTATCAGGCATGAAGTTCCTGATGGTATATCATTAGAAACACTAGATGATTTAAGGTATAAAATTGATCAATGCGACGATGAAATATTAAATGCACTGGAAAATCGGATGAAGTTGGTTCAATCTATTGGTTGGTATAAAAAAGAAAATAAAATGACCATCCTGCAACCGGGACGTTGGGATAAAATTTTTAAAAAAAGCATAGATAAAGGCTTACAAAAAAACTTAAAATCTGATTTTGTGAGCAAAATTTTTAAAACCATCCATCAGGAATCTATTAATGAGCAAACAGAGATTATGAATATTAAGGCTAAGGCTAAGGCTTAAAATTTTGTTTATCTAAATAGTATTATTTTAATCTCAGCTCATATAAATCAGTTCGGCGGTCGCGCATATTTTTCACGCTTCCGTATCGATTTAACTCAGCTATGAGATCTAGATCTACATCAACAACCAATATCATTTCGGTATTTGGGGTTGTTTCGGCTTTAATCCCATTAATAGGAAATGAAAAATCGCAAGGTGTAAAAACTCCCGATTGAGCATACTGAATATCCATGTTATGTACCTTGGGTAAATTCCCAACAGCGCCTGCAATGGCAACATAACATTCATTTTCAATGGCTCTTGCTTGCGCACAACTGCGAACCCTTGAATATCCATTCTGGGTATCGGTTAAAAATGGTACAAACAAAATTTTCATTCCTTCCTGGGCAAGTATTCTGGATAGTTCCGGAAATTCGACATCATAACAAATCATAATTCCGATAGGGCCACAATCGGTTTCAAAAACTTCAATTTTTTTACCGCCTTTAACTCCCCAATATTTCATCTCATCGGGTGTTACATGGATTTTCTCATATTGCTCATATGTACCGTTCCGGCGAACCAGATAACCAATGTTGTAAAGAGACTCATCTACTACATAAGGCATACTTCCGGTAATAATATTTACATTATAACTAATGGCCAGTTTTAGAAACCGTTCCAGCATTTCGTCGGTATACTTTGCCAGTTCGCGAATGGCTTCCGGTTCCGATAAATGATTATATTTTGCCATTAATGGAGCATTAAAAAATTCAGGAAAAAGGGCAAAATCACTTTTATATCCCGAAACAGCATCCACAAAAAATTCCACCTGCTCAAATAGTTCATCAACTGTTTTATACTGGCGCATTTGCCATTGAATCAATCCCAGGCGAACTACCGATTTTTGCGATGTAAGTTTTACGGTTTTCTTAGTATAGTAAATATTATCCCACTCAAGTAAAACGGCATAATTTTTAGATTCTTCATCACCGGGCATGTAATCCGTCAAAATCTTTTTGGCATGGAAGTCATTGGCTAACTGGAAAGTTAGTGTAGGATCATAAATTTCTTTTAGCTTAACTTTTTGAATATATTCTTTGGGTGTTAACTCTTTGTCGTATTTATGATAAAAGGGTATGCGCCCACCAAAGACAATGGCTTTTAGGTTTAATTCCTCGCACAGTTCTTTACGTGCATCATATAATCTTCTGGCAAGTCTCAATCCTCTAAATTCAGGTTTAATAAATACTTCAATACCGTACAACACATCGCCTTTGGGCGTGTGGGTATTAAATGTATAGTTTCCGGTAATTTCTCTGAATGTATGCTCATCGCCAAAATGATCATACTTAATGATTAAAGACAGTGCACTACCTACAACTACTCCGTTTACTACAACAGCAATTTGCCCTTCGGGGAAGACTTCAAGCAATTTTTGCAAATGTGACTCATTCCAATAAGCTCCAGGCCAATTGGGATATGCTTCTTGCATTGAAGATCTTAATTCCTGATAATCCGAAATCTTCAGATACCGAATTTCTATTGATTCTATTTCCTGCATTTAATTTTTCAAAATAATTGATAAGTAATAAAATCTGTTATAAGTTGAAATTGAAGCCATAACAGATACAAAAAACAAAAAAACTATAAATTTTTTCGTTTTACAATAAACCAGGGATTCAAAAGCTCCTTTTTATTATATACCAAAGGAGTCTTTTCATCTTTTTCTGTAATCTCACAGCCGGCAAATAAGGCTATGGCATGTCCGGCAGCTGTATCCCACTCCATGGTTGGAGCAAAACGAGGGTAAATATCAGCTTTTCCTTCGGCTACCATTACAATTTTCAGCGAGCTACCTTTAGAAATAAAATCAATATCTCCATATTCCTGTTTGATATTAGCAATAAATTTTTCGGTATCTTCATTCATATGCGAACGGCTGCCTACAATCGTGTATTTATCCTTTTTCTTATATATGGGAAGTCTTTGTGATAACTCAACTAATTTATCAAATTGAAGTTCTTCAGTATCAATATTATAAACAGATATTTTAAACGCTCCAACATCTTTTACCGCAAAATAAAAATCGTTTAAATAAGGTGCATAAACTACGCCTGCAACAGGGATACCTTTATGAATGAGTGCTATATTAACAGTAAATTCACCGTTCCTTTTTATAAACTCTTTAGTACCGTCAAGCGGATCGACCAACCAGTAATATTCCCATTGAGATCTTTCTGTAAAAGCAATATCTTTCCCTTCTTCGCTCAATATTGGAATATTGGTAGGTTTTAGCATATCTACAATTACATTGTGAGCTTTCTTATCGGCAAGAGTCAAAGGAGAATTATCCGATTTTATTTTTATTTCGAAATCTCTGGAGTTATATACTTCAAGTATTTCTTTGCCTGCATTTAGTGCAGCTTTTACTGCAATAGTAATTCGTTCTTTACTCATCATAAAAATCCTTAAAAATAAATTAAACTTAAAATACTAACTGTAACAACCATATAAATCATGGTTAACGGAAACCCAACCCTGAAAAAATCCTTAAAAGAGTAATTACCAGGTCCATATACCATTAAATTTGTTTGATATCCTATTGGAGTTAAGAAATTAGCAGCAGCAGCAAAAGAAACAACAAGTACAAATGGTACCGGGTTTAATTCCAGGTTTGCGGCCATAGTTAGCGAAATGGGGAAAATAATAGCTACCGCTGCAATATTAGTAATATATGCAGCAAGGAATGCTGTAATTAAATAAATACCAAAAAGCAAACCTATTTTACCCAGGGGCAGAAAAATATTGATGATAAAATCTGCAATTAAATCTGCTGCATTAGATTTTATCATGGCAGTGCCTAATGCAAGAGCCATTACAATTATGAGAGCTAAATTATAATCAATGGCCTTGGACAATTCTTTGGGATGAGCAATTTTCATGGCTAATAAAACCATAATTAGAACAATTAATCCCATAAATAGAGACACAATTTTAAATGCAGCTAAAAGGATCGTTATGATAATACCTCCAAGTAAAGTCCAGGTTTTGTAGGCTTCCATTTTTTGAAAATCTTTTACTTTAGAAATAAAATAAAAATCTTGTGTATGATTTGACCGGCTAACGAAATCGGCTCCGGTAAATAGCAGCAGTACGTCACCAGGTTTAATGATAATATCACCAATTTTACCGGAAATTCTTTCTCCGTTTCTATGTACAGCTATAACAGCAGCATCGTATTTGGCTCTAAATCGAATCTCTTTAACCGATTTATTAATCATTGGCGAATTATGCGATATAACAATTTCAACCACTTCGGTTTGCTTTTTCTTATATAACATACCAACCGATGGCAATCTCAATCCTATATCAGAATTAATCATCTCAACAATCGTCTCTGTATCGCCGGCAAATATTAATAAATCATCTTTTTGTAAAATAACATTTGGTTTTACAGATGAAATTTTAAAAGATTTCCGAATAATTTCTACAAGAAAAAGTCCTTTTAAGTTTCTTAATCCTGCTTCTTCTATGGTTTGTCCAATAAGCTTTGAATCTTTTTTTATTTCAGCTTCAACCAGATATTCGCGGGTATTTTTCGAAAAATCGTCAATAATATCATGCTTTGATGGCAGAAGCTTTTCTCCAAAAAACAGTAAATAAAAAAAACCAATAATAATCATCGGAACACCAACGTAAGCGAAATCAAAAATATTTAACGATTCCATTTCCGGGAAAATTTTTTGGTCAACAACCATTCCATTAACAACGAGGTTGGTTGAAGTACCAATAAGGGTTGCACATCCACCCAAAATTGCTGCATAAGATAATGGCATCAAGAATTTAGATGGAGAAATATTATTCTTTTTACACCAGTTATTAACATATGGCATCATTACTGCTACCAAAGGTGTGTTGTTTAAAAATGCAGAAAAGCTGGAGATAATTAGGGTCATGCGACTTAAAAAGCCTCTGTAACTTCTCGCTGATTTAAAAATTCTGTCAAATAATATTTCTACTACACCTGTTTGTCTTATAATATCACCAAC
>JAWLEM010000147.1:0-5801 GCA_041686115.1 Bacteroidales bacterium
ATGGAAAATAAGGTATGGTCAGATCCGGAAGTTTTAAAACGTTTACAAAACGATTATGTAGTTATTGCATTATATGTTGATGACCGGACAAAATTACCCGAAGACGAATGGGTAACATCGGAATACGACGGGAAAGTGAAAAAAACAATTGGTAAAAAATATGCCGATTTTCAAATATCAGAATATAATATTAATAGTCAGCCTTATTATGTTTTAGTTGATCATAATGGCGAAAATCTTACTGAACCCAAAGGTTTTGATTTAAATGTAGGCCGTTTTGTCGAATTTCTTGATGCCGGATTAGAAGAGTTTAGCAAAAGGAATCAGTAATCAATTAAATTCAAAAATATTTAGGGGGCCGCGTGCCCCTTTTTTTATTTGTTTTCGTCAGGGGCAATCTCATGAATTATTCCTGTTTTTCTTTCGACAGAATATACGGCAAAATAGCCTAAAGCATCATTCGAAATATTCCCGTAGAAATTTGCCGGCGGGCCGTCAAAGGGGCCTCCATTCCAGTCTGTTTCGAGCATTACTTTCATTATATAATCATAATAGCCTTGGGTTATTGAAAGCATTTCAAGCGTAATCGTATCTGCAAGATTTGCTTCGATATATTGTACATCAACACCATTAATATAGCTGCCATCAATAAAAACATCATCAGAAAAGAAAACTTCGCGTAAAGTATCGGTAACTAAAGTATCGTTTCTATAGGCTCTCCATGCATAATGATTAACTTCATCGCCCGGTTCCTGTGCGTAAATTTGTATGGAAAAATTTGTAGAATCCCGGACATATCTTTTAAAACCAATCGAATCTATGGGCGGGCAATTATACATATAACTTGTTGCAGAATAATTGGTTCCGTCAATGTCAATGTCGAGCGTATAGTTTTTTCCGGGAATTCCTCTCATTGTAGCGGTTTCATAAAATCCGGGACTAATCTCTGTAAGGTTAAAATTAGTACTCCCGTCGTTAATCGTTACTGTGGCTCCGGTTATTGGATCGGCCGGTTTATTGGAAAAATAATCGGCACTTTTCGTTATTTTAACATGGTGTGGCTTATACTCATCAGTTAAATATCCTTCAATTACAATTCTTTCATAAGTACTGTCCAGATCAATGTCAATTTTTTCGGTACAGGAAAAGGTTAAAACAACAAAGCTTATCATTGCAAACAGAATATTTTTTTTCATAGTTCTTTTCTTTATCATTAAAAATAGAAGTTGTAAGTAATAGATGGTAAAATTGGGAAAAGGTAAACCTTTTCGGCAATAGTAACATTTGGATCATCTTCATCCTGAGAGAATAAAATCATCCATGCATTCTTTCTGTTATATACATTATAAACAGAAAGGTTTAGCTCGCTTCTTAATCCGCGGGTTTTGTTAACACCGAACTTATAGGTTAATGATATATCCATACGATGATAATCTGGCATTCTGTAAGCATTCCGATCGGAATAAACAGGCACAATCATATTTCCGTACTCGTATCTTCCAACAGGAAAAGTAACCGGCGAACCGGTTGAATAAACCCAGGTGGCAGAAGCATTAAGTTTTTTAAGTAGTTCGTAACTGGCAACCACGGCAATGTTATGCGGCTTGTCATAGCTTGCAGGATAAACTTTTCCTTTATTGATTTCTGGAATTTTTCTTTCTGCTTTCGATAAAGTATAGCTTATCCATCCTGTAAATTTTCCTGTTTGTTTTCTGATTAAAAACTCCAGTCCATACGACCATGCATATCCTGTTCTGAATTCTCCTTCAATTTCCGGATTTAATAGTAACTCAGCATGGTCACGAAAATCAATTTGGTTATCCATATTTTTATAGTATGCTTCTATGGATGTTTCCATTACATCATCGAAAAAATTTCTGAAATATCCCACAGCAAACTGGTCCGCTGTTTGGGGGTCGACATTTGGGCTCGATGGCACCCAAATATCTAGCGGAGAGCCCGCTGTTGAATTCGATGCCAGATGTATAAATTGTTTAGTCCTGGTATAGCTGCCTTTTATTGATGATTGGTTATTTAATGAATACTTGAAATTAATACGTGGTTCCAGTCCCCAAAATGTATGATATATTTCTCCGCTACTGTAAACAGTAGAATCAATTTTTTCGTAGTTGTCATCAAAGTTGTATACGGTTGATTTTCCCATGTTTTGAAAAATTGTTCCTCGCAACCCGATATTGATCGTAAGCTTTTCGTTGGGTTTCCAGTCGTCTGATAAATACCCGGCCCATTCTAATGCATTCGATTCGGGCATTTTTAGCTCATTATACATGGTTTGATCTCCAAGACCTTTTGCTAATCCCGGATTAAAATAGTGGAAGGTTCCGGCAGCACCAAAGCGTATTGTATTTTGTGTGTTTGGATAATAGGTGTAGTCAGCTTTAAACTTGATATCGTTTAAATTGGATGTCCACTTAAATCCTTGTGCATCGGATGATTGTCCAAGCTCATAATCGTAATCACTTAAAATAACCGAAAAATTTGAAAATAGTTTTTCCGAAAAAAGGTGATTCCATCGCAACGTAAAAGTTTTATTCCCCCAGTTAAATCCAAACAGGTTGTCGTAATCAAAAACATCCCTGCCGAGATACCATGATAAATATACCCGGTCTTTATCATTAATCTTATAATTTCCCTTAAGATTTAAATCATAAAAATATAATTGATTTTTTCTAACTTCTTCATCACTCGAAAGCATTAGCATTAAATCTGCATAAGACCTTCGTCCGGAGATAATAAACGAACCTTTATTTTTAACAATAGGCCCTTCAATGGTTAACCTGCTGGATACCGTTCCTATTCCTCCATTTGCATGAAATTCATTATTATTACCATCTTTCATTCTAATGTCAAGTAAAGACGATAATCTTCCTCCGTAGGCAGCTGGTATATCTCCTTTATATAGCTTTACATCTTTTATTGCATCATTATTAAAAACCGAAAAGAAACCCATTAGATGCGATGCGTTGTAAACCGTAGCCTCGTCAAGCAAAATAAGGTTTTGATCGGCACTTCCTCCTCTTACATTAAATCCCGATGAACCTTCGCTAGCTGATTGAACTCCTGGCATAAGCTGAATGGTTTTAATAATGTCAACTTCACCCATAAAAGCCGGAATCTTTTTAATCTCTTTGGCCTGGATTTTCATGGTGCTCATCTCAGCTTTTGCTATGTTGTTATCTTTTCGCTCGGCAGTAATCACTACTTCGTCTAAAGTTTTTGTTTTTTCTTTTAGAACGATATTTATTCTCTGATTTTTATTGAGTTGTACGTTTTTTACGAGGGGCTCATAGCCAACATAAGAGTAAATAACCTGGTAATTATCTTCTGGTATGGTTATAGAATAAAAACCGTAAACATTAGTAACGGTTCCGGTTTTTAGCGCTTTAATATATACTGTTGCGCCAATAAGTTCTTCGCCTGCCTCATCGGTAATATGCCCGCTAATGGTATATCTGTTTGTTGCTGTTGCTGTAAATGAAAATATGATTAAAATAATAAAGGTAAGTAGTGATTTCATCTGTTTATAATTTTGATTTTAGCGGTCAGACCCGCCTGCCAAAGTTGCACGGCGGGCAGGTGCAGCTCGCCATGACACATCAATTGTCCGTCACAACATACTATTAACTTCATTATAATCATGCGGGTGCCTGCCTGTCCTCGGCGGATAAATTCGGCAGGCAGGTGTGTCAAATTTATTGTCATGGCTCGGTTCATTTTGACATAATCTAAAATTAGTTTATTTAAAATTGATTTTGATTAAACAATAATTATGCCATGAGATGTAATCATGGCAAAACTTAAGAATAAATATTTTAATCAACAGCAAATTATATTTTACTCTGTTTTTTAATAGATATAGGTCTTGTCATAAGCATTTGAACAAGCGTATACAAAATGCTAAGCAATGCAAAAAATACTACTATTCGCCCAATAAAATCACCATAGCGTACATAAAAGGTTATTTTGTGATTGGCTTTCAGGGTGTTTTTTATTGCCGCAGGTACCCACCACCCTGTTTGTTGTAATATTTGCCCTTTTTGATTGATAAACGCCGAAATTCCTGTATTAGCACTTCTGGCAATACTCCTGCGTGTTTCTATGGCTCTGAGTTGCGAATAGTTTAAGTGTTGCTTATAGCCCGGCGTATCGCCCCACCAACCATCATTTGTAATTACAAATATGAAATTTGCCCCGTTTTTAATATAATCGGTTACAAATTCACCATAAACAGATTCGTAACAAATTACTGGTGCAATTTTGGTTTGATCGGTCGTATGTTTAAAGGTGCCCCTGTAATCTTGTGTTCCACGGCTTCCAGTTGTTCCTCCCAAATCCAGAATGACATTTCCTAACATTTTAAATAGTTTCGGAAAGGGCATTTTTTCTACTCCTACAACCAATTTAGATTTATGATATACAGGAATGTAATTAGTTGTATCTATCTGTATAGCAGAATTATACGCATCATAGTAAAACCCTGCCTGATCGGCATAACGAACCGTAGGGCTGAGCTTTTCTCCCGGCATATATTTTTTATAGGCATCTATACCAATTACAAAATTTACTGATGGCCATTTATTTACAAAGTTCCTGATTGCCTGGATACTGTAATTGCTTTCTAATTCGTTAATCCATAAATCATTACCCAGTGCGGTTTCCGGAGCAACAACATAGTCAGTATTTTTATCTGTAATGCTGTCGGCCAGATTTAAAATAATATTTAGCTGCTGGTAATGTGATAATCCACCAAATTTATCATTATAAGGATCTATATTGGGTTGAATTACTGCGATGTTATATTCTTTACCTGTTTCGGTATAATTGTTAAATATTACCCATGATGTTATGATGGGAGAAAAGATTAAAATAATATAGGTTACTAAAAGCGTAATCGATTGTTTTGTGATTTTATACTTGACATAGGATTGAATTACATTAAATAATAACAGGTTGGATAAAAGAACCCATAATGTTCCGCCCAACGAGCCGGTATATTCGTACCATTGAATTAATTGTATATCTTTTGCCAGGGCATTGCCTAAGTTTAGCCAGGGCCAAGATATTTCGATATTTAAATAGCCGTATTCAAAACCAATCCAATAAACAATAAGGGCAAATTGCCCGAATTTTTTACCTAGTTTTCTTTTGGTAAAATGAAATAACCAAAAGGTTGTAGACATTAAAAAAGTGTTTACTAAAACAGCAGCTATAACACCAACTAATGCCGCATTATGAATCCAGTATGTTGTTAAAATATTCCAGATACCAAAAGTAAGTGCCGCATAGCCAAATAATACAATGGATTTATTCTTATTTTTGGTTTGGTATAGGTAATCTTCAACAATTAATAAAGGAACTAAAGCTATTAAAATAATTACTCCCGAAAATTGCTGATACCATGGTAGTGTAAGCAATATCGAACTAAGAATTATAAAAATATAAAGGCTTGATTTTTTCATTTTTAAAAGTTTGTGTCTTGCTTCAAAATTATTTATTAATCATTTTAATTATAACTCTTTTTTGTAATATATATTTTTATCAGCCGTGTGCTGCTTCACTTTTGCTTTCTTTTTATTTACTAAGTAAACACCAGCAATGATAAGCCCGATCCACAAAAATTGTAATAAACTTAATTTTTCGCCATCAAATAAGCCCCACATAATTGCAAAAACAGGAATTAGGTAGGTAACCGATGATCCAAAAATGGCTGATGTATGTTGAATTAATGTATTAAATATTACAAGTGCCAAAACGGTTCCAATTACAGCGAGTATCGCAAT
>JAWLEM010000148.1:0-5740 GCA_041686115.1 Bacteroidales bacterium
TTTTAAGGTAATTTAAACCTAAGTTGAGCGATACGAGCTATGCGAAGTATCGCTTTACTTAGAGTTAACCCCGATTTAGAAATTGTTGCATTTCACCGAACAGGTTTAGTGAAATGCTTACAATTTCTTTATCCCCGACACTTTGTGTACGGGGCAGGCAGTGAACGAGAACCTTTAGCTCATGACCGAAGGGAATATTCGCTCAATTTGGGTTAAATTCAACCGGAAAAGTTAATACAACATCAACAGGTTCCCCGTCTTTTATACCGGGTTCCCATTTGGGCGAACTATAGATTATTCTTAATACTTCTTGATCTAGTGATGATTGAACTCCACGAACAATTTTGGCATTTTTAATATAACCATTTTTATCTACCGTGAACTGTACATATACTCTGCCTTCAATTTTTTGCTCAAGGGCATCTTGAGGATATTTCATTTCAGTTTTTATAAACTCATTAAAATCCTTGAAACCTCTTTTTTTATCCTTGAATTTAGGCATTTTATCAACCTTGAAATAGATATTCTCTGTTTCATTTTGTTCTGAGTTTTCAGACTTTTTTATATTATCTTTTGTGATTGATGTTTTGTTTTCCTTATTTTCGCTAATTTCAAATTTATCCACCAAAGATAATAGTATAAGTGCATTTAAAGGGTTCGCTGAATTATTTTTTATTGTTAGATGATAAACGCCTGTTTCTTTAATTTTATATTTTTTTTCTGTTGAGGATTTATTGTAGTTTATTTCTGAGGGCGGTTCTGGAACTTCTGACTTTTTCGGGAAAAGATTAATCTCAAACATATTACTATCAGGTTGATAAACTGCCACTGAATAAATTGTACTTCTCGATAATACAAAAGAAATTCTTGATTCATCTCTTGCGTCCAATTCAAAGTTGAAATCTTTAAGGTAAGTTGATTCTCCAACATCGTCGCTTAGTTTTGTTAGCATTGGATTATCTTCCTGTCCAATTAAATTGGCACTGCTTATTAGGATTAAAATTACTATTGAAATAATATATTTTTTCATGACTTTTAAATTTTAGTGAATAATAATTTTGCTTCCATCCGCGGAGATTTGGCAATTTAATTGAGATTGAACTTTATCTAGAATATGATCAATTTCTAAGTTAGTATAATGAGCAGTTATTTTTTGTGTACTAAGCTTTCTGTTTTCAATTTGCATTGGAATTTCAAAATGTTTGGAAAGATCGTTGATTGCGGAATATAAAGGTGTTTTATCAAATACAATAACTCCGGTATGCCAGGCTAAATAATTTTTATTTTTTTGCTGTTCAACGGTAATTAAATTCGCATAGGGAGTAAATGTAGCCTTATCACCATTTTTTAATATTAATTTTGTTGATTTTGGTAATACAGGGTTATATAAGCTTACATCGCCAATCTCAACATGTGCAACTAATTGATCGGAATTATGAGTATTGATCGTAAAATTGGCTTTTTTACCCGAAAACCGAATTCCTTTCGATACAATAGTTACGTTTTTATCCTGATTCATATTAAAATAAGCTTCACCTTCGAATTGAATTTCTGAACTTCGTTTTAAATGCATGGGGACTTTTATGGTGCTGCCCGAATTTAAATATACAGTAAACTGATCGTTTATATGTAGCGTAACTTTCTCTCCCTGCTCGACAGTTATTTCGGCATATTGAACTGGTTTGGTGAACGTTCGATATTCAATAATTGCGAATATGATTATTGTTGTTAAGATAACTGTATATGCAGGTTTTAGAATGGGTTTAAAATTTATATACGGAATAACCGTTCTTAAATTTTGAATAAAACGATTATTTGTATTTAGTTTTTTATTGATGTTCTGATATGATTTTAAAATGTCGGAATCATCTGAGCTAAAGCTGATACCTGAATACGACAGGTTGTTTGATTCTAGTAGTTGATCAAGATCAAACATATCTTTTTTATTCTGCTTCAATCTATTTATCTGTTTTTTCATTCTACTTATATAACGTTTCCCAAAATTCATCTCCCTAAAATTTTAGTTCATCTTTGAAGGGCTCCAAATAAACCCGCATTTTCTTATAAGCTATTGTAAGTTGGTTTTCAACTGTTTTTGATGAGATATTAAGGTGTTGCGAGATTTCTTTAATGCTTAATCCTTCCTGTTTTGCCATTCGAAATATTTTCTTTGCTTTTTTAGGCAGCTGATCGATAGCTGATTCTATTATAGCTTTTACCTTGTAATTTTCATCCATATCCTTTTTTTCGTTTATAAACATTTCCGGAATGATGGCACTTTCATACTTTCTTCGGGTATTATTTTTCCTTATTTCATCAATAATTTCGTTTCGGGTGTAAGCAAATAGAAGCTTACCAATATTATTGCAATTAGAAAGTGTGTGGTTATGGTTCCATATTTTAATGAATGTGTTTTGTACCGATTCTTCAGCTATTACTGATGACTGACAAAAATTATAAGCAAATCGGAATAGAGGTTTATAATATTTAAAAAATAAATGATCGAAAGCCATTTTATTTCCTTCAATAATTTTTTTAAGCAGAATATGATCGGGTGTATTGCTCATTCACTTTTTTTGAAGAGACGTTTCTAAAATTTTAACCCCCTAATTTAAATCTATTAAAATTCTAAACCAGCCTTTGAATAAATATCAATCATTATTTTCTCTTCATTTTCCCAGCAGAGTTCTTTGGCAGCTTTTATGGTATTATTTTTCCATTTCTGGTAGCGATTTTTCAACTCGAAAATTTCGTTAATTTTTTTTGCCAGCATTAGGGGATCTTTATGAT
This sequence comes from Bacteroidales bacterium, assembly GCA_041686115.1. Taxonomy (GTDB): domain Bacteria; phylum Bacteroidota; class Bacteroidia; order Bacteroidales; family UBA12077; genus UBA12077. The sequence goes on from JAWLEM010000148.1 coordinate 2,791, forward strand.
CATAAATTGCACCAATTTCGTATTTGTTTACAATTTTTTGCATTTCAGGGAAAGGTGAAACAATAACCGGAACGCCGGCTTGTATATAATCGAAAAGTTTATTGGGAAGCGCATAATAATAATTCAGTCCGATATTTTCTTCCAGGGCAATGCCCAAATCAGCTTTTCGAGTTATTTCCGGAAGTTGCTGAAAAGGGATTCGATCTTTTATGGAAACTTTTTTATCCAGGGCTTTGTCTTTTACTCGTTGTTTTAATTCGTCAGATAAATTTCCGTCGCCAATAATTTCCAGTTTGGCATTATCGATATATTGCATCGCATCTATCATCTGCTCCAACCCTCTGCCAATATTTAAAGACCCCTGATATAAGATATGTTTTTCTCCATTTTTAGGTATTTCAGCACAAGGCAATTCTGTTGTGCAAAAAGGTAAATTGCGTACTACAACCATTTCTATATGATATAGTTCCTGGTAAGTTTTAGCAATAGATTCGGATACGGTATATGAAAGTTTTATTCGTGGTAGTATTAATCTTTCCACCATTAGCCATACTTTTCTTGGGAAGGGGCGGTTTACTAACTCGGGCACTTCGGTAAAATATTCGTGGCTATCATATACGATTTTCTTGCCTCGTATCAGACTTACAAAATAGGAAGCAGGTAAGGTATCCAAATCGTTGGCTACAATAATATCGAATTTCCTGAAAAGCAGATAAAAAAACAGGCGAATATTAAATCCGGCATAAAACAAAAAGCCTTTTTTAAAAATCATTTTAAAACGTTTGGTTTGATATTGCCTTTCAGAAACCGGATCGTTATGGTATTTTTTGGCCCCAAGCAATATTATTTCTGCCCCTGATTTTAATAATGTTTGTGCAATTTTGTGCACCCTGTTATCAGTAATTAAATCGTTGGTAACTGCTATGTAAACTCTTTTCCCCATTCTATGTAATTATTCAAAGGTTTTCCCGAAAAATAGATAATCAATACTTATCTTTGGAGTATAAAATAACAACTTATGTTTGAATTAAAAGAAGATTACTCATTAAAAAATTGTAATACTTTTGGTATTGATGTTAACACCAGGTTTTTTTCAACCTGTTCATGTATTGACGATATTAAGCAATCAATTAATATACAAAAAAAATCGGGCTTACCCTTAATGATTTTGGGTGGCGGGAGCAATGTTTTATTCACCGGAGATTTTTCGGGAATGGTAATTAAACCTGCGCTTAAAGGTATTGAAATTGTTCATGAGAATAGCAGAGAAGTACAGTTAAAAGTGGGAGCAGGAGAGGACTGGGATGAATTTGTTGGTTATTGTGTTCAAAAAGGATGGGGAGGAGTCGAAAATCTTTCTTTAATACCCGGAAATGTTGGAACCAGCCCGATTCAGAATATTGGAGCATATGGTGTTGAAGTGAAAGATGTGATTACCGGTGTGGAAACCCTGGAAATTGAAACATACCAAATTCATCATTTTAAAAATGCTGAATGCCGGTTTGGCTACCGTGATAGTATTTTTAAACGAGAATTAAAGGGGAAACATATTATCACGCATGTTTATTTCCAACTGAACAAAGAACCCTATTATAAATTAGATTATGGTAATTTAAAGGATGAATTATCAAAATTTGATGAAATAAATCTTCAGAATATACGGCAGGCTGTTATTGATATCCGAAATGCAAAATTGCCGAAACCTGAGGAAACAGGGAATGCAGGAAGCTTCTTTAAAAACCCTGTTGTGGAAATTACAATTGCCGAAAAAATAAAACACAATTATCCTGAAATGCCATCTTATTCAATGGGCAACGAATTTATTAAAATTCCTGCCGGATGGTTAATCGAAAAAGCCGGATGGAAAGGCAAAACGGTTGGCAATGTAGGTGTGCACAAAAAACAGGCATTAGTGCTCATTAATCTTGGGCATGCAACCGGCCAGGAAGTTGTTCATTTTGCTCAAAATATTCAACAATCGGTTTTAGAATTGTTTGGGATTGAGCTGGAGATGGAAGTTAATGTAGTTTAAAGTTTACAGTTCGCAGTTCACGGTTTACAGTTCGCAGTTCACAGTTTGCATTTCGCAGTTCGCAGTTTACAGTTCATAGTTCACAATCACAATTAAAATCTCCAATTTTTTAATCATTTCAGCATCCACGAAAAATAAACAAATTAAAAATTTGTGTTTTTCAGGACTTGAAATTAGAATTTTGAACCCCGAACCCCGAACCCTGAAATATGAACCGATCCCGAAAGCTCCTAATATCCGTAAGTTGGCTAAAATTTTTTTGTAACATAGAAGTTGCACAAAGGATTACCCAAAATTCCACAAAGGGAAACCTCACCTAACTTGGTGCAACTTTGTGCTATAACATTGTGATACTTTGTGAAACTCATAAAAGACATGCGGATTTTGGGAACTTTCGGGAGAGCTTAGCGACTTAAAGGAGTTAAATCTGAAACTTGAAATCTGAAATCTGAAACCTGAAACCTGAAACTTGAAATTTAAAAATAGAAGCTCACAGCTCGCTGCTCATGGCTCTTAGCTTTCGGCTCATGAATTGCCAACCACAAATTAATATTTGTTATAGCTAATAATTTCATTTAAAGGTTTTCTTCGTTTTTCTCTTTTTTCTTTAGCAGGATAACCCAGCGTAATTATTAGTGGTACTCTTTTTGTTTTTGGGATATTTAAAAGTTTTTTCACTTTTGTTTCATCAAACCAACCTATCATACAGGTTCCCAATCCTTCAGCTTCGGCTTGTAAACAAATATGCTCGGCTGCAATTCCAATATCAATCAAAGGAAAATGTTTGTCTTTGATAAAACTTCCTGCATTGGAAGTAAAATTTGCTTTTTCTTCTACAATAGCAATATGTACAGGTGCTTGCTTTGTAAAATGGTTCATCCCCAGTATTTTACTCGATGTGCAATCTGCAATCTTATA
>JAWLEM010000149.1:0-5719 GCA_041686115.1 Bacteroidales bacterium
AAATGAAGCAGAAAAATATTTTCAGCTGGTTGAAAATGAATATAATCATTTAGTAGAACTTGTTTCAACAACAAAAAGAAAACCAAAAGTTTTATTTGGATTACCATGGAAAGATACCTGGTATGTGCCCGGAGGCAATTCTTTTCTTGCTAAAATGGTTGATGATGCAGGAGGTGATTATATATGGAGTGAAAATGACTCGCGCGAAAGTATTCCCCTCGATATAGAAAATGTATTTGTTAAGGCTAATCATGCTGAGGTATGGTTAAATCCCGGAACCATAAAACATAAACAAGATGTATTGAAAGTGGATGATCGCTTTAAAGATTTTAATCCTTTTAAAAACAGCCTGATTTATAATAATAATCAACAGGAAAATAGATGGGGCGGTAATGATTATTGGGAAAAGGGAACCGTGGAACCGCACATCATATTAAAAGATTTAATTAAAATTTTTCATCCTGAGCTACTCCCAAATCATTCGCTGGTTTATTATCGATCTATTAACTAACAAAGTTGGAAATTCCATAAATTTACATTTCTTTTGATTTTCAAATTTAATCAGCAGAAAAGATTGAATTATACAAGCCGAAATATCATTTTGTGGATTATTTTAAGCTTATTGCTTGTTCTCTTGTTTATTGCCGATATATTTACCGGTTCGGTAAATATACCTGTAGATGAAGTATGGCGAATTATTACCGGTCAATCGACTGACCATCCGGAATATTTAACCATCATCTACCGGTTTCGTTTACCAAAAGCTTTGACAGCTTTGTTTGCCGGATTTGCATTGTCGGTTAGCGGACTACAGATGCAAACCGTTTTCAAAAACCCCCTGGCCGGTCCTTATGTATTAGGAATAAGCGCCGGCGCAAGTTTGGGGGTGGCTATCGTAATCATGGGCATTTCATCTTTTGCTTTGGTTAGTCAGTTAGGTATTATTGGAAACTGGATTATCGTTATTGCTGCATGGATTGGATCCGGATTAATTCTTTTTCTGATTTTAATGGTTTCGGTAAGGGTTAAGGATATTATGACCATTCTGATTTTGGGAATTATGTTTGGTAGCGCTACGACAGCTATAGTTAATATTTTGCAATATTTTAGCAACGAATCGATGCTTAAAGCTTTTGTGGTTTGGACTATGGGAAGTTTGGGGGGCGTATCTATTTCGCAGCTTAAAGTTTTAATTCCGGGAATATTTTTGGGTTTAACCATTTCATTTTTATCGATAAAGATATTAAATGCTATGCTTGTGGGAGAGAATTACGCCAAAAGTATGGGATTAAATGTGGGGTTATCCCGATTTTTAATATTTTTCAGTACCAGTTTACTGGCTGGCAGTATAACTGCTTTTTGCGGGCCTATAGGATTTATAGGTATTGCCGTGCCGCATATTGCACGGATGATTTTCAAAACTGCAAATCATCAGATATTGCTCCCGGGAACCTTAATCTTGGGTGGAATAATTTTGCTTTTTAGCGATATTATTTCTCAAATCCCGGGTAAAGAAAATACGGTTCCCATTAATTCAATTACTGCATTGGTTGGTATTCCTATCGTGATATGGATAATTATTCGTAATAAAAAATTATCAAATTTAGGGTAATTTATGGTCAAAGATGATAGCATATTAACATTAGATAAGGTTGCCATCGGTTATTCAAAAACCAAAAAAGGAAATCATATCCTTTTTGATAATATCAATCTTTCAGGCCGTAAAGGTGAACTCATTGCCCTGATTGGGAAAAATGGAATTGGTAAAAGTACTTTACTTAGAAATATTGCCGGTTTACAAAATGTTTTGGGAGGAGAAGTTCTATTCCTGGATAAAAAAATACAATCATTTAAAAGAAATGAGTTTGCCCGACTGGTAAGTTTTGTGTCTACTGAAATTGTAAATGTAAGTAACTTAAAAGTTTTTGATTTGGTTTCATTGGGGCGCTTCCCTCATACCAGCTGGTTTGGAAAATTAAAAGAAAAAGATATTCGGCAATCGCTAAAGGCTTTGGAAATGGTAGGGATGAAGTCATTTATCCATAAAAATGTAAATGAGATAAGCGATGGTGAACGCCAGCGGGTGATGATTGCCCGTACACTTGCACAGGATACCAAAATCATTGTTTTAGACGAGCCTACTGCTTTTCTGGATTTGCCCAATAAATATGAGATTGTACACCTGCTGAATCATTTATCGAAAAATGAGAATAAAACCATCCTTTTTTCTACCCATGATTTAAATATTGCCATACAGGAAGCCGACAAAATCTGGCTGATGTTGGATGATGAGATTATTCAAGGTGCTCCCGAGGATCTGATTTTAAGCGACACCCTGAACAGGATTTTTAAAGAATCAAACCTGAATTTCGATAAGCTAAAAGGTGATTTCAGAATCAAACGAAAACATTCCAAAAAAATTGGGCTTATTGGAGACGGGTTGCCTTATAACTGGACACGGAAAGCTCTGGAAAGGTTGAATTATGCTGTTGATAAAGGAAATACTGCCATCGACCATATAGAGGTTAAACAGGTGAAAAATGAACTGAACTGGAATTTTAAAAGTGAAAATGGTACATTTGTTTTTAAATCCATTGATGAATTATCCTTATTTTTAAAAACACAAACTAAATAACGTTCGCTATGCAAGGATTAAAAAAAGTCACATCGTACATTCTCATTACCTTTATTTTGTTAATAACGGTAATTTCCATCTTAGGCATTTGGGAAGTCATTTCGCTCGAAGATGTTATGCGTAAAATATTTACTTCGCTGTTTGTTATCTTTGTGGCTTCGGTTATTGTGCTTTTTATTTTTTCGGTATTGATAAAAGATTCGGATAAAGATTAAAAAAAAGGCCGTCTTTTTTTTGACGGCCTAAATATTTGATTTTCTACTTATCAAACTCCATTTCGATGATTTTTCGAACCGATTCGTGCCCAATTCTTTTGGCTATAATCTTTTTGTCTTCATCCAGAAGGTATATTGTTGGAGTACTGTAAATATTGTAAAAAAACCTAAAATTAGAGGTGTTATCGGGATCCCACACATTAATCCAGTTAAGTTGATTGTCGTTTAAATACTCAAGCCAATCATCTTTATCTCTTTGTGTATAAACAGCAAATACTTCGAGATCGCTACGGGTCAAATTCTCATAAATTTCTTTGATTTCAGGGGTTACTTTCTTACAATGCCCGCAATCAGGCTCAAAAAAATATATGATAGTGAATTTTGCATCTATATCATGTAACGAAGCATATTCACCGGTGCTGGTTTCCATTTTTAAATCCTGAGCTTTATTTCCTATCAGATTAAAACGTAATTTAGCGACCTGCTCTTTAATTCGTTGGAGCGTGTTTTCATCAACCCAGTCCACTTTATCCGTTAAATAATAGTTTTCTGCAATATGAACAAAAACTTTATCCATTCCCATGATATTGCTTCGCTGGAAGGTGTTGATAAAATAACGCATAAGGTATTGAAACATTTCGTCATTTTCCTCGGCTTGTGCAGCAACAATATCAATATAATGATTGATAGTATCGGGTTCCTGGATTAAAATTTTGGTGAAATAAGTGTTTAGCTTATTATGGAAAACCGGAGTGTATAAAAACCGCTCATCCTTAAAATCAATATAATCAAAATAATGTTGGCGGTTATAATTGTATGAATGGAACCAACGAACCGAATCGGGATTATTTGTTCCTTCCGGTATTTCAATCTCAGGAATTTGGGGATTTTTTACTACATTAATAATCACCGAAAACATACTCCCTTCATAGGTCTGAGCAAATTTATTAATCTTATCTTTAACCGTACGACTCATTTGTTCTAGTTCATTCCGGATCAACCGGGCCGAATCAGATGAACGATCTAACTCCTTTAGTTTAGCCTGAAGCTCTGATGATTTTTTATTATTGCTCATCATCAACTCCTGGTATTCTTTGAAAGCCTGATTTTCTTTTGAGCCGGTAAATTTCATGTTTTTAACCAAATCATCGGACGTGGTTTCAATGGCAAATTGTTGGTCATCGCCAATAAGTAAATCAAAATAATTTTTAGAGGGCAATACGACAATATAAACGCCTTGAGGAAGCAACGTATCGGCCTTAAACTCTCCCTTTCCTTTATTATCTAATCGGATAGTATCTTTTACATACGTTTTATCTCCATAATAATATCCAAGATAAATTTCCGCATCGGGTAAGTCACTTATGGTCACTTTAATTTCGTAACCCTGGGCAAATAATTGGGTAGCATTACTGATGAGAAAAAGCGAAAGAAAAATTTTTAAAAAAGTTTTCATAAGTAGAATATATTTTTTATGTTTTTTTAACGTACAAATTTTTAATCTAACAAAGGTATTAATTTTTGAACATTAAGATTGTTATTAACAATTTTTAACAGCAATTGCTCCCTTTTGTTTAATAGATTGTCACTAAATGTTTGTGTCATTAATTGAGTAATTATTGATACAAATTCATCAGGTGTTTCAGCTGAATATACTAAACTTTCTAAATGGGTATTATTAATCATAGTATGATTTGTAAGGCAAAAACGACCGCCAAACAAGGCATTAATTAATTTTAATTTTATTCCGGTATGCTGAAATGTAATTAATAAATGAATATGTGCATCACGGATTAGCTCCTTTATTTTTTCTTCGGATGGATTAATAATTAGTTGGGCATTTTTATGTTTTTTTACTTTATTGATAAGTCTTTGGGGTGGTTTTTTGCCCGCAAATATAAATGAATAATCAACTTTTGGGCAAATGTTTTTTAAAATATATCCTGCGGCAGTAATATTTTCGTTTACCGATAAATTGCCATGAAATAAAATGAAGTTCCCTTTTCCCGGTTTTGTCATAAGTTGTTCGTTGGAATGAAAAGCAGGCAGGTAGATGGTATTGGGATTTATTGATTGAAAATGAAGGTAATCCGATGGAGAAATGGCGGCTATAAAAATGTTTTTAACAACCTGCTTTTTTTCATAATATTTTAATTTTATTGATTCCACAAAATAATAACTCCAACGGAAAAAATGGATTTCTCTTTTTGCTAACGCACGATAATATTTGTATTCAATATTATGAGTTCGTAAAATTACCTTACGCTTGTTTTTTAAAAGTTTTGATAGATAAAAACTTGAATGAATACCTTCGAGTAATACCGGATGAGTATCTTTTAAAAGATTATTTAATAAAGCGCGGGATGTTCTTGATTTTACTATGAATGGCTTAAATGAAAAAAAATCGACCAGGGATTTATTTCTGGGATAATAGTAAACTTTCTTGCAAAATTTAAGCAATTCTTCATTTGGGTTACGCTCATATTCAAAACAATGCAAAATAATTTCCACATCGTTCTCCCATAGAGATTTTATTTTATAAAAAACATCAATAATTCCTCCATAATCAGGAGGATAGGGTATGGCAAAAGATACAATATGGATTTTAGGATGATTCATTCTTTATTAAAACTTCAAAGTAATTAAAATATTCTGAAGTACAAGCATCATATTTGACTCTTTTACGTCATTTGATTGAACTTAATTTTGAACATAGTTAGAATTTAGTATAAAATTACTAATAAAGATTCAGGGTTTATGATGATTTTATAATTTTCCTGCCTTCATATTCCGAGATTTTTTTAATGAAGGTTTGTGGCCTGAACTTTTTTCAGGCCACTTTTGTTTATTGATTATTAAATAATATTTA
>JAWLEM010000150.1:0-2561 GCA_041686115.1 Bacteroidales bacterium
ACAATATTGGCGTGGTGTTCAAGGGTAGAAATGATAATTTCGTCACCATCCGAAATATATTTTTCTCCAAATGAGAAAGCGATAGCGTTGATCGATTCTGTAGTTCCGCTTGTAAATATAACTTCGTGATCGTGTGGTGCATTAATAAATTTTTGAACGGTTTTACGTGCATCTTCATAACGTTGTGTTAATTGTTCGCTCAGATAATGCACACCACGGTGGATGTTGCTGTTTTCCTGTGAGTAAATTTTTGATTCTTCGTCAATAACCACTTTGGGCTTTTGAGTAGTTGCCCCATTGTCAAAATAAGCTAATGGTTTATTGTAAACCTGTTGACTTAAAATGGGGAAATCGTTTCTGATTTTTTGAATATCTAAACTCAAACCGATAATATTTAAATTAACAACAATTCATTTGGCAAAAATTACATCGCGATAATTCACCGCGTAACCGCTTATCTACTAGATCATGTATTCGATCCTGTAATGCAGGAACTTTAATTTTTTGAATTACTTCGTGAGCAAAAGCATACATTAATAATAAGCGGGCTTCTTTTTTATTTATGCCTCTTGATCTCAGATAAAACAATGCATCATTATCCAATTGTCCAACTGTTGCTCCATGACTACATTTTACATCATCAGCATAAATAATAAGTGTTGGTTTAGTATTTATTGTTGCATCATCTGTCAATAAAATATTGTTATTTGCCTGGTATGCTTGTGTTTTTTGGGCATCCTTTTGTACAAGCACTTTTCCGTTAAATGCTCCGGTGGCAAAATCATCAAGCACACCTTTAAATAACTGATTGCTAGTGCAATTTGGTTTTAGGTGATTGATAAATACATGGTTGTCTATGTGTTGTCCTTTATCAGTTAAATATAATCCCAGTGTATTATTTTCACATCCTTCACCATTTAATAATGCACTTATATTGTTTCGTATTAAGCCTCCATGCAACGATATAGTGTTGGCATTCACACGACTGTCTTTTTCCTGGTGGAAATATAAATGCGATACTTGCTTTGATCCATTATGTTCGTTCTGTATTCTTGAAAAATCGAAATATGCATTTTTGTCAATAAAAAACTCTGAAACAGAGTTGGTTAAAAAGTTTGATGTGGATAGAGTATGATCACAAACAACAATCGACGCCTGGCTGTTTTCTCCAAGAATGAATAAGTTTCTGTGTTGGGTCATCCCTTCTTCTTCATCCATAAGGAGATTGATAATTTGAATAGGCTTTTCAATGACAACTCCTTTAGGAACATAAAGGAAAATGCCATCTTTAGCCATTGCTGTGTTTAAAGCTACAAGGCCCTCTTTCTCATCATCAGCATATTTGGCAAAATGTTTTTTTACCAAATCGGGATATAGTTCCGCAGCTTTCTGAAAACTCCCTATAATTGCACCCCCTTGTAATTCTGTAATTGGGTTTTCTCTATCGTAATACCATCCATTTAAAAGAATAATAACCTCTGTATTTAAATCAGGGACATCGCAATGAAAAATATCTTCAATCTTGAATTGGATGTTCTTTGGCGACAGGTATTTTTTATAGCCATTGTTAAAAGCCGACTGAAGGTCAGTATATTTATAATCTTCTTGATTTTTTCCAGGAATTCCCAGGATTTCAAATTGCTTAAATGCTTTCTCTCTAATTTGATTTATATAGTCGGGAGAATCACTTTTTATTAAATCCTGATTCTTCTTATATAAATCAATAAATTTATCTTTTACCTCAATATCTAATGTTTCTACGCTCATAAGTTTGCGTTTTAAATTCCGATAATATTATACTGCTTGTTTTAAACAGCTGCACTTTTCTTTAACCAATCGTAACCTTTTTCTTCCAATTCCAGCGCCAGGTCCTTACCTCCGGATTTAACTATTTTTCCGTCGTAAAGCACATGTACAAAATCCGGAATAATATAGTCGAGAAGCCTCTGGTAGTGCGTAATAACAATAGTGGCGTTATCGGGCGATTTTAATTTATTTACACCATTGGCCACTACTCGCAATGCGTCAATATCCAAACCTGAATCTGTTTCGTCCAGTATCGATAATGTAGGTTCAAGCATAGCCATCTGAAATATTTCATTTCGTTTTTTCTCACCACCAGAAAAACCTTCGTTTACAGATCTGTTTGCCAACGCAGCGTCCAGTTCTACAAGCTCTTTTTTCTTGCGCATTAATTTTAGAAAATCGGAAGATGACATGGGTTCCAGTCCTTTGTGTTTTCTTTGCTCATTTACAGCAGTTTTCATAAAATTAACCATGCTAACTCCCGGTATTTCTATTGGATATTGAAAGCCAAGAAAAATACCTTCGCTAGCGCGCTCTTCAGGTGATAAATCAAATAAATCTTTTCCATTGTAAGTTATTTCTCCCTGAGTAACATTAAACATTTCCCGTCCTGCTAAAACTGCAGCCAAAGTACTTTTCCCTGACCCGTTGGGTCCCATTACGGCATGTATTTCTCCTTTTTTAACATCAAGGTTTACTCCTTTTAAAATCTCGTTTCCTTCTATGGATGCGTGTAAATTTTTTATATTTAACAT
>JAWLEM010000150.1:2661-5631 GCA_041686115.1 Bacteroidales bacterium
ACACTTCCCTCCAGACTGATTTGCAGAAGCTTCTGAGCTTCAACTGCAAACTCCATAGGTAATTTATTTAAAACTTCTTTGGCATAACCATTTACAATTAGCCCAATGGCATCTTCGGTTTTAATACCTCGCTGGTTACAATAAAAAATCTGGTCTTCGCCAATTTTTGATGTGGTCGCTTCGTGTTCAATCACTGAATCTTTATTGTCCACCTCCAAATAAGGAAATGTGTGTGCACCACATTTATCTCCTAAAAGCAAGCTATCGCATTGCGAAAAGTTACGTGCGTTGGTTGCATTTTTAACAACTTTTACTAAACCACGGTAACTGTTATTACTAAATCCTGCTGATATCCCTTTAGAAACAATTGTACTTTTGGTATTTTTCCCAATATGAATCATTTTCGTTCCGGTATCAGCTTGCTGATGATTATTAGTAACGGCAACAGAATAAAATTCCCCAACCGAGTTATCGCCAAGTAATAAGCAGCTTGGATATTTCCATGTAATTGCAGAGCCGGTTTCTACCTGTGTCCATGATATTTTTGAGTTATCTCCTGCACATTTTCCGCGTTTGGTCACAAAGTTATAAATACCGCCCTTACCGTTCTTATCACCGGGATACCAGTTTTGTACTGTAGAATATTTTACTTCGGCATTTTTATTGGCAACAATTTCAACAATGGCGGCGTGTAACTGGTTTTCGTCACGCATAGGCGCAGTACAACCTTCCAGATAACTAACATACGAATCATCTTCTGCTACAATAAGCGTTCGTTCAAATTGCCCTGTATTGGCTGCATTAATTCTGAAATAGGTTGATAATTCCATGGGACACCTCACCCCTTTAGGAATGTAGCAAAAAGAACCATCACTGAAGACTGCGGAATTTAATGCTGCAAAATAATTGTCGGTGTAAGGAACTACAGAACCCATATATTTTTTAACTAAATCGGGATGCTCTTGCACTGCTTCGCTAAATGAACAGAAAATAATTCCCAGTTCGGCTAAATTTTCTTTAAATGTAGTTTTAACCGAAACGCTATCCATTACAGCATCCACGGCAACTCCTGTAAGTCTTTTTTGCTCATCGAGCGGGATTCCCAATTTATCGAAAGTAGATTTTAATTCCGGATCAATTTCATCCAAATTTTTTGGTCCGTCAATTTTTCTTTTGGGTGCCGAGTAATATATAATATCCTGGTAATTGATCTCAGGAATTATTAAATGTGCCCATTCAGGCATTTTCATTGTTTTCCAATGCCTGAAAGCTTTTAACCTGAATTCCAGCATAAACTCCGGTTCGTTCTTTTTCTGAGAAATCAACCTTACAACATCTTCGCTCAAACCTTTCGCGATTGATTCTGCTTCAATGTCTGTAACAAACCCGTATTTATATTCTCCCTGTGTTACTTCATTTAATATTTTATCTTGATCTTTTTCCATAACTTTGCAAAATGTCTGATAAAAATTTAGAGCTAACTTTAAATAGATTAATTCTAAATTGGCTACAAATATATTTAAAATCTAACAACTAATAAAACAACATTGTTTAATCTTTTTTTTAAATGACAAATATCAATTTTTACTATGAATGATAAAAATCAAAAATTAACAGAAATATCGGAATTAGGGGAGTTTGGGTTAATTGACCATATTACAAAAGATATAAAATTGAAACACAAAAATACACTGAAAGGAGTGGGTGATGATGCAGCTGTAATTGAATATGGAAATATATGTTCTGTTATTACAACCGATCTGCTAATTGAAGGTATTCATTTTAATCTGGTTTACACTCCCTTAAGGCATTTAGGATATAAAGCTGTAGTTGTGAATTTGTCGGATATTTATGCCATGAATGCAACACCTAAGCAGATAACTGTTTCTTTGGCTATTTCAAAAAAATTTGCGGTAAATCATATCGAAGAAATTTATGAAGGAATAAAACTTGCTTGTGAAAACTATCATATTGATTTGGTTGGGGGTGACACTTCGTCATCGTTAACAGGACTTGCGATCAGCATAACTGCCATTGGAGAAGCAAAAAAAGAAGATATTATTTACAGGGGAAGTGCTAAAAATACTGATGTAGTTTGTGTTACCGGAAATCTTGGTGGCGCATATATGGGACTGCAGTTGCTTGAAAGAGAAAAGGAGATTTTTAATGCCAATCCGGGAACCCAACCAAAACTCGAAGGTTATGATTATATTCTTCAGAGACAATTAAAACCGGAGGCCAGAAAAGATATTATTGAGTTATTTAAAGAATTAAAAATTAAGCCTACCGCTATGATTGATATTTCTGATGGATTATCTTCAGAAATATTGCACATATGTAAAAATTCTGATGTTGGTTGTAAAATTTTCCAGGATAAAATACCCATTGACTTAAATACCGAGAAAATGGCCAAGGAATTTAACCTGGAGCCTTTAATTGCTGCTCTTAATGGTGGTGAAGATTATGAATTGCTTTTTACAATTGATATCAATGATTTGGAAAAAATTAAAGGGCATCCATTAATTCATCCAATAGGACATATTGCAGACAAAGAAACTGGTGCTGTATTAATTACTTCTTCAGGACAATCTATTCCCCTGCAAGCCCAAGGTTGGAATCCTTTAAAAAAAGACAGCAAAGAATAATAAACCTGAGTTTGTTGTGGAGTTTTTATAACTGCGAACGGCAACAGGTGTAAGCCCTATAGGGTCTGGAATAAAAAATCCGAAGTTTAATAGCTTCGGATTTTTGCAGATATGGTAGATTGAATTTATTGCCCGTTATATCCTCTCACAATTCCTCGTTGCGAATTTTCTATGAAATTGAGAATGTAGCTTTTTTCTTCCGACTCAACAATCTCGTCTTTAATATATTGTAGTGCCTGTGCTACATTTTGCTCTTTAACAAAAAATTCGCGGTAAATGGCCTGAATTTGAGATATGGTATCGTTTGTAAAACCTCTTCTGCGCA
>JAWLEM010000151.1:0-5624 GCA_041686115.1 Bacteroidales bacterium
ATGAATGTAGATGAGAAGAAGGATTAACATATGGGCTAATATTGACTGGCTAACTGTAGTAATGTATCTGCTGCTGGTTTTTATGGGATGGGTAAATATTTATGCTGCCGTTTATAATGAGGAGCATCATAGTATTTTTGATTTTTCAATGCGCTATGGTAAACAGTTGGTTTGGATATCTGCAGCTATTTTAATTGCTATAGCTGTCTTTATTGTTGATATCAACTTCTATTCATATTTTGCCTACGCCATTTATGGGTTAATGATATTCTTGTTAATTATTGTTCTGTTTTTTGGAATTGAAGTGCATGGGGCACAATCATGGTTTCAAATTGGAGGTATTCGTATTCAGCCTACCGAATTTGCAAAAATTGCTACTGCACTTGTAATAGCTCGTTATTTAAGCTCTTACAATGTGCAAATCAATACCTTTAAATCTTATTGGCGTCTGGCAGCCATTATATTAATTCCTTCAATATTAACCTTTTTACAGAATGATACCGGATCGGCATTAGTATACTTTGTTTTCTTTCTGGTGCTTTTTCGCGAAGGAATCTCTGCTGAAATAATTTTACTTGGATTTTTTATGATCGTATTATTTATACTTACTCTGATTCTCGAAAAATTATCTATTATACTTTTGTCCATTGCTGTAGCTTTTATCATATTTAGTTTTGTTAACCGGAAATTGAAAAATATTGGTATTGCATTATTCGTTTTGGTAATGGCATCAATTATTACCTACGGTGTAAATAAAATTTTAAACCTACAACTAACCTATTTCTATTTAATTTTTATTGCGTTAGGCGCATCTGCAATTGTTTATGTTATTCTTGCTATCAGGTATAAGGTCCGTAATGTTTTCATATTTCTTATCTTCTTATTTGCATCAATTATTTTTGCTTTGTCCATCGATTATGTTTTTGATAATTTTCTTGCCGAACATCAGCAAAAGAGAATTAATGTAGTCTTGGGCTTAGAATCTGACCCTTATGGAGTGGAATATAATGTCAATCAGTCTAAAATTGCTATTGGTTCAGGCGGATTATCAGGAAAAGGTTTTTTGCGAGGAACTCAAACTAAGTATGATTTTGTTCCGGAACAAAGTACTGATTTTATTTTTTGTACCATAGGCGAAGAATGGGGTTTCCTGGGCACCTTTACAATTGTTACATTATTTGTAATATTTTTATTAAGGTTGATTTTTATTGCCGAAAGACAACGATCTGCTTTTAGTCGTATTTATGGGTATGGTGTAATTTCAATACTTTTTTTCCATGTAGCTGTAAATATTGGAATGACAATTGGTCTGGTTCCTGTAATTGGTATTCCGTTGCCATTTTTTAGTTATGGAGGATCTTCATTATGGGCTTTTACAATCTTGGTGTTTATTTTATTAAGGCTTGATGCGAGTAGATTAGAACTTTTAAGATAAAGAGAAAGGGACACAGTATTTTGTGCCCCCTTTTTATTTTATGTTTATTCCTGAATCTCGAGATTTGTAAACTCCTGGGTCATCTTAAAATCATAATTTGGATAAATATATATAGGCATTCTTTCTTCAGTTTCTCCAATAGAATAACCCCATAAATTTTTATATTCATTAATATCCTCGCCCATTTCTTCAATTTGTTTCAAATATTCGCCAATCGGTTTTGATTCTACGATCACAACTTTTCCCATTTGATCAATGATCGGGCTATGTCTTCTGTTGGCATCGTGATCAAATTCCAATATTCTTCGTCCTTGTCTTGTAATGCCTATGGTTCTGTAAGTAAGGCTTTTTCCGACTCCCGGAAGGTTAAGAACATTTCTGTCTGTTGCAAGAAACGGGATATTTGCTTTTTCTCTCAATGCATTGATATTTTCGATCATATTTTCAGCATTTTCGGGAAAAGTATGAACCAGTTCATTATATTCTTTAGGGATTTTTCCTAAAAATTTTTCCTCAAGCTGTTCTTGCACTGCCCTGGCATTAGTTGCAAAATTATGATAGTTCTCCATATACCCTTTTACCGAAAAAGTATAATAAGTAAGAACACCAACGTCATTAAGCACTTTTCTTAATTTAGCAGTATGCCCTCGTCTCGAAGCTGCTGTTGTAAAAACCATTTGGTTTGTAATGGTCCAGCCTGCCGAAATAATCTTTTTAAGTCCTTTTTTTGTATCCGGAGTAACTTCCATTGCCGACTCAAAATGAGTTTGTATGACAAATTGCTTGATCCCGATTTTAGAGGCCTTTTGTTTGAAATCTGCAAGAAGTTCGGCTAATTCATCGGTAATTCTTTGAGGTAAGTAAACAGGCAGTCTTGTACCTAACCTAACACGCAACATTTCTGCATGTTTTTCGCCTTCTTTAAGATATTTATTATTATTTTTTTTATTTAAAGCCATTTCATAAACCGCATCTAAGATTTTTTTAAGCGATTTATCAGAGCTCATTAATGCATCACCTCCGGTAATAAGAATATCCCGTAATTGAGTATCTTCTTCAAAGTATTTAAGTAATCGAACCAATTTTTTTGGCCAGGTTTCGGTCGGTTTTAATCGATCAAGATCGAAATTTAAGTTTCCTCTTTGGAAATCGTACATCCTTTGGCATGATACACAAAGACCTCCACAAGCTCGTCCCATCGAATCGGGGATTAATATAGCTACTTCGGGGTAGCGTCTGTGAATATTATGATCCGATGGTAATAACCAACCTGCAGCATTTGGTTTCCCGGGCTCTACGACATCTTCTTTTTCCCATGCAACAATATGTCCAAATTCATCAATTAATTGTTGACTGTAAATAATATAATCACGAATAGCTAAATCGGCATTTGTTCTATCCTTTGTATCAAGCAATGACAAATAGTATGGATTAACAAAAAATGGAATCCCTGCTTCTTTTGCTGCATGAAGGGTTTGCATTGTATCCGGATCGAGCGAATAATCGAGCATTTTATTTAGCAACTCAGGTTTTCTAATGGCAAATTTTAAATGAAAAAGTTTGGAATCCCACCATTCGTTCATTTTTTGCATTTTTTCTTCGAAAGACATCTCCTGGTTAAAAGTAAAGCTACTTGATTTTACTTCTCCCGATTCTATCATTTCAAGGATAATCCGTAAAATTCGCTGTTTGTTTTCTTTTCTTGCTTCAATTATTTCCGGATCAAGTCCTGAAGGATGCCTTTCCATCCAACCCGTCACCTGGTTGGCATCAGGTTTATTGAATTTATTTTTACCCGATAATTGTCTAAATAACTCAAGCATATCGAGAAAGAACAATGTTTTACCTCCTCCTGTACGATGGTTAGCAGCCAGCCAAAGAATTCGGAATGGGTTACTGATATCTTTTTTACCTCTTAAATTTAAATCTTCATATTCAAGATTTGCGTAATCAATGTAATCGAGAATTCTTATTGCTGCAAAATCTCTCCATTTTAACTTTTCAAAAGGTTTTCGGCCTTTTAATTCACCTTGATAATATTTAAAAGCGGTTGTGTTTTTTTTAAGCTCTCCTTCGGCCCAGGTACGCAGTTCTTTAATGGCTTCGTCTTCGGGCTTTGAAAGGATATTTTGTAATTTTGGATTCTCCTCTAAAAGTAGATTTAATATTCTTTGGGCTTTAGGGTTAATTTTTACTTTTTCATCTTTTACACTATCCAACATAACTATTCCTCTGTTTATAAAAATTAAAAATCATAGCAACTCCATGTAATAAGTGGCCAAACTTATCTATTTAAAGATTATCGGCATTTTTATATGCTGATAATGTAAATCCCTAAAATATAATGGGATAGGCCAGATTATGGCAGTTTCGGAAATTACAAATTAATAAAAATATTTGTAAAAATCAAAATTAAAAAATTGTTAAGCGGTAGTCAATGGCCTGTTATATTGATATTGTGCACAGTCTCGACGTAATAAATGAGGTCTTTGAAAAAATCTGAAAAATTATTTTTTAAATAAGCATAATTTTCATGAAGAGTTTGAATGGCAAATTCAGAATGGTCAGGTAAAGATGTATACTTAGCCATTGTACTAAAAACAGATTGAATTCCTTCCGGTTTGCGATATGAGTAAAGCCGATTATTGCTTATTAATTTAGGAACTATATTTTGTACTTCGGAAGGTAACATTTCCTGGTATTTTTGTAATAAATGGTGAAATTCATCAATAAATTGAATTAAAGAAACCGATGAATATTGCTCCCAGTTACTTGCTAAAAAATGATCATAAATAATATCAATAATAATTCCTGAGTATTTTCGATACTTGGGTGCAAATAATAATTTAGCCTCACTGGTATATTTATTTTTATCGGTAAAAGTGTCTATATATCGGTGCAATAAAATTCCTTCTTTAATTTTATCGGGATAAATATGAAAAGCTTTTCCTTTTATATAATCGCCAATAAAATTGCCGATTTTTATTTGTTCGTCATTACCAGAAAGATATATGTGTGCTAGAAAATTCATTAAGGCTAATTAAAAATGTAATTATTTAAATATCTACTAAATTAAAGTTTGTTTTTAGCAAATTGTTCAAACCCTTAACCTTTTTCTTTGTTTTAATATATGTTTCTTAACATGTTTTTGTTTTTCTTTTACGAATTGCTGTAAAATTCACGGGATTAAGCATTTGTCCCAAATTACCTGTAACACAAGAAATGAAACTTTATTTTTATAAATTATGAAATTTGAGTTTAAAATATAACTTTGTTGAACAATTTTTAAAAAATATTATTAATTAAATTCATAAAAGGAGGAATTATGGCTAAGAAAAATGTTCTCATAATTGGAGCCGCTGGAAGGGATTTCCACAATTTCAATACGTATTATAGAGATAATGATGATTATAATGTAGTAGCTTTTACAGCTGCTCAAATCCCTGATATCGATGGACGTAAATATCCTGCTGAATTAGCCGGTAGTTTATATCCCCAGGGAATTCCAATTTATGCACAGGATGATTTGGAGAAACTGATTAAGGAATTAGAAGTTGAAGATTGTGTATTTTCTTATAGTGATGTACCCTATCAATATGTAATGAACTTAAGTGCATTAGTAAATGCAGCTGGAGCTAATTTTGTATTATTAGGCCCGGAAAAAACAATGATTAAGAGTACTAAACCTGTTATTGCTGTTGGTGCTGTTCGAACTGGTTGTGGTAAATCGCAAACTTCACGACGAATTATTGAGCTTTTGATGGAGCAGGGACTTAAAGTTGTTGCTATTCGTCATCCAATGCCATATGGCGATTTAGTAGCTCAAAAAGTTCAGCGTTTTGCAACCATTGAAGATTTAGCAAAACATAATTGTACCATCGAAGAAATGGAAGAGTATGAACCACATGTTGCACGTGGTAATGTGATTTATGCTGGTGTTGATTATGAAGCCATTGTAAGAGAAGCTGAAAAAGATCCGGATGGTTGCGATGTTATTCTTTGGGATGGTGGAAATAATGATTTCCCATTTTATAAACCTGATTTAATGGTTACAGTAGTTGATCCACACAGGCCAGGACATGAATTATCATATTACCCTGGTGAGGCAACTTTACGTTTAGCCGATTATGTTGTTATTAATAAAATGGATTCGGCTAATGCTGATGCTATCCAGATTGTGCGTAATAAC
>JAWLEM010000152.1:0-5614 GCA_041686115.1 Bacteroidales bacterium
ATTGGATATAATACATCTTACAATTCACCTTATGGTGAGCAAAAAATTATTTATGCCGACTGGATTGCCAGCGGGAGGCTATATGAACCAATAGAGCGAAAAATACTCGAACAATTTGGCCCGTATGTGGCCAATACACACACCGAAACAAGTGAGACAGGAACGTTGATGACGCATAGTTATCATTATGCTCAAAAATTGATAAAAAAACATGTCAATGCAGGGCCAAACGATGTGCTTATTCAGGCCGGTTTTGGGATGACATCCGTAATTAATAAATTACAAAGAATTTTAGGATTAAAGGGATGTGGATTTTTACGCAATAAAGATTGCCTGAAAGAAATGGATCGTCCTGTAGTTTTTCTTACCCACATGGAGCATCATTCAAATCATACATCCTGGTACGAAACCATTTGTGATGTAGTAATTATTGAACCCGATGAGAATTTGCTGGTTGATCCGGAAAAACTTCGCGAAAAGCTTGAAGAGTATAAAGACCGGAAACTTAAAATTGGTTCATTCTCCGCAGCTTCAAATGTTACGGGTGTGAAACCACCATATCATCAGCTGGCAAAAATAATGCACGAATATGAAGGGATTTGTTTTGTCGATTTTGCAGCATCGGCACCTTATGTGGAAATTGATATGCACCCCAAAGACCCAATGGAGAAATTAGATGTAATTTTCTTTTCACCACATAAATTTCTGGGAGGCCCGGGAACAGCAGGAATTATGATTTTTGATTCCAGTCTGTATAATAACAAAGCTCCTGATAATCCCGGAGGAGGAACTGTTGACTGGACCAATCGGTGGGGTGAATATAAATACATTGACGATATAGAGTTGCGTGAGGATGGAGGAACCCCGGGGTTCTTGCAGGCTATACGAACAGCTCTCACGTTTGAGCTTAAAGACCAGATGGGTATCGAGAATATGGAGCAACGGGAAAAAGAGCTTATTCCCAGAGCATTTAAGGGATTAAAAATGATTCCTGATGTAAGGATCCTTGCAGAAAATGTGATAGACAGGATTGGAGCACTTTCATTTTATATCGAGGGTGTGCATTATAACTTGGTGGTTAAATTGTTAAGTGACCGATATGGTGTGCAGGTAAGAGGCGGTTGTGCTTGTGCAGGTACTTACGGGCATTATCTTCTGGATGTTACTTATGATTATTCGCAAAAAATTACAGAGTTGATCAATCATGGCGATCTTTCGCAAAAACCCGGTTGGATAAGATGGTCTATTCATCCTTCAACAACAGATAGTGAAATAGATTATATCGTAAATGCAGTTTCAGAGATAGCAAAAAATCATCAAAAATGGGGCGAAGATTATCATTATGATAAACATATTAATGAGTTTACTCATCATCAATTTGTGGGGAAACAAAAATACAAACTTGATAATTGGTTCGCATTGAAATAATTTCGTTAAAAAACGTTTAAATAATTTTGTATATTTAATAACTATAATTAATTTTGCAAACCATTGAGTTTTGTTTAGTAATAAATAGTATTGCATAATATAAAGGAGTTTTACAATGAAAAAGGGAATACATCCGGAGAATTATAGATTAGTGGTTTTTAAAGATATGTCAAACGGCGAAACGTTTATAACCAGATCTACGGCACCATCTAAAGAAACCATTAAATTGGAAGATGGTAATGAGTATCCATTACTAAAAGTTGAGATTTCGAACACCTCTCATCCGTTTTATACAGGTAAGATGAAACTTGTAGATACAGCCGGACGTGTAGATAAGTACATGAATAAGTATAAAAAACATGTAAAAAAATAATTTAGGATACACGTAATAAAATATAGAAAGCTCCGATCCCGATAACTATCGGGACGGAGTTTTTTTTTTGTTTAAATTTGTATATATTAATTATAAATTTTTAACCCATGAACTATATTTTATTTGATGATAAAAGCTGGAAAAATCTATTGCCACTGACTTTTACAAGGCCTGTTTGTGAAATAAGAACAGGTATTCTTACCATAAAAGAAAAATGGGAAAAGTATTTAAACACCAAAGTTTCGTATAAAACTCAAGATTATCTATCTGAAAAATTTCCTCAATCAGTGAGTGCTGAAAACATTTTGATTAATGGTTCGGTAATTCCTGATGAAAAGTTAATAACAAAAATTAACAATCTTGAATTAAACAAAGCGTTGGTTTCGGATGGGAAAATTTTAGCTGTTCGATTAAATCAAGATCAGGTTAACAATTTTAGTGCTGATGATAAGGAACATTTTTTAACCGAAAACTATGAAAATGATTTTGTGAAAATTGAATGGCCATGGGATGTTTTTCGATTAAATGATATAACTTTAAAATCTGATTTTGAGCTAATTACCCGTGGAAGAAAATCACAGGAATTAAGTAAAACTAATCAAGTTTTAGCCAAAGAGCATATTTTTATAGAAGAGGAAGCAAAGGTTGAATTTGCTATATTAAACGCAACAAATGGCCCCATTTATATTGGGAAAGATGCTGAAATAATGGAAGGATCTGTGGTTCGTGGCCCTTTTGCATTATGTGAGCATGCTGTGTTAAAAATGTCAGCAAAAATATATGGCCCAACAACCATAGGCCCTTATTCTAAAGTAGGTGGTGAAGTTAATAATTCTGTAATTTTAGGATATTCAAATAAAGCTCATGATGGGTTTCTGGGTAATTCGGTTATTGGCGAATGGTGTAATTTAGGTGCAGACACCAACAACTCGAATTTAAAAAATAATTATACAGAAGTTCGCCTTTGGAATTACGAAAATGAGCGATTTATAAAAACCGGATTGCAATTTTGTGGATTAATTATGGGAGATCATTCAAAGTGTGCTATTAATACCATGTTTAACACAGGTACAGTTATTGGTGTAAATGCTAATATTTTTGGCGAAGGATTCCCGAGAAATTTTGTTCCATCATTTTCATGGGGTGGAGCCCGTGGATTTACAATTTACGGACTTGATAAGGCTTTTGAAGTAGCCGAAAAGGTTATGGAACGAAGAAATAAGATATTTGATGATAAAGAGAAAAAAATATTAACCCATATTTTCGAAAGAACTTCAAAATATCGATTGTATTGAATATCCTGAAACAGACTTGCTGCTCGTCGTTTTTTTGGCATAGTGATTGCCATTTCTAATATCCATAATTAAAAACATGCTGTACTGACAATTTGTCTTTACATCTCAATCATTTTAATATAGAAACAAATTTTATGAGTGATAAATCTGAATATAGAAATAAAAACAAGGGTATATTATTTGCATCTGATATGGAAACTGATGGCGATTTTATTCCTCTTATTTCAGATGATGAGGATGATGTGGATATCCGAAAATCTGAAATGCCCAAAGAACTGCCAATTTTGCCATTAAGAAATACTGTTCTTTTTCCTGGAGTAATTTTACCAATTACTGTTGGCCGGCAAAAATCAATCAAATTGGTTAATGATATTTATAAAGCCGATAGGATTATCGGTACGGTTGCTCAAAAGGATGCTAAGGTAAACGAACCGGAAGAAGAAGATATTTATACTACCGGAACTGTAGCCCAAATTTTAAAAGTGCTTGAAATGCCTGACGGAAGTACTTCTGTTATTATTCAGGGGCGTCAGCGGTTTAAAATCAATAAAATTGTTCAGGACGAGCCATACCACAAAGCAAAAGTTACTCTTTTAAACGATGTGCTACCTAAGGATGATAGTCGTGAGTTTGAAGCAATTGTAGGGTCGCTTAAAGACCTTTCGCTCAGGATTATTAAACTTTCGAGTCATATTCCACCGGAAACATCATTTGCCGTTAAAAATATTGAGAATCCCAAGTTCCTGGTAAACTTTATTTGCTCAAACAGTGATATTGATATTCAAGAAAAGCAAAAGTTAATTGAGATTGAGGATATTAAACAACGATCTGTTTTACTTCTGGAGCTTTTAAGTAAAGAAGTACAAATGCTCGAATTAAAAAATGATATTCAGAGCAAGGTAAGAACCGACTTAGACCGGCAACAAAGGGAATATTTGCTGCACCAGCAAATGAAAACCATCCAGGATGAGCTGGGAGGGAGTCCCATCGATCAGGAAATTGAAGAATTAAAAAAACGGGCAAAAAAGAAAAAATGGAATAAAGAAGTTGCCGAAATCTTCAATAAAGAGTTGGGCAAAATGCACAGGTTAAATCCTGCAACAGGAGAGTATTCTGTTCAGCTAAATTATTTGCAAACCTTATTGGATTTACCCTGGAATGAGTTTACGAAAGATAATTTTGACCTTAATCATGCAAAGAAAGTCCTTGATGAAGACCACTTTGGGCTGGAAAATGTAAAAGACAGGATCCTTGAGTACCTGGCAGTTTTAAAATTAAAAGGCGATTTAAAATCTCCAATTCTTTGTTTATACGGGCCTCCCGGTGTAGGAAAAACATCTCTTGGAAAATCAATTGCCAAAGCATTGGATCGAAAATATGTCAGGATGTCGCTAGGAGGATTACACGACGAAGCAGAAATTCGTGGCCACCGAAAAACATATATTGGCGCTATGCCCGGAAGGATTATTCAGAATATTAAAAAAGCAAAATCTGCTAATCCGGTTTTTATTCTCGATGAAATTGATAAAGTAAGTCATGATTTTCGTGGCGATCCGGCTTCTGCATTACTTGAGGTACTTGATCCCGAACAAAATAACTCTTTCCATGATAATTATCTCGAGCTCGAATACGATCTTTCAAATGTAATGTTTGTAGCTACGGCCAATACATTGTCGACAATAAGCCCGGCTTTGCGCGACCGTATGGAGATGATCGATATTAATGGATATATTGTTGAAGAGAAAATTGAAATAGCAAAAAGGCACTTGATACCTAAACAATTAAAAGCTCACGGCGTTAATAAATCGCAGGTTTCGTTTAGTAAAAAAGTGCTCGAATATATTGTTGAAAACCATACCCGGGAGTCAGGAGTTAGGACACTAGATAAAACTCTTGCAAAGGTTATTCGAAATATTGCCCGGAAGATTGCTTTAAACGAAGAGTTTAATAAAGCACTTTCTGTTAATGATATAAAAGAAATATTGGGGCCGCCTGAATATTCAAAAGAAAAATACCAGGGCAACGAATTTGCTGGTGTTGTTACCGGATTGGCCTGGACAGCAGCAGGAGGCGAAATTTTATTTATTGAAAGTAGCCTGAGCAAAGGTAAAGGAAAACTTACGCTTACCGGAAACTTAGGTGAGGTAATGAAAGAATCAGCAATCATTGCCTTAGAATATATTAAATCACATGCCGATGAGCTGAAGATTCCCGAAAATGCTTTCGACAACTGGAATATTCATATTCATGTGCCTGAAGGTGCCATACCAAAGGATGGCCCGTCGGCAGGGGTTACAATGGCCACATCGATTGCATCAATTTTTACGCAGCGAAAGGTGAAAAATAAAATTGCCATGACCGGTGAAATTACCCTGCGCGGAAAAGTTTTACCTGTGGGTGGGATAAAAGAAAAAATATTGGCTGCAAAACGAGCCAATATTACCGATATTATTTTGTCCGAAGAAAACAGGAAAGACCTTTCGAAAATAAAAGATATTTATCTTAAAGGATTGAAATT
>JAWLEM010000153.1:0-5574 GCA_041686115.1 Bacteroidales bacterium
TGAAAAATGTATTGGGTGAAAATAATCGTTTGCATGTTATTAAAGCTACACGGCTTGCTGTAATTAAGCAAATTAACAAACCTGTTGATGAACTGGAAATATTGTATCGAAAATTAAGCATACCAGTAAAATTTGCGAAAAATGATTTTAAAAGAAATAATGAATTGTTAAAAAAAGTAACTGAATTAGGTACAAAGCTAAGTGGCTAACTAATTTTTTTTATTATTAAAATTGCTTGATTCCATCTGCAATAAGCTATTCGATGCGTTATAATTAATAAAACTCTGGAAGTGCTTATTTTTTAAGTTGTTTAAAATTTTCTTCAAACTTAGGCGACTTGTAATTATAATCAAAATCAGGATTTCGGACAATTGTGCCTTCAATGTAATTAAAATAACCTTTTATATACTGTTTTGGAAGAATATAGATTTCGTCTGCATTTTCGTCGGTATAGGGAGATTTTTCTGTTAAAATTTGTTCAACAGCTGTATTTTTTGCTTTAATTTTATTTAACGCTTCGGAATAATAATTGTACAAGTCTTTTGATATACAAATTACGATTACATAATGCCCGTATTGCTTATGCTCATGATGACGATGAATTAGAAATAGTTCGTCGTTATAAATATTTTCGGCTGTTTTGTAAAAAGAGTTTACGAATTTAAAACCTTCGTCAATAATTTTTTTTGCAACATACTCTTTTGCTGTATAATGCAAAAATAGCTTGATTTCATTATAATCTTCAAATAAAAAATGGCTGAATTTTCTGTCAAGCATCTTATCTTTGGTAACTATTTCATTGTCGTTAGGGTTTCTAAGCTTTTCTAAAACCCGGAGTATATCTTCTTTTTTTACCTCATTATTAGATACGCCATGTTTTTCTAAATACGATTTTATAAGAAAATTTTTTTTCGAAAGCTGAAGGTGTAAGTAAATGATATAGATGAATAGTATAACAATTATCAAGAACTCGATAGAAATACTAATTCGATGCTGACTTAATAAAATTAGATAATTCATCTTTTATAGAATAAATTTTAATAAAGATATTGAATTATTTATATAAATTAAAAAACTAGCAAAATTTTTTATGTTTTGAGGATGAGATTTTTAGTTTGATACGATTAATATCAAATTTAAAAGAGTAAAATAAAGTGATATTGTTATAAGTTTTTAAAATCAGATATATTTTAATTTAATACAAATAAAAGATTCTAAACAGTTGTTTTATGCATACTCATAATATTTTTTTATTTGTTATGCAAAAGATTAATGTATAAACAAACCTGCCTGATTGCTTAAATCAATCAGGCAGGTTAAATCATTATATGGTGTTAAAATAACTATTTAGACAAACTAAGTTGAACCGGTATAATTATATCACCAGAAGCAGCATCATAATAAGGGCTTTGGTTACTAATACTATATATACCAGAATGATATTCAGGGTCTGCATCTTTATAAATATTTACATCATACGATTCACCCTCTGGCACTTCTAGAAATGTTGCAATTCCCGTTGCATCAGTTGTTTGCAAGTTATCATAACCTCCAGGATTATATAGCGATACTTCAAAACCTTCAGCTATACTACCATCGTTCCTTGTTACTTCAAAAATTACAGTATATTTAGGAACTGCAGGTGAAAGATAAACATCCCGATAGGTTTCACCCAATACACTCACTTCTTCCATTTCAATGTTTTCATAACCGGTTGCTTCAACCGAAAAAGTGTGTGTGCCATCTGCTACGTAAAAAACATAATCTCCTTCCGGGTTTTGTATGGGGTTGGCTATATCTCCAAATGGATACAGGGTAATAGTAGCAGTATCTATTTGTAATTCATTAATATCCCAAACTGTAAAAGTAAGCATGCTGGGTTCGTCTGTTGTAAACTGTTTAGTTTCACCGTATCCGGTAAGTGTTTCTGCGTTTATTGCGTAAGCCCGGTAAAAGTATGTTGTTCCTGGTTGCAAGTTGCCTGCAGCAGGAATGGTATCTGTATATGCTCCTAAACCACCATCGGCATTTCTAACAATACCGCCAACTAATGGATCCATGCTTTCAAAGTCCATGTCTAAATTTGGTGTTCCTGAAGTGGTATATACAATACCTCGTTCCAAAATTTCAGAACCTCCATCATTAGTTATATTTCCCCCAGCAACTGCTGATACTTGTGTAACATTTGTGGATTCAGTAGTTGTAAGTTTTGGAGCTATATCCAATTCCGTATTGATAAGAGTACCCGCCTGCGAAACAGAGAAAAGTTCGTTTGACTGTAAATTGTTATCGAGGCCGAATATATTGAATCCGGCGGGAAATATCTTGCTTCCGTCAGGCTTGATATAAACATCGGTACGCTCGGGCCTTACCGTTAACACATCGTAGGTTCCGTCTGCCTTGGTTGATGTACGTCCACTCACCGCAAAACCACCCAGGGTTTTACTACTCGATTCACCTACAAATACCTGGGTTAAATCGGTAGATACCCTGAAAATATCGGCATCTCCCTTGGTTGATGTGCGTCCTGAAACAGCGAATCCGCCCAAGGATTTAGCATTATTGTCGTTAACATAAATAGTAGTTTGGTCATTAGTGATATTCAATATATCGTTAATACCTTTACTTGATGTGCGACCCGAAACAGCAAAACCACCAAGGGACTTGTTTGCGGTATCATTAAAGTAAACTTGAGTTTTTTCAGGTGTGACCACAAGGATGTCATTAATTTCTTTGGTGCTGGTTCTGCCACTTACAGCAAAACCACCAATGGATTTGGCGGCACTATCATCTTCGTCGACATAAACTTTAACGCTATTTTCGTAAACGGCAAAAACGGTTTCACCCTTCGAATTTTTTACTTCAAAGAGTGGTTCATCTTCTTTGTTTTTTCCATCAGAAACCACCTCGAGCATACCTGTTGGGGTAGTTGTTCCAACACCAACTCTTTTTGATGTAGTTACCAAACTGTCACCATCTTCCCATGATGAGGTTCCCGAAGGTCCGGTTAGGGAGTTAATAAAGTCTTCTTCGGTTCCCTCATTTCCAAGCGACAGCCATATATCGTAAGCTGATTCTCCAGGATTACCGGAAAATGCATAGTTAGCGTAAGGAACTGAAAGTAGTTGGGTGGTACCCATTTCATTATAGTCAGTTCCTCCGGTAGCATCGAGTTCTACCTTTAAGTAGTAATCAGCTGTAGACCAATTAATATTAGAAAAATTCCCACTTACAGGATCTCCATTGCCAATTATAACATTTACAAGCCCAAATTCATTGGTTTCTGGATTAAAGGTTTCGGTATAAACAGTTTCGCCTGTAATGCTATCTTCGAGAATACTAATCTTCAGTCCTGCTGTTTGGTTGGTTAATATCTCTCCGGAAGCATCTCTAATAACAGCCTGATAGTTAAAACCTAACGGGCTTTGTGCTAACAAAGTAACCGCTGCCAGGCTAATGGTGATGATAGTTAGTATAAATTTTTTCATAATGATTATATTTTAGTAGATGTTAATTAGATTGGTTAGTTTTTCTGATTAAAACTATTTATAAAAATAACAAAAAAATAGGTCATATGTTTTAATAATCAGCACTATTTTATAAAATAAATCTTTCACACCCGACCAAAATATTTTAAAAGGATAACCAATTAAGACTTTGAATAAAATAGCTTTAGCTTTTGAAGTATTAACCAAAAAAGAATAGAATGGTTATATAAATATTTTTAACATTCTTTACTGGTTAATGCAAACGGAATAATTAAACTCTTAAATAAGATTTTGGGCAGAAATTTTAGTCGCTATAATCATCTGAATTCTTATTAATAAACTGCGATACTTTAGCAATCATATGAGCTGATATGGGGGACAGGAAAATTAAAATATGGAAAATAATTAATGTCAGTAAAGCAATTTTCCAATGAAAAAATAGAATATTTAAAGCTATAAGTAATAATACAAAAGCAAAAGAGGAAACTTTTGTTACCACATGCATACGACTGTAAAGGCTATTAAATCTTACAATTCCAATGGAAGCAATAAGTATAATAATTGCACTTATTAATACTAGAACTCCAACAACTATATCAATCATTTTCACTCTGTTTTTTATATAAATACCTGGCAATGATCATGGATCCAAAAACAAGCAATAAGGATACTGTTAAAACAGCATCGAGTAACATAGGATTGCGCGTATAGAAAATATCACAAATAATAATTCCTACAATAATAAAAGCAATTTGGTCAAGTGCCACTACCCTGTCGGGCAATGTTGGCCCTTTAAACAATCTGTATAAGGGGAATATTAAACTAAGTGTCATAATCCACAATGCTAACAGGGATGAATACTCGAGAAATAATTTGCCTGATTCTTCCATAATACTATTATTGCTTATAATTGCTTTTTACCACTTAGTTACTAAAACTTCGTAGTAGCATTTTTTCTATTCTTTGCGTTGTTTTTAAAAATTTTTCATAGTCACCACTATTGAGCAAATGTACATATATGATACTGTGATCTTCAGCTAAATCAAGGCTTAAAGATCCGGGGGTCATACTAATTAAATTAAAAAGGAGAATAATATGCCACGGTTTTTTATTTTTAAGCGGATATTCAAATATCCCTTCATTTTCTCCTCGATATCCTTTAATTACAAGCCATCCAACTACCCACCCTGAATTGATAACCTTATAGCTAAAATATATAAACAACAAACCCAGGTTGATTAACCTGTAAAGTATTGATGCAAATGTTTTTATTATTTTCACAAGTATGTATTTTTTAACCCAGTACAAAACTGATATACTTTTGGTTATTTAGCAAATCGCTGGCAGCTTTTTCACAAAAATCAACAATCGGTTCTGCCAGAACACCCATAAATATTATTGCCAGTGCTAATATAATCGATCCGGTTAACATATAACCAGAAGGCAAATTTTTTGTTTTAATGGTTTTATCATTATCTCCGTTTTTATCCGGTGTATTTTTCCAAAATACTTCTATCCAAATTTTTGTCATAGAAAAAAGCGTAAAAAGGCCAACAAAAAGTGCAATCAGGGCTACAAAAATCTGATTATTTTCAATCCCTGCTTTAATAATTAAGTATTTTCCAGCAAAACCGCTTAATGGAGGTAATCCCGCCAAACTAAAAGCCGAGATAAAAAATAATACACCCCATAATGTATGTCGGTTAAACATATCACCCAGAACCTTTAAATTAAGCGTTTTTCGTTCTCTGTGAACCCATCCTGCAACAAGAAACGTATTGGTTTTCGATATCATATTATGCCCAAGGAAAAAGATTGCTGCAGCGAGCCCTGAAACTGTGAAAAAAGCTAGTCCTATAATTACATACCCAACCTGACTAATAATGTGAAACGATAATATTTTTCTAAAATCGAATTGTGAAGTAGCTGTTATTACTCCAATTACCATCGATAAAATACCCATCCATAAAATGATTGGATTCCAAAAATAATCGTAATAATGTAAAAACAAGGTGTAAATCCGAATTAGCGAATAGATCCCTACTTTAGTAAGCAACCCGGCAAATAGCGCAGAAACTGCAGGTGG
>JAWLEM010000154.1:0-5573 GCA_041686115.1 Bacteroidales bacterium
CTTTGTGCCTGACTCATAAAGTCGGGATGGGTAACAATAACCATGTCTTTGTGATTATTAGCATGAAGATTTTGGTTGGGCACATCGCTAACATATTCTGTGGTTAAAAATGAGCCATCGTCGAACGCCACAAATTCGTTTAGTCCGGGTTCTACATTTACCTTTACAGAGACAGTGCCGGAACCAACAGATTGTATTTCCAGGTTTTGGGGCTGGGTTGGGTTGGTTACCTTCCATACTTTAGTAGATGATGTTGTATTTTGGATGCGGAAATCCACCGTTTTTGCAAAATCATCATCATTATAATACCTGAATTGAAGTTGCTTACCAGGCATTGTTAGCTGCCTTTGGGCATTCAATGTAATATAATCGAGCCAGCCCATGGATGAGGACGAAGATTTATGATAATCAATACTGATGGTGAAATCGTCGCTATTACTGGTAAAGTTTCCGTTGATGATGTTTCGGATAGCATGGGTTGATGTATAAGAGCTCATATTAACTGCTGCAAATTCCGGGTTTGCAATTGTCTGATTGCCGGACTTAATGGTAAATGTTGTATTGGCCGAAGATCTTGCAGCGAGAGCTATTTTGGCATTTATTGGCTCTGTTTTAATAAGGTTGTCTATTTCAAAGTCGAATGTGTAACTGGTAGTAACATCAAAATGTTCGCCAAACCACAACTGTCCCGATTCCAGAAGATTTCTAAGATCCTTTTCGTAATGTATATAATCTGTAAATGCTGTTACTGTTTCATTAATGGGTTGAGTAGAGCTGTTTATGTTGTCAATTAAGTCAACCGAACCTGCATCTGTTGTTAAAAAAAAGTAATTGTCATCGGAATAAATATGCCGGGTACAAGAAAAGAAATCTTCAGTTTCGTTATATTCCCATTGATCCGGGCCTTTTGCGTAAAATAAAACATAATCACCTTCATTAAAAACCCCGTCGCTACCTTTTTCAAAATAAACAGCATTCTGAATGAGGTCATCCTGGCAATCGTCTGTATTTGATAATGGTAGCATTCCTGATGAGTTGCCATAAATTTTAAGATCCGAAGGGGTGTTTATCCCCATCTCTAATAATTCACTGTATGTTAATTGATAAATACCGTCATCTTTAATTTTTATTTTCACCCAACTTCCATTGCTTAAAACAGATTGATTTGAAAATGATTTGCTCTTTTGTTTTTCTGATTTAATTCTACTAACACCGGCGGTTATAAACTCTATTTCGAAGGCAATTAATTTCTCAAATTGATTATTGATTGGATTTTTTCTGAGAGGCAATAAATTAAGCTGCAAATAAGGCTGACTTCTGGAATAATTGACTGCAAATTCGTAAAACAATTTTTCCGGAATAGAATCAGGAAAGCTAAGAAAATTTAATTCGTTACTTGTTAATGGTTTATATTGCTGATTGATGATCCGAATCCCTGTATTTGAATGATTAACTTTTATCAGTTCAAAATAATAAGGCAACAGCGTGTTATGATTATTATAATTAGCATTATCGAAAAATAAGAACTTTTTAGTATCCATATTTTTTTGTGAAATTTCGTAATAATGCGAAATTTCCTTAGGACTTTTCCATTGAATACTTCTTTTTAAAACACGTTCCTGAGCATTGCTTGACAGAAACAGGAAAAATAAAAGACAAGATACAAGTGTTCTTTTCATCTATTTAAAATTTTTAGTTTGCTGAAAACAAAGAAACTATCCCGAAAGCTTTCGGGACTTCACATTCAGGCTTGCCTGCCGTAAGGCATTACAGCCTGCAGGCAGGAACTCACATGAATTTCTTTTAATCATTTACATGCGATTTTTTGATTAAAAAAATTCATGCTTG
This sequence comes from Bacteroidales bacterium, assembly GCA_041686115.1. Classification (GTDB taxonomy): domain Bacteria; phylum Bacteroidota; class Bacteroidia; order Bacteroidales; family UBA12077; genus UBA12077. The sequence goes on from JAWLEM010000154.1 coordinate 1,849, forward strand.
TTTCATCAGACTTTATTATTTTTATGCAAAGAAACAAAAGTTTATTTAACAATATAAACTCATCAACAATCGTGTATATATTTGCGGATGAAATAATGAATTTGAATTATCGTTAATAACTGCAAATATTTAATCTAAACGATAATTTTATAATCATTATTGTTAAGGTTTGTTGGTTAATATGGGATGAATGAAGAAAGTACTGTATTTAATATTATTAATTGTTATATGCCAGGATGCTCAATCACAGGATGTTGAGTTTTCTCAGTATTATGCAAATCCATTATATCTCAATCCTGCTTTTGCCGGTTCCGAGGAGCTTACTCGCGTTGCCTTAAATTACAGGACATTATTACCGGTATCTTACGGAGATTATACCACATATAGCGTGTCCATAGATAAATATTTTAATGATTTAAGTGGCGGTTTAGGATTTCAACTTATGAACGACAGACAGGCACAAGGAGCGATTAATGAGTTGGGAATAAATTTTATTTATGCTTATCATTTTAAAATCAATCGCCGCTGGAATGTTAGTGCCGGATTAAGAATTGGATACCAGATAAATTCTGTTAATACAAGAGGGTTAATCATGCCAGATATGATTGACCCGGATGGTGGAGGACTTTTACCAGGATCGGAAAATGGAATTTATAAAAAATCTATGTTTTTTGATTTTTCTGCCGGATTTTTAACCTGGTATAATAATTACTATTTTGGTTTATCAGTAGATCATCTTTCAAAACCAGTAATCTCTCTTGGATCATCCGACCCTGGTATTATTGGGCGAAAATACACATTGCACGGAGGAATGGAAATCCCTTTTTACAATAGCTTACAAAGGGTCCATATGACTTTATCTCCAAATATTATTATTCAGCAACAAAATACATCATCGAAAATTAATCTTGGATTATATTTAAATAAAGATCATTTTACATCCGGATTATGGCTAAAAACCAATACAAATTTTAAATTTACCGGATCAGTATTAATGCTCGGGTATTATACTGATAAAGCCTTATTTGCATATAGTTACGATATTCCATTTTATTTAAATGGATTAGACGGAATAATTTCTGGTGCACATGAGGTAACTTTTTTGTACTTTTTTCAGTATAAAAACAAGAGAAAAAAAATGAAGGCAATAAAATGTCCTAAAATTTAGTTATATTTGTGTTAAATCTGTTGTACAAGAATAAAAATTATTATATTTGACTAAAAAATTATATTACCATGAATGTAAGATTAAACATTTTCCCTTTAGTATTTATAGGTCTTTTAATTTTTACCGGTTGTAGTCTAATCGGAGGCGGTGGACAAAATGAATCATCCACTACTGGTTGGGCATATAACGATCCCGATATTGGTGGTTTTGAAGTAAAAACTGGTTATGAACAAGAACCAGGCCCAGGGTTGGTAAGAGTTGAAGGCGGTACTTATACTATGGGACAGACTCATCAGGATGTTACTTATGACTGGAATAATGTAGCAAGGAGGGTAACTGTATCTTCTTTTTTTATGGACCAGACAGAAGTTAGAAACGTAGATTACAGAGAATATCTGCATTGGATACAAAGAGTTTTTATTGATTATCCAGAAGTATACGAAAATGCACTTCCCGATACATTGGTTTGGCGCAGCCCGTTGGCTTATAACGAACCTTACGTACAATATTATTTTCGCCATCCTGCGTATAATAATTATCCGGTAGTTGGTGTAAACTGGTTACAAGCCAATGATTATTGTGTTTGGAGAACCGATCGTGTAAATGAGATGAGATTAATAGAAGAAGGAATTCTTGAGCCGGATCCAAACCAGGTGGGTAGAGAAAATTTTAATACCGAAGCATACCTTGCAGGACAATATGAAGGACTTGTAAGAGAAAACCTCCCTTCACTTGATCCTAATGAGGAAAGCAGAATTGTTTCTATGGAAGATGGTATATTATTACCACGATACAGACTTCCAACTGAAGCAGAATGGGAATATGCTGCCGTAGCTTTAATTGGAAATACTTACGACGAACGTATTTATGAAAGAAGAATGTTCCCATGGGATGGACATAATGTAAGATATCCTGAAGGAAAAAATCAAGGCGATATGATGGCTAACTTTAAACGTGGCCGTGGTGATATGATGGGTACAGCAGGAGATTTAAATGATAATGGATCAATTACTGTTCCTGTTACCTCTTACTGGCCAAATGATAACGGCTTATACTGTATGGCTGGGAATGTTAACGAGTGGGTATCAGATGTGTACAGACCACTTTCATTTGAAGATGTTGCTGATTTTAATCCCTACCGCGGTAATGTGTTTGATGAGTTGGTAAGAAACGAAGATGGAAGTATTGCTGCAAAAGATAGTTTAGGTAGACTAAAAAGAACGCCAATAACTGAAGAATCGGCTGCAGAAAGAGATAATTATAATCAAGCAGATTATAGAAACTATAGAGATGGTGACTTTGATTCACGCATCGATTTTGAAAACCAGGAAGCAGCTCAAGGTGAAACTTCTACCAACGAAATGTATGCTCAAGAAGAAGGTGACTGGGCATCATTAATTACCGATAAGGTTAGAGTTTATAAAGGAGGATCGTGGAGAGATAGAGTATATTGGCTAAACCCTTCTACACGAAGATTCCTTGATCAGGAAAAAGCAAAGGATGACCTTGGTTTCAGGTGTGCAATGACTAATGTCGGAAGTCCCGGAGGGTTAAATTAAAAAGATTAACTACATCATATAATCAATAAAAAAACCTCATCTCGAATGGGGTTTTTTATTTAGTTGGTATCATGGATATTGAAAAATTATATAAAAAGTTTTTAGAACATCCCCAAATAACTACTGATAGCCGGATAGTAACAAACAATGGCTTGTTTTTTGCACTTAAGGGAGAAAATTTTGATGGAAACAAATTTGCCCAAAAGGCAATTGATAACGGATGTGCTTTTGCAATAATTGATAATCCGAAATATGCATCAGGACCGAAGTTTATTGTAGTGGAAAATGTGCTGAAAACACTTCAAAAACTTGCAGTATATCACCGAAAAGAAATGAATATTCCGGTTATTGGCATTACAGGTTCGAATGGAAAAACCACAACAAAAGAGCTTTTGGCTTTGGTTTTGAAAAAAAAATATAAGGTATCTTATACTCAGGGAAATTTAAATAACCACATTGGAGTTCCGCTTACATTGCTTTCTTTTAACCATGAAACCGAGCTGGGCATTGTCGAAATGGGAGCTAATCATCCCGGCGAAATTAAGGCACTTTCTGAATTAGCCAAGCCCGACTATGGCTTAATCACCAATATTGGGAGGGCTCATTTAGAAGGTTTCGGAACCTTCGATAACATTATTAAAACTAAGAGCGAATTATTTAATTATATAGCCAAAAATAATGGTAAGGTTTTTTATAATGCTAATGATGAACTGTTAAAAGAACTTGTTTTTGATGCCAAACTTAATGCCATATCTTATGGTAATAAAGAAAATTCGTCGGTGTATGGATATGTTGAAAAACCTGATTTAAATTTGAAATTAAAAGTTTTTATTGCAAATAACGGATATAAAATAAATACAAATTTAATTGGCGATTACAATTTAAGTAACATTCTTGCGGCTGCTGCCATTGGACATTATTTTAGCATTAGCGATCCTTTAATTATTGATGCTATTGAGAAGTATAATCCTACCAATAACAGATCTCAACTTCTGAAA
>JAWLEM010000155.1:0-4019 GCA_041686115.1 Bacteroidales bacterium
GCGCCTTACGGCGCCATATTTCCCCTCTCATAATCCGATGGTTTTGGAAGAGCCGTCGTTATTACCGGCACCGGACATTCCCCATGTCCGGCTGCCGTTACTTTCAGAATTTTTTATTTGCTGTAATCATAATTATTAACTAAAAACTCGCTGCTATGAAAAAACAAATATCCTGTATCAGGAATAAATTATTGTACTACCCGGTGTTTTAACCTCTTTAATTCTGGATGCCGAATCTCTTATTAGGATTGGGCGCAATACAATTTCCTATCTGACAGAATCTAACGGAGGGGGAGTTACTATTTCATAGAAATTATTTTGCAGAACAATTATGAAAGAAATATTTCCTTCTGAGATTATAGAAACATCGGTTGAACATCATTTTGCCCGTTTTAGCAGAAAATCGAACCTTCTTTACTTTTCTGTATTATTACTATTTGTAGGAGCCGTCTGTTCTTTGTTTTTTATCCAAACAGAAATAACAGTTCAAAGCCGTGGCATTCTCCGCTCATCTTCCGAGGCTGTTACCATCAGTTCTCCGGTAATTGCCGAAATAATAAAATGTGATTTAAATGAAAACGAGCATGTGCAAAAAGGAGATACCCTTCTATGGTTGAATAGTAAAAAACTCGATGAAAATATTGAACACCTTAATAGTTTAATACGAGAAAACAATATGTATTTGAGTGACATTTCAAAAATACTTGAAAATAAATACACTAAACTGGAAACTGAATTATTTGTGGCGCAACACGCACTATACCGTCAGAAGTTAGCGGAGTTTGACCTGGTAATCCGAACCCAAAAGTTAAAATACACTCGCTCTAAAACTCTTTTTGAGAATAAGGTAATTGCACCTGCAGAGATGGAAGAACAGGAATTTGCCTATTCACAGGCAGTTGAGCAAAAACATATTTATGTACGTACTTCGCGGAAAGAATGGGAAAGGCTTGCTGTTAATTACCGTTTGGAGATTAAAAAATATTATAATGAAATAGCCTCATTAGAAAACGAGAAAAAGAACTATTATATCATAGCTCCTGTATCAGGACATATAACAAATTATGATGGAGCAAAAACCGGCAGTTATCTAACAACAGGTCAAAGCATTGCTTTTATAAGTCCTGATAGCTACATAATAGCAGAACTCCTTGTGCTACCTCAGGATGTTGGATACTTACAAGAAGAAATGCCTGTGCTGTTTCAGGTAGATGCATACAACTACAACCAATGGGGTTTGGCAACCGGTAGCATAATCGATATTTCAAATGAAATACATGTAATTAATAGCACACCCTATTTCAAGGTAAGGTGTGGTTTAAATCAAAAGGAGCTGTCATTAAAAAATGGGTACAAAGGAAGATTAAAAAAAGGGTTAACAACCACTGCCCGTTTTAAAGTTACAAAACGAACGCTGGCACAGTTATTAATTGACAAAACAGATAACTGGCTCAATCCTAACATAATTAAGGAGTAAAATAAGAAACCTTACTTTATGAATATTAAAGTAAAACAACGCGATATTACCGATTGCGGAGCTGCCTGCCTGGCATCTGTTGCAGCACACTATAAACTAAAACTTCCGGTTTCGAAAATACGTCAGTGGGCAGGTACCGATAAAAAAGGGACAAATGCCTGGGGGCTGATAAAAGCTGCTGAAAAAATGGGCATGACTGCAAAAGGAGTAAAGGCAACACCCGAAGCTTTATCAGAAATACCGTTACCTGCTATTGCCCATGTAATTGTAAAAGAAAAGTTGCAACATTATGTAGTTATTTACAAAATAACTGCTGCATATATCGAAAAAATGGACCCCGGAACCGGAAAACTTGAAAAACAGCCCATCGAAGAATTTAAAAAAGAATGGACAGGAGTACTGGTGCTGCTTTCGCCTTCGGGCAATTTTGTTGCACGCAATGAGAAAATATCCAATTTTAAGCGTTTCCGCTTTCTACTCCGTCCTCACAGGAACACACTTTTGCAGGCTTTGTTTGGGGCAGTAATTTTTACCGTGCTTGGTTTGTCAACTTCCATTTATATCCAAAAAATTACCGACCATGTACTAATAAATGGTAATCGCAACCTGCTAAACCTGCTAAGTGTGGCAATGATAGTTATTCTATTGTTGCAGATTTTTATAGGTTCTTTCCAAACCATATTGGTTTTAAAAACCGGACAGCTTATTGATGCCCGGTTAATACTTGGTTACTACAAGCACCTGCTAAAACTGCCTCAGCGTTTTTTCGATACCATGCGTACCGGCGAAATTGTTTCCCGGATAAATGATGCTGTAAAAATCAGGGCTTTTATAAACGATACCATGATAAATTTTATCGTAAATATTTTTATTGTGGTATTTGCCTTTTCGTTAATGTTTATTTACAACTGGAAACTGGCACTTATAATGCTGCTGGTTATACCTTTGTACACAGGGCTTTATTTTGCAATTAACTACCTTAATAAGAAGCGCGAACGTAAAATCATGGAGCAGGCTGCAGAATTGGAATCTCAACTTGTGGAGTCGCTAAATTCCGAAAAAACAATTAAACAATTAGGTATTGAAGAATTCGCCAATATTAAAACCGAAACCAGGTTTATTGCGTTGTTGCATTCTGCCTTTAAATCAGGATTAAATTCAGTTTTCTCGGGGAATTCATCCATGTTTATCAACCGAATTTTTACCATAATCCTGCTTTGGGTGGGTAGTTTATTTGTTTTGCGGCAGGAAATTTCCATAGGCGAATTGATGTCGTTTTATGCACTTATTGGGTATTTCACAGGACCAGTATCTGGATTAATTGGCATGAACAAGACCTACCAGAATGCAACAATTGCTGCCGACCGCCTGTTTGAAATTATGGATTTGGAACAAGAAAACGACAGTGATTTGGTTGATGCTTCCGAAGTTGATACTGGCGATATAGTTTTCAAAAATGTGTCATTTAGTTACGGCACCCGGGTTGATGTTTTCGAAAAATTTAACGTTACCTTAAAAAAGGGCGAGGTTATTGGAATTATTGGCGAAAGTGGCTCGGGGAAAACAACCATTGCAGCCCTGTTGCAAAAACTTTACTCTTTAAACGATGGAGCTATTTTTTTGGGAAATACCAACATCAAGTATTTTAGTAACAACAGCCTAAGAAAGGTGATTGGCATTGTGCCGCAGAACCTCGATTTATTTAACGGCAGGGTTATCGACAATATAGCAGTTGGAGAGTTTAATCCAGACATGAAAAGAGTACTAGATATTACTACCCAGCTGGGTATGATTGATTTTATTGAAAAATTGCCCGCTGGATTTAACTCCCTGGTTGGTGAACATGGAGCCAACCTTTCGGGAGGACAGAAACAGCGGCTGGCCATAGCAAGGGCGTTGTATCGCCAGCCTCAAATTCTAATAATGGACGAAGCCACATCATCGCTTGACAGCGAAGCAGAACACCATGTACAGCAAACCATAAAACAATTAAAAGCCGAAGGCAAAACCATAATAATTATAACTCACCGATTAAGTGCGGTTTTGATTGCCGACAATATTATTGTGCTGGAAAACGGAAAGCTAATTGAACAGGGCGCGCATAGCGAATTGTACCAACAACAAGGGAAATATTATTCGCTTTGGCAAAAACAAATGCCAGATTTTAAAGTCTCAAATCTCACAATATAAAAGCTAAAAAAAAATGAAAAGCATACAACATTTGGAACGCCTGAAAAGGATGAATGAAATGATAAAAGCAAAAAGGACTGGGAGTCCTGAAATGCTATGTAATAAGTTGAATATTAGCCGAAGGCAATTATTCAAAGATCTGGAGATTTTTAAAGACATGGGAGCTGAGATAGTCTATTCCAGAATTGGGGAAACCTATTATTATCCAAATGGTCATGAACTGGAAATATCCTATTCTTTTAGGATCTTACCCGAAAAAGAAGCCAGGAGTATTAATGGAGGTTTATTTCTAAAAAAATACCAGAGTGCTTTTTTTATGCACTCTGCTGATTTAATTTAGTTTGCGGGTATA
>JAWLEM010000155.1:4119-5520 GCA_041686115.1 Bacteroidales bacterium
CTAACTGTTTGAAGAATTTGGTATAAGAATTATTGAATTATTTCATATGGACATTAATATGCAAATCTCAAAAAAGGAGTATGCTATAAGCATTAGATTAATACATTTGTATTCTGGTGTTCTCATGTTTTTACTAATAGTAGTCCTTTTGCTCTGTTTTTCCTTTCTATGGGGTTATGAAACATTCATACATGGAGCAACTTATATTCTGCATCACTTCAATAGTATTCTTATTGTATTTGGCGGTTTTTTACTACATCAACTAATACATGTAATATCTGCCAGTCGTTTTACTACGAAAGGTTTTAATTCAATTAAATTTGATCTCAGGTTGAAAATTCTTCCATATTATCATTGCAAGGAACCATTAATGGTCAATCAGTACAAAATTGTATTGTTAATGCCAATTATTGTTTTAGGAATAATTCCATTGATATTTGCATTCATTTCAGGAAATGGTATCATCTTTATTTATGGTTTATTCTTTGTTTCTGTTTCAAGTACCGATTTAATCCTTTTGTTCTTGTTGAGAAGAGCGAAAAAGGAGGATCGTATTTTCAGACACCCTGACAAAGCTGGATTTTATATTGAATAGTTTGAGATTCTCTTGCGGTTTTCAAAATATCTTACGAGCGTTGGCTGTTATTTAACATAATGGCTAATTATAACCATCGGTCTACGAACGACTAAGCCTTCAACAGGCACAGGGTAAGTCGCTAATAATTATTGTCCATTAATCCATTAATGTTTCCTGAAACAAAAATAAAGACTCTATTAGAAGGGGTGTTTTGTCGAAACAATTGACAATTTACTGCCAAATTGAGACCAACTATCTCTATATCATTTCGTTTATTGACAAGAGGAGAAACCCTAACACAAAGTAAATTTAAGAACCCACGGTACCTGATTCGAAGTTGACCCCTATCCCGGGCATATTGAAAATTTGTTCTGATTTTATCAAAATCTGCTGTATAACATATCAGAATAATTGACTCTGCCTCTGTTCTGTCTGAAATTGCATATTGTTAAATGTTTGTTGTACAGAATTGAATCTGAAGCTGATGTCTTCATCTGTTTTGACAATACTACGCTATAATATTAAGGAGTTGTTGAGTTCAAAAGAGCGCCTTATGGCGCCATATCTCCCCTCTCATAATACGATGGTTTTGGAAGAGCCGTCGTTATTACCGGCACCGGACGTTCCCCATGTCCGGCTGCCGTTACTTTCGGAATCTTTAAACGTGATATATATTTATGGTTGAAAATAACATAATGCAAACCGGATTCTGTGGTTATTTCAGAACAGTTGATCACAGAAGGCCATTGATGCAGACACATTGGTTAGCCTCAACAATGATTGAGGCGGGATTGACAGCATTCCAGACAAGATTGTATTGATTC
>JAWLEM010000156.1:0-5500 GCA_041686115.1 Bacteroidales bacterium
TGTTACAAAATTTTGATAAAAAATTACATCATTCACACATTAATTGTGTAAACGATAGCTTTTTTTATTGGAGCTATAGCAGGTAAGATGAAATGTAGAAAAGAATATTTTTAAAATAGTGCTATTTGGGGTTTTTCAAGGCAGTCAGGAGCTCTTTTAAATTTACCGTTGCATAAGTTGATGCATGATCCGACATGGCATAAGGTATAATTAACTCGTTATTATGAATAATTGCCCCGCAGGAATAAACAACATTGGGTACATAACCTTCCCTTTCTTCTTCATTGGGAGACAATAAAGGTGTTTTTAGCCTGCCAATTTCTTTCTCAGGATTATCGAGTTCGTATAGTGTTGCTCCCAGTGAATATTCACGCATAGGGCCAACGCCATGCGTAATAACAAGCCACCCTTCTTCTGTTTCAATAGGAGATCCGCTGTTTCCTACCTGTATTAATTCCCATGGATATTTGGGTTTCTGAATAATTTTAGCCTCGCGCCATATATTAATATTATCTGAAAATGCTATATAATTATTTACACCATCTATTCTGCATAACATCGCATATTTTCCGTTAATCTTTCTTGGAAATAGTGCCATTCCTTTGTTCTGCGCCATTTCGCCATGAATGGGTAAACATTTAAAATGATAAAAATCTTTGGTTTCGAGTAATTTGGGTAAAATACTTATCCCGTCATAAGCTGTATATGTGGCATAATAAGTTGTTTCTCCATTATCATCAACAAATTTAACAAAGCGTGCATCTTCAATCCCATTCTTTTCAGTATCAGAAATTGGAAAAATAACTCTCTCGGAAATCGCTGAATCGATCGAAAAATCAATTTCGTAATGCGAACGAGCCAACCACAGCATTTGATTAACGATTAATTTTTTATTTAGTGTAAGTTGATGTGTTTCTCTTATTTCGTTTACAGTCCTTTTTAGTTCGCCATAAGTAAAATTATCACCTAACTTTTCTAACACAAAAAGGGGCGAAGTTTGATTATCAAAATCACGCAATTCATCAAGATCCTTAATAAATAATTGTTTATCGTAAATATGTCTTTTAATTCGCTCTGCCTCTGCCAGCATATTGCCAACAGGTTCAACAATTAAATTATTGTCTTTATCAATCACTGCAGAACGAAAAATAATTGATGAAATATGCCCTTCGCCAGTTGCTCTGAAACTGAAAATTACTCTTTTTTCACCCGGGCCTAATTCTGACTGATATGGGTCTTCCACAATAGATGGATTGAAAATAGCTGCCGACTCAATGGAATATTCCATAGTAAAATAAGAACCAATCAGTGCTTTTTGCAATTGATTCAGATTATCCGGATTAATTTCCATTTCATTAAATAAGTGGGATAACTTATTAAAATGCTTATCAAATATCATTGAGATATTTCTATGCCTTTTGGCATACCCTCTTAACACCTGATTGAGTGCTACTTTTGTTTGCTCTTCAGACATAGCCAATACATTGCGAATAATTTCTTTACTTCTATCATGTGAAGTATATAAGAATCGTGCAATTACTCTGGACGAATCAGTGAGGAAGTAGGTATCTTTTCTATTAACAGTTACTTGCATTGATTTTAATTTTTGATAAAGGTAATAGATAAACTTTAAAATAAGAGGATTTTTGTTTATTAAGTTTTTAGATTTTATCAGGTAATGACATTTTTGAATTTTAACAAGAAATGATTGTCAGCTTACAAATTACAAGAATAATTATGCCACTCATCCCTTTGTTACCGGACAGCTTGGGTAATGATGCGATATATTCGGGAAGCAAAAGGAAAGCGTATCAATTTGTATTAACCTAAAGAAATGAGTTGAAATTAAATGTATTGAAAATAATTACTGATATAAAAACGACGATTCATTTTTCTATCATAACTTTTACATTTATTATGGGTTTTTTCTTTATTTTTGTTATTTTTAATAATTCTAAATAATTTCAAAATGAAACGAATGAAAGTAAAAGTATTCCTCATATTATTTCTTTTTACAGGATTATTGTCATGCAATCATCAACAAGAAAATGATAAGCCGGTTATAACAGTTAGTATATTACCACAAAAGTATTTTGTTGAACAAATTACAGGTGATCATTTTACAATAAATGTTATGATTCCTCCGGGGGCAAGCCCTGTTACTTATGAGCCATCGCCCAAACAAATGAAAGAACTTACTGCTTCTGATGTTTACTTTCGTATTGGGCATATTGAATTTGAAAAATCATGGATGGATAGATTGAAGAATATACATCCTGAAATGGAAATTATTGATTTATCAACAGATGCTAATTTAATTTCTTCTGAAAAAGGGCATGATCTTCACGCTCACAATGATCATCACCATCACCATGGGACCGACCCTCATATCTGGACATCACCAAAAGAAGTAAAAAAACAGGTAGAATTAATTTATAGGTATTTTACAAATAAATATCCCGAATTTGAAACTGATTTTACTCATCGTTATCATTCTTTTCAAAAAGAGATCGATAGCCTTGACAGGTATATTAGCAGTAATTTAAATCCCTATCAGGGAAATAAATTTCTGATTTTTCATCCCGCTTTAAGTTACCTGGCAAGAGATTATGGGTTAGAGCAAATTTCAATTGAGATTGATGGCAAAGAGCCAACGCCTTCGAATATGCAAGAGATTATAAAAATTGCTAAATCAGAAAATATAAAAATTATTTTTATTCAAAAGCAGTTCAGTACACATAATGCAGAGGTTATTGCACGGGAAATTGATGGTTCAGTTGTTCAAATTGACCCATTATCTTATAACTGGAACGAAAGTATTAAGGAAATAATAGACAAAATTATTCAATCATACGCGAATTAATTATATGGCTAAAATTGTCGAAATAAAATCTGTTTATGCAGGTTATAACGATGAAGTAATTTTACGGGATGTATCCTTAGATATTTTTGATGATGATTTTATTGGAATTATCGGGCCCAATGGCGGAGGGAAAACAACACTTTTAAAGGTGATTCTGGGATTAATAAAACCATTTAAAGGTACTGTCAGGTTTTTTAATTCTACCAGTGGAGGGAATAGTGATATAGGTTATTTACCACAAATCAATAAGATTGATCATCAATTTCCAATCAAAGTTATTGACATTGTTATGTCAGGACTTATTTATGGAAAAAATTTAATGTTTCGGCATTCCAGGGCCGATTATTTGAAAGCTCAAAATACACTGAATAGAATGGGAATTTTAGATCTAAAAAGCTATCCCATTGGTGAACTTTCTGGTGGCCAGCTGCAAAAAGTTTTACTGGCAAGGGCAATTGTATCTTCGCCACGATTATTAATTCTTGATGAACCCAATACTTTTGTAGATAATCAATTCGAAGGCGAGTTGTACGAAATTCTTAAAGAGCTAAATCACGAAATGGCAATCATTATTGTTTCTCATGATATTGGAACCATCTCTACCTATATTAAAACAATTGCCTGTGTTAACAGGGGTTTACATTATCATCGATCGAATAAAATTACTGAAGCACAACTGGCTTCATACAATTGCCCGATTAAACTTATTACACACGGTGAAGTACCTCATACAGTATTAAAAAAACATGATCATTAGTTATGTTAGCAGAACTTTTTCAATATAAATTTATTCTTCATTCATTGTTTGCCGGCATATTTGCCAGTATAAGCTGCGGAATAATTGGCACCTATATTGTTACCCGGCGAATGGTTTTTCTTAGTGGCGGTATTACCCACTCATCATTCGGCGGTATTGGAATTGGTTATTTTTTTGGATTTAATCCTGTGATATCAGCTGCTGTTTTTGCTGTTTTTTCTGCACTGGGCATTGAACTATTAACCAAAAAATCAGATGTAAGAGAAGATTCTGTAATCGGAATTCTTTGGTCCCTTGGAATGGCTATTGGAATTATTTTTATTTTTATTACCCCCGGCTATGCTCCTAATTTAATGACCTATTTATTTGGTAGTATATTAACCGTGTCAAAACTGGATATCATCCTGATGTTTATTTTAAGTATCATTTTAGTTATTGTTTTTACGCTGTTTTATCGTATTATTTTATTTGTAGCCTACGATCAGGAGTTTGCCAAAACGCATAAAATACCCGTAAGCTTTATTAACTATATGCTTATTGCCCTTGTTGCTTTAACCATTGTACTTAACATAAAAGTTGTAGGTATTATCCTGGTTATTTCATTATTAACCATTCCCCAGTCAATTGCAAACTTGTTTACCAACGTTTTTAAAAACATTATCATCCTGTCAATTGTTATAGGATTAATTGGTGCTTTTATGGGGTTAATTATTTCTTATAAAATTAACATTCCATCCGGAGCTTCTATAATTTTTTCGCTGGTAGTATTTTTTGTTTTGGCAAAAGCCTATCAGTTAATCAGGCAAAAAATTCATTTAAGGATGATCAATGATAAAAAATTTTAAAATCATATAAATAAGATATATTTTCGTAAACCAAATTAATCATTAAAAATATTTTGTACAATGAAATATGATGTAATAGTTATAGGTAGTGGCCCGGGAGGTTATGTTGCAGCAATAAGGGCTTCGCAGCTGGGCATGAAGGTTGGTGTTGTAGAAAAAGCAGAGCTGGGAGGCATTTGCCTGAACTGGGGTTGTATACCAACAAAATCACTTTTAAAAAGTGCACAAGTGTATAATTATATGCAGCATGCTGCTGATTATGGAATTAAAATTAATGGTGATATAAAGCCTGATTTCGAAATGATTGTTAAAAGGAGCAGGGGAGTAGCAGAAGGAATGAGCAAAGGAATTCAGTTCCTTTTCAAAAAAAACAAGATTGATCATATTGAAGGTTTTGGAAAGTTAAAAGGGAAAAATAAGGTTGATGTAAAAAATTCTGAAGGTAAAAGCCAGGAATATGAAGCAAAGCATATTATTTTAGCTACTGGTGCCCGGTCAAAAGAACTGCCAAATTTAAAACAGGATGGTAAAAAAATTATCGGATACCGCGAAGCAATGACGCTTCCAAAACAACCCAAATCGATGATAGTTGTTGGCTCAGGAGCAATAGGAAGCGAGTTTGCCAATTTCTACAACTCCATTGGAACCAAAGTTACACTGGTAGAATTTTTACCTAATGTTGTTCCTAACGAAGATGAGGAAGTATCAAAGCAACTTGGACGTTCATTTAAAAAAGCCGGAATGAAAGTTATGGTTAGTTCAAGTGTTGAGTCAGTTGATACAAAAGGTAAACTTTGCAAAGCAGTAGTAAAAACTAAAAAAGGAGAAGAAACGATCGAAGCGGAAATAGTATTATCAGCTGTAGGTGTTACTCCAAATATTGAAAACATAGGACTTGAAGAATTAGGTATTGAAATGGAACATGGGAAAATAAAAGTGGGTGATTTTTATCAAACCAATGTGGATGGTATCTATGCAATTGGTGATATCGTTCATGGGCCGGCATTAGCACATGTTGCCTCTGCAGAGGGAATT
>JAWLEM010000157.1:0-5490 GCA_041686115.1 Bacteroidales bacterium
CGATAATCTGCATCTATGGTTCCCGGGCTGTTTAGAACTGATAATCCTTTTTTTAATGCCAAACCGCTGCGGGGTCTGATTTGCGCTTCATAACCAACGGGTAGTTCGATAAATAATCCGGTAGGTATGAGCTTACGCTCTAAAGGATTTAAAGAAACCGATTCTTTTAAATAAGCACGTAAATCCATTCCGGCCGAATGATCGGTACTGTATCCGGGTAAAGGGTTCGTTGATTGGTTAACAAGATTAATTTTCATAAGTAAATGATTTTTTTTCTTTTAAAAATGCAAATCCAGCAAATGCCGTAATCATAATTGAAACAATGATATAATAAATGGTTTTATTATAAAAAATATTTAACCGGCTAAGGATAAACAATCCCAAGGCAATTAAAACATATAAACCAATTTTTTTCAGTTCATATTGAACAGGAAAAAATTTACGGCTAAGATAATAGGAAATAATTAACATGACGATATAACTTGCCAAACTTGCCAGTGCAGAACCATAGTAACCAATTTGAGGAATTAATATGATATTGGCAACAATCGTTATGATTGCTCCTGTGCCGGCTACTAAAATGCCGAATTTAGTGCGATCGGTAACTTTATACCAAATGGATAAATTAAATAATACTCCAAATAAAAGTTTAGCGAACAGCAAAATGGGGACCACTTTTAATCCTTCCCAAAAGTCTTTGTGAATAAAATGTTTTAATATATCAATATAAAAATTTACCCCTAGAAAAATAAGCAACCCGAAAATAATAAAATAGGTCATAACTTTTCCATACAATTCTTTTGCATCTGTACTATCTGCATATTTAAAAAAGAAAGGCTCGGCGGCATAACGGTACATCTGAATAAATAATACCATTAAAATAGATAATTTGAAATTAGCTCCGTAGATACCTAATTGTTCAACAGGATTGGGATGGTTTATCAGTTTTGGGATAAGTAATTTATCAATATTATCATTGAGCATTCCGGCTAACCCAATAAATAAAATGGGATAAGAATACTTTAGCAATCGTTTTAAAAGGGCAAAATCAAATTGCAATCTTACTTTGAAAATTTCGGATGTTAATAATAAAAAGGTAATGCCGCTGCTAATAAAGTTAGCGATTAAAACGTATTCGAGCACCAGGTCGGGTTTATAGATATGAGCAAAAAAGTTATCGGCCCCTGCCTGATAAAACTTTCGACAAACATACAGGTAAAACAGATTTAAAAAGATATTAACAGCAATTCCAGCGACCTTAATAATCATAAACTTAACCGGTCTTTCATCAATGCGTAATTTGGCAAAAGGAATAGCATTTATAACATCGAAAGAAATGATTAAAATAAAATAAATGACAATGCGGTAATTATCTATTTCAAAATAATTTGCCCACTGTTGCTTAAAAATTAAGGATAAGGCTAAGAAAATGGACGTTGAAAATAATATGGAATACAGACTGGTTCCGAGGACAGAATTATATTTCTCCTCTTTTTTGCTGGCAAACCGAAAAAAACCTGTTTCTAAACCATAGGTTAAGATAACCAGCAATATCGCTGTGCTGCTATAGATAAAAGTAAGCTTTCCATAAAAGAATTTGCCTAAAACGAGAGTATGTAGCGGAACAAGTAAATAGTTTAAAAATCGGGCCAGCATGTTGCTTAACCCATAAATTAACGTTTGTCCGGCAAGTTTTTTGATCTGATTCAAGGCAATAGTTTATTTATTCGTAACCACGTTTATTAAATAACAAATAACCAAAATTAAACACAAAGTAAAACTTCTTATCGTTTTTATCATAATAATTTAAGCTTAAACTTGCCGGTCCAAATAAAGTATGGTAGACTAATGTTGTTGAACCCATATAACTCATATGTTCATATTTAGCAGCATATTCAGCTTGTTTATTCTGTCCACTAATAATCCTTTGATAGGGAAACATGGCATATGCTTCAGCCCGTAAATGCAAATTATCCGATAATTTAAGGATCGGTTTAATTCCTAAAGCCATAAAGGAATGTGCCCTGTAATTTTCCAGAAACATTGTTTTACTGTGAGGTGTGGGTTGAAAAACATTTGCATTTAACATGGTAGCGGTATAATTACTAAAAAAATCAATCGTTGAATAAGACGCCTGGACAAAATAACCTAAATGAAAATGCTTGTTCAGCCTTAAATATTCATCTCTAAAAAACTGAATATTAAACCATTCATGCTTCTTTTGGATTTCATCCTGAATGGCTGAAGTAGATCCCGGAACAAAATTTTCTGTTCCTTTTAAATAATTAAAACTCAGGGTTTGATTTACACCCCGGGTAGGAAATTGTTTATAATTGAGTGTGTTTTCTTCAAAATTTATTTTATAGTTATAATAATCGAAATCCGTTAAATCATTTGTATCGGCTTTTAAAAATTCTATCGTCTGATAATATTCATCCGTGATAAAACCGTATGAAAATTCTCCTTTAACCAGAGAGTTTGTATTTACAGGGGTAGAAACTGCTAATTTTAAATTATTTTCATTTTGTATTAAATACGGCGGTCGCACATCTTCAAAAAAGGGATCTGAGCTGCTACTATAAAAATCCCATCGGTTCATGGTAAAGGAACCGGTAAAAGCAACAGGTATTCTTGAAGGGAAATCGGCCCGCGCCTGTAACATAACTGAGCTATATAATCGTCCAAAATAAATATTGGCATAAACTGATCGAGAAATTTTGCCTAATTGATTATATTGAAAACTTCCAAAGCCCTGGTTAATAGAGCTTGAAGATATGTTAGCTCCAATGCGTGCTATAAACCGGCTCTCTTCATCGATTTGCATTTTTAATTTAAACGACTCCGATTCTTTATCATAAAAGGCTTCGGGATAAATAGACGAAATAGTACCATCTGCCAGTAATTTAAAATAACTATGTTTTAATTCTCCAATAGTAAAAACAGAATCTTTGCTAAAAATAGTTTTGGAAACATATTCTCTTTCTTTACTATTTAATCCGGAAATGGAAATATCCTTAAAAAAGAGGGGGGGTAACTTATGTTTGTAGTTTTTTCTTTCATTGGCAAGCAAAACAGAATCTTTACGATTCGTAATAATATTTTTTATACTGTCCATTAATGCATATGTTTCGTCATATCCTTTTTTGATAATCATTTGTGCTTTATCAAAATCAAGTAATTTTACATTGATAAACTTTGATTCGATTAAAATACCATTATCCGGTAATTGATAATTAACCTTATCCATTAACATATTTTCCAGTAAAACAACAACATTATCCGCATCGGGTTTAGGAGAATTATCGGCTGTCTTACTGCCAATAATAAAACCCGGATCAAAATCTTTAATCATCACATCTGAAGGAAAATTATTTTTCATTCCTCCGTCAAAATATAAGATACTATCTATTTCAACCGGCTTGAAGTAAAATGGAAATGTCATGGATGCTCTTACTGCGGAACCTAAATTACCCTCTTTAAAAACCTTGGCTTTATTATTATAAATATCGGTGCCGATACATCGAAAAGGAACAAAAAGGCTGTCAAAATCATAATCAGCTGCTGCATTGGCAGGACTAAATATTTGCATCGCCGCAAAGTCCATTTGGTGCGTAGGCACTAAATTACTGGGAAGTTGAGCTTTGGGAGTTGAGTCTTTCATATGGATTTTAATATTTACCATATCAGCAGCCACGGGTGATTTTTTAAAATAATAAATATAATCCCTTTCTATTTCACCAACAGCCCAGTTACGAAATTCATCGGACAACACCAGTTCTGTCATTTCTTCGGGTGAATAACCAATGGCATATAATCCACCTACAATAGCTCCCATTGAGGTACCGGTAACATAATCAACAGGGATATTATTTTCCTCTAAGGCTTTAATAACACCAATATGGGCTAAACCCTTAGCGCCTCCTCCACTTAATACCAATCCTACTTTTTCCTGTGAAAAAGTAAAAAACCGGAGAAAAGAAAATATAACCGTTAGGATTAAAATTTTACTTCGCATAGGTCAAATTTTAATTCTGAATAAATGTTACTATTTTTGCAAAGATATTTACTAAACAAAATTACGATGAAAAAAGTATTTATAGTTGTTTTTTTAGTCATTTTATTGACAAATGCTTGTGATATACCAATTAAAAAAGATAAAAAAACAACGCTTTATAAAATTGAGACCGAATATGGGGATATGATTTTTAAATTATATGACCAAACCCCTTTACATAAAGAAAATTTTAAAAAACTGATTGAACAGGAATATTTCGACGGCTTATTATTTCATCGCGTAATTGAGGGATTTATGATACAGGGAGGAGATCCGGACTCACGAAATGCAAAACCCGGAGAATTACTGGGAAACGGAGGACCGGGATATACGATTCCTGCAGAATTTGTCGACACTTTTTTTCATAAAAAAGGGGTTATTGCAGCAGCACGCGAAGGGGATGACGTAAATCCCGAAATGCGTTCGGCAGGTTCACAATTCTATATAGTACAGGGAAAAGTATTTAGTGATGAAGATATTGAAGAGGTAGAAAACCGAATCAACGCGTCGCGCTTAAATAAGCTAATCACTCAATACATCAAAGAGGCAGAACAGAAAGCCTTCGATACCGGCGGAACCATTGATTATCCGGTAATTGTGAGGGAAGCAAGAGAAAAAGCAAAAAAGCAATTTAAAAAAGAAGGTAAGTATAAAATTCCTCCCTCTAAACGTAAAGTTTACCAGACCATTGGGGGTACCCCTCATTTGGATGGAGCATACACAGTATTTGGAGAAGTTGTTGAGGGTATAGAAGTAATTGATAAAATTGCGGCTGTTAAAACCGATGAAAACGACCGTCCGGTAAAAAATGTTAAAATGAAAATTAAAAAATTATAATCTTATAAATAATGATTGAAAAGATAAATAAGTATCTTGAGGAGAGCAAATCGTTTGTTGCAGAAAGTTTAGAAGATATTGAATCGTTTAGAATAAAATATCTGGGCAAAAAAGGGATCATAAACGATTTGTTTGCAGAGTTTAAAAATGTTCCACGTGAAAACAAAAAGGAGGTTGGACAAAAATTAAACGAACTTAAAATTTCGTTGCAAGAAAAAATTAATGAGCTTAAAACGGCTTTTGAAGAAACAACCGACAGTGGTTCTGATATAGATTTAAGTTTACCCGGGGATCCAATACCTGCAGGAACTCGACATCCTTTATCAATTGTTAGAAATGAAATTATTGATATTTTTAAACGGTTGGGATTTACTATTTCTGAAGGTCCGGAAATAGAAGATGACTGGCATGTATTTTCTGCATTAAATTTTCCCGAAGAACACCCTGCAAGGGATATGCAGGACACTTTTTTTATCGAAAAAAATCCTGATATTTTATTGCGTACCCACACCTCGTCAGTTCAGGTAAGGGTTATGGAAAACTCCCAGCCTCCTATTCGCACCATTTCTCCGGGTCGTGTTTTCAGAAATGAGGCCATC
>JAWLEM010000158.1:0-1824 GCA_041686115.1 Bacteroidales bacterium
GATGGTATTATTCAGCTCGATGAAAATGAACTGATAGCTTTCCGGAAGTTGTACGATGATAGTCAACCTGATGTTTTAAAATTTGTTCCTGCGTCGGGTGCAGCATCCAGAATGTTTAAGTTCTTATTTGAGTTTTATGAAAAAGCGAAAGATGAGTATAGCAGTTTAGATGAAATAGAAAACGATGATGTAAAAAAGTTTTTTCAGCAGATTGAGCAATTTGCTTTTTATGAGAACCTGAAATCAACAATTCAATCGGCTGGTTATGAAATAAGCCAACTTCTAAAAGAGGGAAAGTTTAAAACCATACTTAAATATTTTTTAACTGAAGAAGGATTGAATTATGGTTCAAAACCTAAAGCGGTTCTTTTATTTCATAAATCAGAAAATCAGATCAGAACAGCCTTTGAAGAGCATTTAGCAGAAGGTGCTGATTATGCCAAAAATGCCAATGGAAAGGTGAAAATTCATTTTACCATTTCGCCCGAGCATTCAAATATGTTTAGCGAGCTTTTAGAAAAGGTAAAGTCGGATTATGAGCAAGAAATGAATGTGATATTTGAGATATCTTACTCACAGCAAAAGCCATCTACCGACATGATAGCTGTAAATATGGAAAACAATCTTTTTCGTAACGAAGATGGTTCTTTATTGTTCAGGCCCGGTGGTCATGGAGCACTTATTGAAAACCTGAATGATCTGAATTCAGATATCATTTTTATTAAAAACATTGATAACGTAGTGCCAGACAGATTGAAGGATGAGACCGTAAAATATAAAAAAGCACTGGCAGGAATTTTACTATCCTTTAAAGAAAAAATCTTTAAATACATTGAAAGAATTGAATCAGGTGATGTTTCTGATGATGAGATGAATGAAATAACTGATTTTATCCAAAATGATTTGTGCTATAATTTTGACTTAACTAATCTCTCAGATAAAAAGAACTTTTTTTATAATATCCTAAACCGGCCAATCCGGGTTTGCGGAATGGTTAAAAATGAAGGTGAACCAGGAGGCGGGCCATTTTGGGTAAAGCACTCCAATTATTCCGATTTACAAATTGTTGAAACATCGCAAATCAATCAGAATGATGAAAAACAAATGCAGGTTTTAAAAGCATCAACTCATTTTAACCCTGTAGATTTGGTTTGCAGCACAAAAGACTATAAAGGAGAAAAATTTGACTTGCTTAAATTCAGAGATTCCAAAACAGGATTTATTTCCAAGAAATCAAAAGACGGACGTGACTTAAAAGCTCAGGAATTACCCGGATTATGGAATGGTGCCATGGCTAACTGGAATACAATTTTTGTTGAGGTGCCAATCATCACTTTTAATCCGGTAAAAACAGTGAATGATTTGTTAAGGCCTGAGCACCAGTAAACTCGTTTTTTTAACAAGCAAACTCGCCAATCAAATTAATTTTTTACTTTGAAGCCCTGGCAGAGATTAAATCGGCTAAAGCCGTTTGTTTTATCGCTTCCCGGAACCGTCAGCTAAAGCAGACGGTAAATAATTGTTTTTTATCCGTCTGGCCGCTTTGAACAGCTTGGCGGATATTACCGTTGACTTCAGTCAACGGGTTTCAGGGCAAGCATAGAAACCCGGGCTTTAGCCCTTTTAGTAAGCGAGTCAGGGTGTGAATTGCAAGTATTAACAATCCTGCCAGCGGTTGATAACCCTGGCAGAGATTAAATCGGCTAAAGCCGTTTGTTTTATCGATTCCCGGAACCGTCAGCTAAAGCAGACGGTAAATAATTGTTTTTTATCCGTCTGGCCGCTTTGAACAGCTTGGCGGATATTACCGTTGACTTCAGTCAA
>JAWLEM010000158.1:1924-5482 GCA_041686115.1 Bacteroidales bacterium
TTCCCGGAACCGTCAGCTAAAGCAGACGGTAAATAATTGTTTTTTATCCGTCTGGCCGCTTTGAACAGCTTGGCGGATATTACCGTTGACTTCAGTCAACGGGTTTCAGGGCAAGCATAGAAACCCGGGCTTTAGCCCTTTTAGTAAGCGAGTCAGGGTGTGAATTGCAAGTATTAACAATCCTGCCAGCGGTTGATAACCCTGGCAGAGATTAAATCGGCTAAAGCCGTTTGTTTTATCGATTCCCGGAACCGTCAGCTAAAGCAGACGGTAAATAATTGCTTTTTATCCGCCTGGCCGCTTTGAGCGGCTTGACGGATGATGATAAAATAGTACCAGTTGAAATTAGGTTAAATACCTATTCTGTAATACGATGAATAGAAAATAACTCTCGATGCCAGTTCGCTTAAAAGAAAGCACAGAAAACCAATGAAGTAAAGTATTCTTATTAATTGGCCGGATAATCTTGTTGAAAAGATATTCAACAAATATAAAATTACCCCCAGTGGCCAATAGATCCACGATAAATAAATCCAAATCTGTAATGATGATTGGGGTTTAAATACTGCTAACTCAGTATTGGGCACAAAATCAAAAATTAATACAATAACTTTAATTAATGCTGTGAAGACAATTAATCCGGTTAAAGTTTTTATGGCAGCCTTGGAATTTATTTGCTTTTCTTTATGCAAATAAAATGTAAGTGTTATATAAAGTGCAGTACCTAAAAGGATTGTACTAATAAAAAATTTCAACAGTGTAAAAGGTGTATTCCATGGCGGAACTGTAGCAATAATATAGATTTTACCCATAGAATAAATCAGCAGTAATCCGGCAATAGCAACAATTAGCAATATTATAAGTGCTGCTGTATATTTTTTTATTAAGCGCTTCCACCAAAAAGTAGTACCTGCAATTAGCGCAAAATAGAACGATACCATAAAAATTTCGCGGCTCAACCATGATGATTGAAGATTACTCAAAGCAAAAACCGACGAAAAGGGCGATGCAAGATGAAGAAATGAAGAGAACAGAGCAATCAACATCAATACAGATGCTATTAGTAGTGGAACTCTAAATGAATTAATCTGATTTCGTTTTTCGACAGGTGCAATGATAAATGCAATTAGTATGCTAAAAACCATACCAACCGAAATTTGGCTTAAGATGGTAAATAAAACCAATGACCATTCTGAACTACTCATTTTCTACCTCCTCTCTGTTGATTACTTTCCATGTTATATCTTTCGAAAACGATTGATGTGGCTTTATTACAATGGATGGATTGGTGTAATGAGCAGGAGGTAAGGGATAAATTTCTGCTTCGTCACCATATTTAGCTTTCAGTTCATCATATTCTCCAAAATCAAGCACCCGCATTGGACAGGATGCAACGCATGCCGGTGGTTTTCCTTCTGCAATGTAATCATCACACATGGTACATTTAGTCATTTTACCCTTCGATTTATCCAGATGAAGGGCTCCATAAGGACATGCCCATTGGCAGTAGGAGCAACCCATGCATTTTTCTTCATCTATCAAAACCAATCCTTCATCGGTTTTATAAATGGCTTTATTGGGGCATTTTTGCATGCAAATAGGATCCTGGCAGTGATTACATGACATTGAAATATTATAGGAACGGATTTTTGAAATCCAGTTGTTTCCGTTTTTCTCCCATTCTCCGCCCGAAACCTCATAAACATTCCTCCACCGAATGCCATTATTTAGGTTATGTTTATCTTTGCAAGCCACCTGACAGGTTTTACAACCAGAGCATTGCGACGAATCAAAATAGAAGGCTAATTGCTTTGTCATAGGTTTGCTGTTTAAATTTTTTCTACTTCAACCATTATGGTATGTTGTGCATTGCCGTAAGCCAATGGTGTCCATCGATGCGATGTAAGGACATTGATATTTCCCCTGCGGTCTACACCATCCTTATCGGGGCTCCACCACGCGCCCTGAGGTATATCTATAACGCCGGGCCTTATTTTTGGCGTTATACGGCATGGCATTTTTATTTTCCCTCTGTCATTATAAATTAAAATTTCATCACCATCGTTAATTCTTCGTTGTTTTGCATCAATGGGATTGATGAATATCCTTTGCGGAAAAGCTTCTTCGAGCCAATCAATACCATCATGAGTAGAGTGTACTCTTGACATATAATGATGACCAAGTGCCTGTAAAGGAAACTGTTTTGCTTCTTCTCCAAATGGACTTTCCCATTCCTGGATATATTTTGGTACAGGTGGAATAGTATCGGGTTTACCCATATCGAAAAGGGTTTTCGAAAAAAGTTCCACTTTACCGCTGGGTGTTTTTAACGGATACTTTTTAGGATTTTTTCTGAAATTTTGAAAAGCAATGGCAGGTTTATCAACTGGTTTTGAATACACTCCCAGATTTTCTTTTTCCATAGAATTGAGACTGGGTATTTCCGGAAAACGGGAGTTTCTGTATTGTTCTACAGCCCATTCAATCCATTCCCGCTCAGTACGGTTTTGTGTGTACTTTTCTCTAACGCCAAATCTATCGGCAAGTTCGGCACATATTTGGTAATCGCTTTTGGTTTGGTGCGGAGGTTCGTTAACCTTGGGCATAATAATTACTTCATCGCCATATTTCCATCCATCTTCCAGCCCCCACGTTTCCATTTGTGTACAGGCGGGCAAAATAAGATCGGCGAATTTGGCTGATGGTGTCATAAACTGATCCTGAACAGCAATAAACTCAACCATACTTGTATCTTTAAGTATTTTTGCCGACCGGTTAGTATCGGCATGCTGGTTGATAAGAATGTTGGACGCTACACTCCAGATTAATTTAAGGTTGCTATCTAATTTTTTTGTTCCTCTTACACCGTCTTCATAGCCCATCTCAGTGCCTCTTAGAATTGCTTCTGTCCATAAAAAAACAGGAATTCTTGTCTTTACCGGGTTTGGACCAGTTGGGAATACATTCCAAAACGGTCCGCCGTCATCAGCTTGTAAAGCAATTCCTCCTGCCCAGCCGCCCGATATGCCAACATTGCCGGTTATAGCCGGAAGTGCACAACCTGCAATAACAACCTGTTCGCCATAAGCTCTTCGCTGCATTCCGTATCCCTGGTAAAGTACCGATGGTTTTTGTGTGGCATAATCAAAGGCAATTCTTTCAATCGTTTCTGCCGGAACACCGCAAATTTGTTCTGCCCATTCAGGTGTTTTTGGAATCCCATCATGAGTTCCCATGATATAGTCTGAATAGCTTTCTTCGTTTTCGCAATCTTTTGGCATTTGCGACTTATCAAAACCGATACAACATCGGTTGATAAAATCAGTATCATGTAAATTGTTCTTAATAATTGTGTATGCCATGGCACTCATCATAGTTACATCTGTACCGGGGCGAATTGGAATCCACTCATCGGCAAGTGCAACTGCGCTCATGCTCATGCGGGGATCTATGCAAATGACTTTTGCCCCATTTTCGCGTGCTTTTTTAATGAAAAATTCGCTGTTTGTGCCATCACGCATTTCTGACGGGTTCCAGCCCCACATAATGATATATTTA
>JAWLEM010000159.1:0-5470 GCA_041686115.1 Bacteroidales bacterium
GATAATTGCTCCGGCTTACCTTTATTAGACCGCTGAATTAAATCAACATAATCCTTTTCATTCACATCATCCCGAAAATGATTTGCCGGTGGATAACTCGTATATCGCGGTACCGGGATATTATATTTATCGATTAACTTTTTTGAGGTATTCATTTTTTATTTTTTTGATAAATAATCAACATCAATAAGGCAAATATGCCTATAAAAATTTCAACGCTAAACAAACCTGTATAGCCTAACTTATCGCCAAGGCGTCCACTTAAAACAGCAACAATTAATCCGCTAAGATGTGTTAACACGATTTGCAGGGTAAAATCGGTTCCTTCACGCCCTTTACGCACGACATCCATAGATGTTGTATAAATAACCACAGAAGACAAGCCATAAGCACCCCACAACATGCATATTCCAAAATAAATGGCTACCAATGAAGGTGTATCAATTGAAATATATCTAAAATAAACGGCCACCAGGATATTAATGATTAGAAATATATACATACTGGTTTTACGGCCAATCAACTTAATGATATAACCGGCTAAAAAAGAAAAACCAGCAGCAACAGATGTTCCTAAAATACCCGACATAAATCCGATTTCTTTTACAGAGTAACCCAAATCCACCAGGTAAGGCTTAAGCATGGCTAAAATTCCAATAATCCCGGCATAATAGGTTAACAGAACCAACAGGCGTTTTTTCATTACCCTTGTACGAAAAAAAGAAGCAACATCGCGCAGCGAAACCATCGCATGATGATTTTTCACTACCGGATTTTTTCTTTTATAAATAAAAACCGGCACCAGCGCAAAAATGGTAAATGCTGCTAAGAATGTTAATAAAACAGTCCATCCCAAATAATAATATACCACAAGCAAAACGCCTGTACCTGCCAACGATCCAACAAAACTGCCAGCCGATTGCATGCTGTTACCCATACTCCTTTCTTTGGTTTTAAGAATTAAGATGGCATAAGCATCGGTAGCAATATCCTGTGTAGCTGAAGCAATAAAGGCTACAACCATAAGTATAATAATCAGTGTAAAATCGGTTTTAAGGCTGAATAAACCAATGGATAAGATAACCAGTCCATAAAAAAGTTCCGACAAAATAATCCATTTCCTGAGGTCGCGAGTCGAACGGGTTCTTTTATCCACCATCGGAGCCCACAAAAATTTAAATATCCAGGGCAATTTTACCAGCTGCAACAACCCAATGGACTCAAGTGAATAGTTTTCCTGCCGCATAATTACCGGTACAACGGTAGAAAAGAAGCTCATGGGAATCGATTGAGCAATGTACAAACTAAAAAGTACCGAAAACTTTTGCCAGCTTTTCTCCTGCATCTA
This sequence comes from Bacteroidales bacterium, assembly GCA_041686115.1. GTDB lineage: Bacteria > Bacteroidota > Bacteroidia > Bacteroidales > UBA12077 > UBA12077. The sequence goes on from JAWLEM010000159.1 coordinate 1,349, forward strand.
AAATTTTATTTTAAGGTTAATGCCAAAATTTACAGGTCTCCCTGTTTGCACAAAATCATTATTATAAACGGTAAAATAAAAAGCATGATAATCGTTATTCAACAGATTTCGTCCCCACAAATCGAGTACAAAATTATTCTTCACCAACGATACCTTTGTATTGATTACACTGTAAAAAGACTGTGAAGCGGTATTTTCTTCATTCCAGTAAATTTTACCCAATCCTTTGTAAAGCAGGTTTAACCTGACTTCATCGAGCCAGTCCGAATCTTTTAAATACCATGTTTTATTCAGTTGTATAGAAAGTGTATTACGCGGAATATAAGGTAAAAAATTACCATTATAATTGGTTTGTTCATCTACCACATATTTTATAAATGTTGCGTGTGTATACCCATATCCCACCGAAAGGTTATATCCGCATACCGGAACCGCTTGCAATGATAACTCCATTCCTTTACTCACGGTTTCGCCTGCATTGGTTAACCGTGATCCGTAACCACTGGGATTGGTTTGATAAATCTGCTGATTATCCCAATCGATATAAAACAAAGCCATATCGGCATAGATTTGTTTATTCAACAAAGCGGTTTTTATACCTACTTCGTAATTCCAGCTGTATTCAGGGTCAAAAGTACGGTCCTGCGGGCGGTCGTCGTCAAAGGTTGAATTAAAACCACCGGTTTTATAACCCTTAGCCACAGTAGCATAAATATTTCCATTTGTTGTTTTGTAATTGAAAGCAACTTTAGGGAGTACAACAAAAGATTCCAGCGTGCCGGTAGTATCGTCAACATTTGTTAAATTTCCGGCCATGCTTCTGTCGTAAAGATAGTCTTCGGTGTCATTTTCAAGGTCAAGCCGCAACCCGGCAGTTACCGATAAATTTTCAATCAATAAATCATTGATGGTTGATTGGTGAAAAATTGCACCACCATATATGGTATGGTCATACTGTTTTATCACCTTCATGTTGGCTGTGTAGATATCCACATTAACCTTTTTATCAAATAGCTGCATAAAACCATACCCTCCAAAAAGCCATTTGTATTTCGATTGATTGGAAGAGCGGACAATAATCTCCTGCGATACCAAATTCTGAACCTGATCCTGTATGGCAAACAGCAAAGAATCGGCTGTAAAATCCTGGTCAATTTTTTGCAAATCATCCAATAATTGGTACGAAGTGGTGGATACCACATTAATCTTTGCTCCGCTGTATTCAAAAATCAGTGCATCGGAAAACATCTCGCGGTTATAACTACCGGGTTGGTTATAATTTACGGGCAAACTTCCGGCTTGCAAGCTATCGTACTGAGCATAAGGGTATCCACCTTGTTTACTCGATTCGAACGAAGCAATATTTTTTAATGTGGCTTTTTCATTTATTTTCCAGATGAGTTTATTGCGCAGGCCAAAAGAAGTTAAGTCATCTGCCGTATTTCCCAGATAGTCATTATCATAATATCCGCCATGATTCATATAATTAGCAGATAGCGAATAACCCAGTTTCCGGTTGATATCATTATAATGATTCGCACTGATTTGATAGGCATTGTAAGTTCCTGCAGAAACCTTTAAATTGGTACCCTGATGATGAAATGGCGATTTCGTCTGAATATTCACAATTCCACCCATGGTATTTCTTCCATATAATGTTCCCTGTGGGCCACGGAGTATTTCAATACGTTCAATATCAAAAAAATCGAAATTGAAAGCAGCTTTTTCAAAATACGGAACCTGATCGACGTACAAACCCACAGATGGAGCGTTAATTCGCGATCCGACTCCCCGGATATACACCGGAGAAGTTAATTTCGAACCATAATCAGGCATGAAGAAATTGGGAATAGTTACCGAAATATCGGGTAAAGCCAATACCTGATTTTGAACCAACCGCCTCTCGGTCAGGAAGCTAATGGAAGCAGGCATTTCTTTTAATTTCAAATTGTCTTTGGAGGCACTAATATAAGCTTCATTAATTTCCAGCTGTGGAATATCGGTACTATCTGCCAGAACAATAAAATCCTGAGCTGTAATTTCACTATAAAAATGTACGAACAATAGAATAATAATTATCTTTCTCATTTTAAAAAAAATATATATCCTTATTAAAAAACCAACGAATAAATAAACACTTATACGCTTACACCTGGTTGAAGTATAACCATCAAAAAAAAAATTACACATTAAATAAATATCAGGAAAAGACAGCCGGTGGTGGCCTGGAGAAAATACTTTGATAGTGATATTCCTGTTTATAATCACCAACATCCAAAATTACAGGATAGCAATAAATGAGCTTAAAACAGGTTGTAAAATTTGTGGTATAATTAGATACAATCTTTGGATTATCTTTCTCGCAGGAAAAATCAATTAGTGATATTTGATAATGATTGGCGGGTTTTAACTGAACTTGTTGTACAGAATCTGTAAAATCAAAAGTGGTATCTTTCTGAAGAGCACTATAACCCAAAAAACCGATATAGCTGATAGCAAATATCAGGTAAGGAATAAATGTTGAAAATAATCCAAACTGGAACATAGGTTAAAAGTTACTTACTACAAAGAAAAAAATAATCCGGCTAAAAACAATCTTTTCAGTACCAAAATTATGCTAAATCATACTTACGCTGCCGATAAAAAGCAAAAGCAGTTAATATAATTACCATAAAAACAGAAATATAAACAAAAGTGGGTACCGGAACAGGATCCCCACCGGCGTATGAATGTAGCCCTGACAAATAATAATTAACGCCAAAATAGGTCATTAAAACAGATGAAAAGCCAAACAGTGTCATGGTATTAAAAGCAAAAAACCCTCTAAGCCCGACTATATTTTTAGAATGGATAATAAAGCTGTAAACAATAATTGTTATGAGCGACCAGGTTTCTTTCGGGTCCCATCCCCAATAGCGGCCCCAGGATTCATTCGCCCATATAGCACCTAAAAATGTTCCGATAGTAAGTAAGTACAGGCCTATGGTTAATGATTTATAATTAATTACAGTAAGCTCTTCGATGGTAGCCAGAATCTCCTTTTTATTTTGATGAGAAAGCAACACATATAGAATAAGCACAATGATTCCGATAATAGCTCCCAATCCCAAAAATCCATAGCTACTGGTTATAATCGAAACATGCAATGTTAACCAGTACGATTGGAGAACAGGAACTAAATTAGTTATTTCAGGGTCCATAAAGCTTAAATGGGCAACCAGTAAAGTAAACCCGCCCAAAACTGCCGTTGCAGCCAATACAAATAACGACCGGCGAGAAAAGATAAAACCTGCCAACAGGGTTACCCACGAAATAAATATCATGGTTTCGTAGCCATTGCTCATTGGGGCATGGCCTGACACATACCATCTAATGGCTAATCCCAGGGTATGAAATAAAAATCCAGCTAAAAGTAACAACTTAAATATTTTGCCTAAATATTCAGGGTATTTCTTATGTGTTATAACCAGATAAATCAGAAAAAACAATAATACCACACCCACAGTAAGATAAAATGGGAATAGTTTTTCATAGATTTTTGCTTTATGATAAAAAATTTCGGCTTTTACTTGAAGTTCTGTAGGCAGATCATATTGTGCTTTTTGTTGCTGATATTTTTGTATGTCGCCAATCATTTCTTTTACCTTTTCCATATTTTGAGCTTCTACTTCAGCTCTGATATACGGAATTATTTTTCGGACAAATGCTAAATCTTCATTATCAGAAATTACCCGATAAACATTTTGGGGATTAAACCATCTTTTTAAAGAATCGTTTACCGGAAAAATCTTTAAAAAATCACCGTTATAGATCATAAAACAGATATTTAACCGTTCATCTATCTTTATTATTTCTTTGTCGAATTTATTTCTTGCATTAGCCGGTTTAGAGTAAGCTTTATCTACATAAGGTCTTAGTTTATATGAATTTTTATTAATATCAACTACATCTGCAAACGCAAGGTAATCGGAAAAAATACCCGTAACCTGCTTAACTCCTGTACTCGTGTTTTGTATCAATGGGTAATGTTGCCAATGCTCAAAATCAAAATACAATCCTAAAAAAACCTGCATCGGTGAATAGTTTCCAACTTCTGTCTTACGTGTAAGTTTCCTTAAAATA
>JAWLEM010000160.1:0-5396 GCA_041686115.1 Bacteroidales bacterium
ATGTGTAAAGACAGAATCGAAGAAGCTGCATTATCATTGCAGGGAGTTAGTGAAGCTGAATGGAGTGAAGAGACAAAAGTGCTCCATGTAACATTTGATCATTCAAAAGTAAAACTGGCAGATATCCATAAGAAAATTGCTGAAGCCGGGCATGACACCGAACTGGAAAAGGCTCCGGATGATGTTTATGAAGCATTGCCAGCATGTTGTTTATATAGAGATTCAGAATAATAATAATCAATAAAAACCAAAAAGTTATGAAAACAAGAATTTTAAATTTAGTTGCAGGATTATTCCTGATCACAAGTTTTAGTGTAAGTGCACAGGAAGTAAAAACAGAAGAGTTTAAAGTCTACGGAAATTGCGGAATGTGCGAAAACCGCATCGAAAAAGCTGCATCGGCTTTAGATGGAGTTTCTAAAGCAGATTGGGACAAGGAAACCCAAATGCTTGACATTACCTTTGATGACAGCAAAGTTAAAGTTGAAGATGTGCATAAAGCGGTAGCTAAAGCCGGGCATGATACTGAAAAAGTAAAAGCTGATGATGAAGTGTATAACGCTTTACCCGGATGCTGTTTATACAGAGAAAATAAAAAGCATAAATAATATGTTTTAAGTAAACAAAATTTGAGAGCCTGCCTTTTTCGCAGGCTCTTTTACTTTTTAGTTATCAGAATACAATCCCAATTTATTGCCTTCGGAATCGATAAAAGTAGCGAAGTATCCTCTTCCTTCAGCTTCTATCTTAGTTTTTGGCTGAGCAATTTGCCCTCCTGCCTTTTTAATCTGTTCAAGGGTTTCATTTAAATCCTGATCTATCGCTAAGCTTACCAATACACCATTATTTGATGGGGTAAAACCGGGCGAAAAAGAAATTGCTCCTTCATCATTTGGTAAACAAGCCATTTTTTCTGTTCCAAAATCCAAAGGTTCTAAATTAATGTTTAGAATGGCAGAATAAAATTGAACTGCACGGTCAAAATTTTGAGCGGGTATTTCAACCCAGGTAATTAATTTTTTCATGAATTTATTTTTTTAGTTAAACAACGGAACAAAAGTAGGAGTAGTGCTTTTTAAAAAATTGTAAAAAAAGGACATGTTTATTATTGTGAAAAATAGTCGGAATAAGGCTGGCAGTTTTTAAATAATTCTGTTGGTGTTAAACCTGTGAATGTTTTAAATTCATGAATAAAATGTGATTGATCAAAGTATCCGCATGCATAGGCTAACTCAGTAAAATTAACAGATGGATTATTCTGGTAATAAAATATAGCATGCTGAAACCTGATGATTCGTAAAAACTGTTTGGGGTTTAAACCCACAAATTCCGAAAATTTTCTATTGAATTGTTTTTGGCTTAAAAACGATTCGTTTGCAAGCTCAGGAATAGATATGATTCCCTTTTTAAGGTTTATTTTACTGATGCAATGATTAATTTTTTTGAAATCGTAAAGTTTCTTTTCAATCAGTTTTTCAAAAAAATATTGTTCAACTGCACTTATCCTTTCCTTGTTGTTTATTGCTGCCTGCAATTGTTCTTCCAGTGCATTAATCTCATCTCCTTTTAAATCAGCAATGTTTACAGATTGATTGGTAAACTCTGTTATAGGTAAATCAAAAAATAACCTGGCTGCATTAGGATGGAGAACCACAGATAATAATCCTACCTTTCCTGCAGGAAGAACATCATAATAACCAGTGGTGTGTCCATTAATTTGTGATCTGGGTTGTAATTCTTTACAACTGTTTTTTGATATTTTAAAATAGGGGTCACCATAATAAAAAATCACTTCAATAAATCCTGTGGGAAAAATACGCTGTTGGCAAACATTACCCGGCTTTTTATGATCTTCAAGAATCCAGTAATATTTAATAAAGGGCTGTAAAACTTTCGATGGTTTGATGTATTCGTAGTTCACCTGAATTCTTGATATTATGATTTTGCAGGCAAAAATAATAAAACAAACAGAAAGTTAATTGTAAAAAAGGGACATTTTTAAACCAGGTTTGGGGTTAATTAATTACCAGCAATTCATCGATTAGCACTCCATCTTCGTTAAAAATTTCCGAAAAAGTTCCAAGCTCCGAAGTTGAATTATGATGAAATATATCGAGAATAACTTCAATAGATACTTCTGAAGATTTAAAGCTTCCAATATAAATAACTACATCATCAAGCTTGTATTTTAGATCTTCGAAATGAATATTTTGTGGAAATTCCTTTTTAAAATTGTTTGAATCATTTCCATGAAAAGTTTCATTCATTAATAAATGAAAACGCCCAAGTGTTTCGTCAATTAATGCATTTTTACTTTTTTTAGTAAAAACCGCGTTTTCAATCGTTTCTTTTGCTTTCATGATTGATTTTTTAACATTGGAATGTAAAAAATAATGATTACTGAGCACCAATTTTTATAAAATATTTAACGGGAAATGATAAGTTTTTATTGTGTTTTTCTTACCTGTATTAATAATTATATATGGAATTTGATGAAAAAGCGCAACTTTTTCTGAAATATTAAATCACAGGCTAATTGCAAGTTTTACAAAATAAAAAAACCAGTTAGGTTATCAAATAATCCCAACTGGTTTTCACCTGCTATTTAAATCTACTGAACAATCAGATTCTCTGCATATTTCAATCCTGTTTGTATAAATTCTTTAGTGATTTTTCCTGTCGGATCTACAGTTTCATAAATTCGTTCAGGAATTTCAAGTTTTTCAAATTTAAAACCTTCGCGCATTTTAAATTGATATTTACTTAAATGAATTTGCTTCCCAATTTCATGAAGTTGTTTATCATCAAAATCAAAACCAACCAGCTTAAGCCCTTCACTTACCAGTTTTAAATCATATATTCCGCGGGCAAAGAAACAAACTGCAATGCTCGAAAGAATTTGGCGGATTGCTTCTTCGTCGAGCAATTTATCAACAACATTTTCGGCTGAAAGTGGATCTTTTAGCATTTCTTTCTGATCAATGGAATAACCACCATTATCCAAATGGCTGTGTCTAGCACCCAATAAAAAGCCTAAATATCCAGCCGGCCCTGTATGGTAACCGGGCATTTCATTTTTGCCAAATTGCATGGCAAATTCTTTTCCACCAAATTCATTGGCAGCATGGTCAACACCTTTGGCACAAGCTTTTAAAAATGCTGTATTCGGATGTGTTATTTTTTCAACCAGGTCAATGTATGCATCTGCATCGCCCCATTTTACCTGCAGTCCGTCAATATCTGCATTCGATATTTTTTTGCGGTCAAACATTTCTGTTATCCAAGCCAGGATAACTCCCATACTCATGGCATCAACACCGGCTTCTTCTACTTTATCAATAAGTTTTAGCATTTCGGGTGGATCACTAATTCCAACCATTGTACCTAGTGAATAAATCAATTCAAAATCGTAGCTTACCGGGGTTGTTTTATAAAAGTATGGATCGTCAGCATAAGGTTCGCGCAAATATGCCAGGTGGATACATGCTACAGGGCAGTGCGCACAGGCGATTCTGCGGGCAAGATGATTTTTTGCCATTTCCTCTCCGGTTACCGGTTCAATGGAATCCGTAAAACTTTCTTGCAAATTCTTTACCGGTAAAGCTTTTAGTGTATTTAATGATTTTATATTCACAGCAGTGCCAATATCATGGTACTTTTTCATTACAGGCGAATCTGTTGCGGCTTGATAAATATCGTTATAAAGTTTTCTGTATTCTTTTTTGTTGTTTACTTCAATCATTCGCTTACCTGCAACAACAAGCCCTTTTAGTTTTTTGCTTCCAAAAACAGCACCAAGGCCCAGTCTTCCAAAATGCCGGTATGTTTCTGTTGTAACGTTAGAGTAGGTAACCAGATTTTCTCCTGCCTGCCCAATCCTGAATATTGCTCTTAATCCTTCGCCTTTTTCCTGTTGGCGCATTACACGTGCAGGTATAGAACCATTTTTCATTCCCCATAATGTAGTAGCATTTTTGAATAATACTTTTCCGTCGTGAATAGACAGATAAATAGGGATTTCGCTTGACCCTTTAATAACAATGGCTCCATATCCTGCCATTCTAATAGCAATAGCACTTCGACCTCCTGCATGGCTTTCACCTAAATCACCAGTATGTGGAGATTTAAACATGGCACAGGTTTTTGATGCCAAAGGAAATACTCCGGTTAACGGTCCAACAGCAAAAATAATAGGACTTTCCGGGTCGAGTGGATCAATTCCCTCAGGGCATTCTTCCAATAATAATTGAGTGGCTACTCCTGTTCCTCCCAGGAATTTTTCGAAAAGATCATTACGCCTTTTTACCCAGGATTTCTTTTTGGTAAGATCAATATATAAAACGTTCGATAAAGTGTCATTTTCATTCATGGCTAACTTCCTTTTCATCTTTAATAAGTTCTAATACATCATATGGGCAATAATCGGCGCAATGGCCGCATTGGATACAAATTACCGGTTTGTTTTGTTCCTCGTTCCAAAATACCGCATCAATTATGCAAGCCTCTTTACACATGCCACATCCAATACATTTTGATGATTTAAGTCTTACACCTCCATTTTTTTGGGGAACCAAAGCTCCAGTTGGACAAACACTTGCACATGGAGGGTTCTTACACGAACGGCAAACAATTACCGTATATCCACGTGAAATTCCGCCTGTAGACCGAACTCCGATACAGGTGTTTGATAATCCTGCATTACCACTACGCCTTGAACATGCAAACATACAGCTCTGACAACCTACACATCGCATAGCATCCTTAACAGCTAATTTCATATTTCTTTAGTTTTTTGATTCTAAAAGGAACTACTAAATAATGAATAAATTTCCAATAAATAGTAATAACATTCAAGGTTTTATTCACAAAAGTTTGATTCGAAAAAGAATAATTTTATTCTTTCAACGTATTTTATTCATTTAAAACGTTTGCGGAAATATTTATTGAATATTGATTTTCTCTAATTTTTATTTGCTCAGAATGCTTTAATGTTTTATCATGTGTTAAATGAAGTAAATATTTTGCAGGCTAAATATTTTAATATATATATCATATTGTTTACTTTTATATAAAATGTAAAATATCAGGTTATGCAACTTAATCTTATCGAAAAATTTATCATATTGGCTTTAGATGCTAAAAAAGGAAAGTTTATTATTGATAGCCTTTCATTGAATTATGGAATTGCCGGAGCTATTTTGCTTGAATTATCTGAAATGAACAAAATTGCTATACAAAATCGACGACTTGAACTTATTGATGACAAATTTATTGATGATGAGATCATTAATGCATCTTTAAAAATAATTAGAAAATCTAAAAGAAAGCGAACAGCAAAATATTGGGTTAATAAAATTGGGAACAGCAGTTCGAAGTTCAAAAAAACAATTTTAAAA
>JAWLEM010000161.1:0-3341 GCA_041686115.1 Bacteroidales bacterium
ACATGAACAACAAGGTTTTTGCCCTTTAAAAAAGTTACAAACTGGTCAAAAGTATCGTTCGACGATTTATTAAACCGTTTATCACTTGTGGAGTTGTATTCAATAATATTAATTTTTACCGGGAAACTTTTACAATATTCAGCAAATTCTTGTGCATCCTTTAACGAATCATTAATACCATCCATTAATAAATATTCGAAAGTAATTCGTTCTCCTGTTTTTTGATTAAAATATATCAATGCATCTCTTAAATCATCTAAAGAATTTCGAAGATTTACAGGCATAAATTCGCTCCGTTTTTTATTGTTGGCTGAGTGTAACGATACAGCCAGATTAAATTTCACCTGGTCATCGGCCAGTTTTCTAATCATGCGGGGTAATCCAACTGTTGATAAAGTAATGCGTTGTGGAGACATCCCTAAGCCATGCTCCGAGGTAATTAGATGAATCGCTTTTAAAACATTGTCGTAATTTAGCAAAGGTTCGCCCATGCCCATCAGAACAATATTCGTTAATGAAAGATTATATTTTTCGCGGGCAAGGTTCATAATTTCCACCACCTGGTGGAAAATTTCACCGGCAGTAAGATTTCTTTTTAATCCCATTTTACCGGTGGCACAAAACTCACATCCCAGGTTACAACCAACTTGCGAAGAGATACATGCCGTTGCTCTATGCTCTGTAGGGATTAAAACCCCCTCAATTAAGGCATCATCGTTGAGTTTAAAAATTGCTTTTATGGTTTTATCCTTACTTATTTGAATATCTTCGGTTTTTACTGCCTGAAAATAAAAATGCGCTTTTAATAATTCACGTAAACTCTTCGAAATGTTTGTCATTTCGTCGAAATTGGTTACGTGTTTTTGCCAAAGCCATTCGTAAACTTGATTTGCCCTAAAAGGTTTTTCATTATTTCTAGATAAAAAATCTTTTAAATCATCTAACGTAAGAGCCAATATATCTGTTTTTGGGGTATCTGAACTCATATAAAACATTTATTTATAATAAAATTACTCTGCAAAGGTATACTAAAAACATAAATTTATGTTTTAACTTTAAACTTGATTTACATTTTACTATCTAATATAATTGTAATGTATAAAATGAGGAACTTATTATCAACTAAAACTTAAATATGATGAAAAAATTTGGTATTGTATTAATTGCATTTTTAATTTCCTTTAGCTCGCTTTTAAGGGCAGACGAAGGGATGTGGCTTTTACCACTTATTCAGCAATTGAATATTGAAAAAATGCAGGAAATGGGCTGCGAATTATCAGCCGAAGAAATTTACAGCATTAACCAATCGAGTTTAAAAGATGCTATAGCAATTTTTGGCCGCGGTTGTACTAGCGAAGTTATTTCAGAAGAAGGGCTTCTTTTAACCAACCATCATTGCGGCTATGGAGCTATACAAGGCCACAGCACAACAGAAAACGATTATCTGAAAGATGGTTTTTGGGCCATGTCGAAAGATGAGGAAATTCCAACACCCGGGCTTACTGCAACCTTCCTTGTTCGTATTGAAGATGTAACCGCAGAGGTTTATACTGAATTAAATGATGAAATGACTGAAACAGAACGTCAGGAAGCAGTTCGAAGCCAGGGCCAAAAAATTGCATCCAAAGCAACTGAAGACACTCATTACAGTGCAAGAGTTCAAAGCTTTTTTGGCGGCAATAAGTACTATTTACTGGTTTATGAAACCTATAAAGATGTTCGTATGGTTGGTGCTCCTCCATCATCCATAGGGAAATTTGGTGCCGACACAGATAATTGGATGTGGCCGCGTCATACCGGTGATTTTTCTCTATTTAGAATTTATGCCGACAAAGACAATAAACCGGCAGAATACTCAAAAGATAATGTTCCGTATCAGCCCAAACATCATTTACCTGTTTCGACAAAAGGTGTTGAGAAAAATGATTTTGCCATGATTTTAGGATACCCAGGAGGAACTCAACGCTATATGACATCATGGGAAGTAAATGAGCGAATGAAGCTAACCAATGCCAACCGTATTTATATTCGTGGAATAAGACAGGATATTATCCTTGAAGATATGTTGGCAGACGACGAAGTTAGAATTAAATATTCATCCAAATATTCCGGCTCAACCAATTACTGGAAAAACTCAATTGGAATGAATAAGGCTTTAAAAAGACTAAAAATCTATGATCAAAAAGTAGAAGAAGAAAAAGCATTTATGGATTGGGTTAATGAAAGTGCTGATCGTAAAGAAAAATATGGAAATGCGCTTTCATTAATTGAAAACTCTGTGAAGGAACGAAAAGATTATGTACATGTAACACAATACATAAGTGAAACCCTTTTAAGAGGTACCGAATTAATGTCTTTCTCATCAAGATTTTCAAACTATGAAGATGTTTTTGAATCTGACGATGAAGAGAAAATTAACGAAGCTGTTGCAAAAATCAAAGATATGGCCCGGAGCTTTTATAAAGACTATAATGCCCCAACAGACCAAAAAGTTGCAAAAGCCATGTTTAAAACTTTTGCTCAGCATGTAGACGAAAGTTATCAGCCTGAAATTTTTAATACCATCGAAACCAAATACAAAAACGATTATGCTAAATATATCGATAATGTATTTAATAAATCTATGTTTACCGATTCGACCAAGCTATGGGCGTTTTTGGAAAAACCATCAACAAAAAAGCTAAAAAAAGACCCTGCCTACATTGCTTCACAATCAATCTATAAAAAGTACAGAGAGTTATCAGACAAACTTGAACCCCTGTATACTGATTTTGATAAAGGGCACAGGCTATATGTTATGGGAATTATGGACATGAAAGAAGGAAAAGCCATTTATCCAGATGCCAACTTTACCATGCGCTTAACTTATGGTGAAATTCTCGACTATTATCCTATGGATGCAGTACACTATGAGTATATTACAACATTAAAAGGAGTAATGGAGAAAGAAGATCCTGACAACTGGGAGTTTGTGGTTCCGGAAAAATTAAAGGACCTTTATAAAAACAAAGATTTTGGCCCGTATGCTATGAAAGATGGCCAAATGCCGGTAGCATTCATTTCAACAAATGATATTACCGGAGGTAACTCCGGAAGCCCTGTAATTAATGGTAAAGGAGAACTTATTGGAACTGCATTTGACGGAAACTGGGAAGCCATGAGTGGCGATATTGTTTTTGAACCCGAATTACAGCGAACCATTAGTGTTGATATCAGGTATGTTCTGTTTATTATCGACAAATTTGCAGGAGCAAAGAATCTAATCGATGAAATGACAATTGTTCAATAACTGCATACTAACGAATTTAATTTGGCAGACTCAGGGAATTCCCGGGGTCTGC
>JAWLEM010000161.1:3441-5387 GCA_041686115.1 Bacteroidales bacterium
AAAGAATTATCAGAAGGTTTTAGAAAAACAACCAACAATAGGATGGAACTGCTCGCTGTGATTGTTGCTTTAGAAACACTAAAACATGAAAACAGTAAGGTGGAGATTTATACCGACTCGAAATATGTAGCAGATGCCGTAGAAAAAGGATGGCTTTTTAGCTGGGAAAAAAAACAGTTTAAAAAGAAAAAAAACCCCGATTTATGGATACGATTTCTTAAAGTATACCGTAAACACAATGTTAAATTTCATTGGGTAAAAGGACATTCCAATAATAAAGAAAATGAACGCTGCGATAAACTTGCTGTTGATGCATCGTATAAATCGGAATTAAAAATTGACAAAGAATACGAAAATTCTGAAGATCAACTATTCTAACCAGTTTAATTACTCATTTCAGTCGTAAAAAAGTTCATAAATAATAGAAATAATCATATTGTTAATTACTTCCTTTTTAAATTTAATTATTCCCTTTTTTTTACTATATTTATTATTCTATGACTTAATATGGATTGCCTGCCATGAATGAATTACTAAAACAAAAACAATTATTGCACCTGTTAAAAGATGATGAAATGCTTTTTAATGAATTACTATCCAATTCAAAAGAAAGCATTATCATTATTGACAAAAATTATCAAATTAGCGAATGGAATGTTGCAACAGAAATACTTACAGAAATCCCAAAAGAAAATATTACAGGCAAAAACTTCTTCGAAGTGCTTCCACAAGTTTTACCCAAACTTGAAAAAAACAGTCATTTAAAAAAAATCCTGGGAAAAAATATTCGAAATGTATTTGAAAAAGAAGAGCCTGGATTTCTAAATAAACTTATACACTTGGGGATTAGCAATAAAAAAAATGAAAAAAAACATATCAGAGCTTTATTAATTACAATTCAACAAAAACATGACACTTATCTATGTATCATTTCAAAAGATATTACTGAAGAGAAATTATTTCAACGCACCGTTCATCAAAATGAAAAGCATCTGAATATTCTTTTCAATAATGATGCAATTGGTATAGCTATGAGCCGACCTGATGGAGACATATATAAAGCCAATAATAAATTTATTGAAATTGCCGGCTACTCTGCAGAGGAACTTAAATCGCTAAAGTTAATAGATTTAATTCACCCTCACGATAAACAAGACGAAATTGAGTTATTCGAAAAAACAAAAAAAGAAAAAGGCAAAAAATACAGTCTTAAAAAAAGAGTAACGAGAAAAAACGGAGAGGTTTTATGGGTTCGCTCACATGTTAATTTTCAATGGTCGGCAGAAAATCAACTGGAAATGATCGTTGTTTTTTTGGAAGATATTAGTTCGCAAAAGAAAGCAGAGGACGCTTTGCGCGAAAGTGAAAGAAAACACCGCTTTGTTGCCGAGAAAGCATCAGACATTATTTACAGTGTATCCCTGGATAAAAAAATAACTTTTTACAATAGAGTAGCCGAAAGAATTTTTGAAGTTCCCATTGAAGAGCTGACCAAACATGAATATAGCCATCTGATGCTACCTAAAGACAAAGAATTTGCTAAAAAACTTCATGAAGAGCGACTTGGTGGAAAAAGACCGCCTATTTTCAGGCATGCTTTTAAAACACCTAAAGGCAAAATTATTCATCTCGAATTTTCTGTTAATCCTCTTTTCGATGACCATAACAATGTAATAGGATCAATGGGTATAGCAAGAGATATTACCGACAGGGTAATGGCCGAAGAAAAACTAAACGATAAAAACATACAACTCGAAGAACTTGTAAAAACTAAAGATAAATTACTTTCTGTAATTGCTCATGATTTAAAAGACCCCTTTAATGTACTTATTGGCTTTTCAGATCTTATTCTTGAACAATACGATGATTTATCTGATAAAGATAAAATAAGATATGTGCAACAAATAAACTCTGCGGCCAATAGTGGTTTTAATTTGCTAAACAAT
>JAWLEM010000162.1:0-5342 GCA_041686115.1 Bacteroidales bacterium
TTCGCAGTTTGCTTCGTTAAATTGCTTTTCCATATGAGCAAAAGTCATAAATTCCGAAGTACAAACCGGAGTAAAATCGGCAGGGTGACTAAAAAGAATAGCCCATTTTCCTTCATAATCAGAAGGGAAATTGATTTCGCCCTGAGTAGTTACTGCTTTAAACTCAGGTGCAGGATCTCCAATGCGTGGCATAGAAAATACTTCCTGCTCTTGTGTTTTTTTTATTTGTTCGTCCATAGTGTTATAAAATTTATTATATTAAGATTTATTAAATTAAGATTTATTCGGATGCACCACCAGACATATTTTTACTTCTTTCTATAGATTGAAGTGCAAGATAATTTTCACCAAATTTTTTCAGATTTTCCATTTCGTCATCATAATTATCGAAGTGGCGTTCTTCATCTTCAACCAACGATTCGAAAAGCTTTTTGGAACCTGAGTCAGCAATCTTAGCACATTCATTTGCCCAGTGATTATAATCTTCTGCACTTTGCTCTTCCATTTTACGTGCTAGCTCAAGCATTTCTTTTACTTCATGTATTTTTTTTACTTCATCGGAAACCACCATTTCCACTTCACCATCCAGGAATAAAACCCTCTCGGCAAGATGCTCAACATGCATCATTTCTTCAATGGCTATACGACGAAAAAGTCCGGCTAATAAATCATAGCCCTGGTCATCGCAGTGAAAATGAAAGTACATATACTGATGTACTGCTGATAATTCGTCTCCAATTGCTTTGTTTAGTAATTCGATACTTTTTTCCTTTTTCATAGTTAATTATAATTTAAGTTTGAAATTTAATTTTTTAGCCAGCGTTAGTGCTAACTCATTATCTGCTTTATAAAAATGTGTTAATTGTCTTTGTAAAATCTCATCTCTTTTGGGTCCATCAACCCCACTTAATGCCCCTGCAAAGTTCGAAATCGTATTCTCTCTTTCCTTATCTGTCATTACTTTGCGAAATAATTCTCCAGGTTGAGTATAATGATCATCATCATTTTTGTTACGATCATAATAATCGGCAATGGTTGAATCCAATTCCATTGCAGTTTCTTTATAATTTTCATCAGGTTCAATATCATCGAAGCTATTTGGAAAATAGTTAGGTTTATCTCCTTTATTTCCATCCACATTCATAAATCCATCGCGCTGATAATTTTCTACAGGATGAATTGGCCTGTTTACAGGAATTTGTTCGTAATTTGCTCCTAAACGATAGCGATGAGCATCCGGGTAAGCCAGTATTCGTCCCTGCAACATTTTGTCGGGTGACAGGCCAATACCATTAATAATGTTTGCCGGAGCAAATGCCGATTGTTCAACATCAGCAAAATAATTAGCCGGTATTTTATTTAGCTCCATTACACCCACATCAATTAGCGGAAAATCTCCATGTGGCCATACTTTGGTTACATCAAAAGGATTCCATTTAAACTTTTTGGCCTGTTCATCGGTCATGGTTTGTATTTTTAAAGCCCATTTAGGAAAATCACCTTTCTCAATGGCCTTTACAAGATCACGTTGCGAATAATCAGGGTCTTTTCCTTTTATTTCACCTGCCTGAGCATCGGTAAGTGTTTTATTCCCCTGCATGGTTTTAAAATGAAATTTCACCCAAATCCGTTCATTTTTCTTATTTATCAGGGAAAAAGTATGACTCCCATAACCATTCATAAATCTGTAACCATCAGGTGTTCCCCGATCACTAAATAAAATCATTACCTGGTGAAGGCTTTCGGGGTTTAAGCTCCAAAAATCCCACATCATGGTCTGGCTTTTAAGATTGGTTTTAGGATCTCTTTTCTGAGTATGAATAAAATCGGGAAACTTTTTTGCATCTTTAATAAAAAATACCGGTGTATTATTACCAACCAAATCCCAGTTACCTTCTTCGGTATAAAATTTCACAGCAAATCCACGAGGGTCTCTTTCAGTGTCGGCACTCCCCTTTTCTCCTCCTACTGTAGAAAACCTGGCAAAAACGCGGCATTCGTTTCCTACCTTACTAAATAATTTTGCTTTGGTATATTTGGAGATGTCATTTGTGACAGTAAATTTACCAAAAGCGCCTGTTCCTTTAGCGTGCACAATTCTTTCAGGAATACGTTCGCGATTAAAATGAGCTAATTTCTCATGTAGGTAGTAGTCCTGGAGTAATACCGGCCCACGTGGCCCAACGGTCATGCTATCTTCATATTCGAAGTAGGGACGGCCAGAAGCTGTAGTTAATTTTTTCTTTTTACTCATTTCATTAAAGTTTTAGTTAATATCTTGATATTTATTTATTTTCTATAAACTTTCCTATAATTTGCAGTTTCATTTCTTCTATTTTAAAGTTTTCTATTTTTTTCTGCTCGAAATATTTTTCAAGTAATTGATTTAAATCTGCATCATAATAATCTTCAATTCTATCAGAATCTTTAGCATATAAATGATGATGTTTTTCCAGTTCATAATCGTAACGCATCACATCTTTTCCTGTTTTTACCCGTTTTAAAATTCCATGCTCAACAAAAGTTTCTAATATTTTATAAACCGTTGCTACAGAAATGTTCGGGTGGTTATTTTTTATGTGCTCAATAATTTTATCGGTCGACGGATGATTTCCAAGATTAACAACGGCATCAAAAACAATAATCCGCTGTGGGGTTATTTTCAATCCTTTATTTCTTAACACATTATGCAAATCAGCTTTATTCATATAACTATTATTAAATAATAATCATTATCCTTTAAGAATCATTAAAATTACAAAAAAGTTCACGAATATCCAAATTCATAAACTTAAATTTTAAAAATGATCGTTAAATTTTGATGAAAATCGTTAATCAGAAATTGATTATGAATTACGTAATGCTCAGCTGGTAAAATTTAAATTATACAATAATATCATCAAAAATGACTTGTTGTATCTGGGTATGTATGGACACTAGAAGTAAAGTATTGAAAAGCTGTAAAAATCTTAAAAACTAGTTGTACATTGAATTTCTAAGTTTTTGTATATTTTCATCAGTAATATAATCATCATACTCCATAAGTTTATCGATGATTCCATTAGGAGTAAGTTCAATAATGCGATTTGCAATGGTATGAATAAATTCATGGTCGTGCGAAGCCATTAAAATATTACCTTTAAACTGCTTTAGCGTGTTGTTAAAAGCCTGAATCGATTCCAAATCCAAATGATTGGTTGGAGTATCAAGAATTACAGCGTTCGCACTGGTTAACATCATTCGGGCAATCATACATCGTTGTTTTTCTCCACCAGAAAGAACTTTTGTTTTCTTATATATTTCTTCGCCTGAGAATAACATTTTACCTAAATATCCGCGCAGGAAAAGTTCACTTGTATCTTCAGAAAATTGGCCAAGCCAATCAACCAGTTTTAAGTTGTTTTTGAAAAAAGGTGAATTATCGAGTGGCAAATAAGAATGCGTAATCGTTTGCCCCCATTCGTATGTGCCAGAATCAGGTTTTATTTTATCGTTAATTATTTCGAAAAGCGCTGTCATTGCTCGTGAATCGCGCGATAAAAACACAACCTTTTCATCTTTTTGAATGGTAATATTTAAATCCTTAAACAGTAAATCACCATCAACACTTTTAGTTAAACCATTAATTTCTAATATTTTATTTCCAGGTGTGCGTTCAGGTTTAAGAATGATTCCGGGATATTTACGGGTTGAAGGTTCAATTTCTTCAACATTCAATTTTTCAATCATTTTTTTACGGCTGGTTGTTTGTTTTGATTTAGACACATTAGCACTAAAACGTTGGATAAACTGAAGTAATTCCTTTCGTTTTTCATCAGCCTTTTTGTTTTGAGCTTGCTGCTGTCGCAGAGCCAGTTGACTCGATTCGTACCAAAAGCTATAGTTTCCGGCAAAAAGCTTTACTTTTCCGAAATCAATATCAACTGTATGTGTACAAACCGAATCTAAAAAGTGCCTGTCGTGTGAAACAACAAGTACTGTATTTTCGAAGTTAGATAAATAATTTTCGAGCCACCTCACAGTTTCCAAATCAAGGTCATTGGTTGGCTCATCGAGCAATAAATTGTCAGGTTTACCAAATAAAGCCTGAGCAAGTAGCACCCTAACTTTTTCTTTCCCACTAATCTCTTTCATTAATTTATAATGCAAATCCTCTTTTATTCCTAACCCACTTAACAAATTTGCAGCATCACTTTCGGCATTCCATCCGTCCATTTCGGCAAATTTATTTTCTAACTCTGCTGCTTTCAGGCCATCTTCATCATTAAAATCGGGCTTATCATATAAAGCATTTTTTTCCTGCATAATATTCCAGAATATTTCATGGCCTTTTAAAACAGTATCTAATACAGTAAATTCATCAAATTCAAAGTGATCCTGCTTTAAAACCGACAATCTTTCACCCGGGCCTAAACTAACAGCCCCTCTTGTTGAATCCAATTGCTTTGCAATTAACTTAAGCAGTGTAGATTTTCCGGCACCATTTGCACCAATAATACCATAACAATTTCCGGGAGTAAACTTTAAATTTACATCCTGAAAAAGAAATTTTTTTCCGAACTGAATAGCCAAATCCGATACTGTAATCATAGCAATAATTTAAGAGAATAAATGAATCTGTGTAAAAAGGCTGGCAAAAGTAAGTAATTAAATATTAAGTCAAAGCTATTTTTTTGATTAATTTAAAAGATTAATAACTCTTTTCAGACGTGAGAAAGTTCAAAAAATTAATGAATTAACCAGGCTAAGAATTTTCATGAAATACTATTCAATGATCGCATCGTAAATGGCTTGTTGTATGTCGGTACGTATATTGGTTTGGATTAATTTACCATTATCCTGATCGGGATGAATGCGATTGGATAAAAAGATATAAACGATTTGCTCTTCGGGGTCAGTCCATGCCATAGTACCTGTAAATCCGGTGTGTCCAAAACTTTTGCCTGAAACACATTTACAAGTAGGCCCTTCTTTCTCGTAATCCATTTGTGGTTTATCAAATCCCAGGGCTCTTCTGTTATCCTTATCTAAATACGGACTGGTAGTAAAATATTCAATGGTTTCGTTTTCAAAATATTTTTTCCCTCCATATTCGCCTCCGTTTAGATACATCTGCATTATTTTCGCCAGATCATTAGCCGTTGAAAAAACTCCTGCATGTCCACATACGCCGCCAAGCATAGCTGCTCCGGGATCGTGAACATGTCCGTGGAGTAATTGTTTTCGAAAGATTAAATCATTCTCGGTAGGAACAATTTCAGATTTCTCAAATCGCTCTAAAGGTAAAAATCCTGTACGATAAGCACCCAGTGAATTATAAAAACATGTATCGACGTAATCCT
>JAWLEM010000163.1:0-5314 GCA_041686115.1 Bacteroidales bacterium
TCTTGGATTAAGTTGTTTCGAAAATTTTAACTCATGCAATAAAGGCAGTAAATAAGCGAGCGTTTTCCCGGTTCCGGTTTGCGCAATTCCGACCATATCCTTCCCTGAAAGAATTACCGGAAAAGCTTTGCTTTGTATGGGTGTTGGCTTATCAAATCCTAAATCAATTACTGCATTATTCAAAGGTTTTGATAAATTAAAATTTTCAAATGAGCTCATGAACAATTATTTGTTTTTGCAAAAGTAACATTTTAATTAATTAAGATTTAGAGATAACAAAATGCAAAAAAACTATCTCGAAGGTTCTGTTTTGCCATACCACTTTTTCGCTTTTTTATTTCGTGCAACGGTCGATTTTGGCCTTGAGTGGCCTGTATTCCGTTTTGCTTGTGGCTGCTTTGGAGAAGCCTTTGCTGCATTATGATCCATTAACGGATAAGAATGGCCTTCAATCACAGGTATTTTTTTAGTAATCAATTTTTCAATATCTCGTAAATACTCTTTCTCGGAAGCATCACAAAACGAAATAGCTGTTCCTTTAGCCCCGGCTCTTCCTGTTCTTCCAATTCGATGAACATAAGTTTCGGCTATATTTGGAACCTCGTAATTGATCACAAATTCCAGTTCGTCAATATCAATTCCACGTGCAGCAATATCAGTCGCAACTAAAACCCGCGTTGTTTGTTCTTTAAAATTACGTAACGCTTTTTGACGTGCATTTTGTGATTTATCACCATGTATGGCTTCTGCCTTAACATTTTTCTTATTCAGCATTTTAGCTATTTTATCAGCGCCATACTTTGTCCTTGTAAAAACCAAAGCAGTTTTGATGTCTTTGTTTTTTAAGGTATCTGCTAACAAATCATTTTTATTTCCTTTATCAACAAAATAAACAGATTGTTTAATGATATCGACAGTTAAAGATTCTGGGCTTACTGTAACTTCCTTTGGGTTATACAATATAGAGCCGGCTAACTTTACAATTGCCGGCGGCATGGTTGCCGAAAAGAAAAGGGATTGTCTTTTCTTTGGGAGAACCTGAATCATTCTTTTCACATCGTGAATAAATCCCATATCAAGCATACGGTCAGCTTCGTCCAGCACAAAAATCTCCACATCGCGCAAACTAATGAATCCCTGATTCATCAAATCCAATAAACGTCCCGGTGTTGCAACCACAATATCTACTCCGCCTTGCAATGAAGATGTTTGCTTATTTTGATTTACACCACCAAAAATTACCGTACTCTTTAAACCTGTATGCCGGCCATAAGCTTTAAAACTCTCTCCAATCTGTATGGCCAACTCACGCGTTGGAGTTACAATTAAGCTTCTTATTTTTCTTTTCTTAACATAGCTTTTATCTGCACTTAATAATTGCAGAATAGGAATAGCAAATGCAGCTGTTTTTCCGGTTCCGGTTTGTGCACATCCCAGCAAATCTGAACCTTGCAATATGATTGGAATAGATTGTTCCTGTATGGGTGTCGGGGTTGTATAACCTTCTTCTTTTATAGCCTCTAAAACGGGCTCAATAATGTTTAATGAATTAAATGGCATAAATATTTTTGTAAGTTGTAGTATTAAATTTTGTTCTGTTACTCGCTTCGCTTAGTTCGACAAGTTTACAAGCTTTTGTCTTTGGGGTGAAAGTTCTAATGCAGTAAATTGTTGATCATGAATTTTGGCAAAGATAATTCTTTATTTTTAATAATCGTCTTTATTCATCAATAGTTCGTTTAAAAAATAAGAACAAAAACAAACAACTGATGCTTTTTGCCTTTATTTGAGTTTCCTTAACCATCAGATAATAACTGACATCGCGCTGGTATTGCTACATTAGTCAATGGATGACGTACCTGTTAACAATTACTATTGTTTAATTTTAAGATGAATTGGGTTCAATAGTCATCCGCTGACATATAGAATTCTGACATTCAGATAATTTATTTTAAAAATCATTATTGTCGGATAAAAATATTGAATCCATTATGAAACCTTGATTTTATCTGTCATTTACCAATTTTCTATTTCTGGGGCTTTGCCCCGGACCCCACATACTTTCTTGTCTTGAAACAAGAAAGTATGCAAAGAAATTCAAGGCTACGCCCGCCTCACTCGAAAAACTACGCGATGTGAGCTAAAAAATCTAAACTTGCACTTCCCTCCGGTGAGTGGTTGCCTTCGGCGAGCTCGCACAAAACGCTCGGTTCGAACAACAGATTTTTTTTAACGCTCACTGTGCTTGTTTTTCGGCTCGCCGGACAATGCCAATCCGGACATGAATCGTCATACAAAAAAATAATCAGGTTAGCCCCGGGTTTCAACCCGGGGGTAAAAGGCTTCGCCACCAAACCTGCGGCAAGCATCGCAGACCATTCCTTGCAGATAACAAACATGCCGCGGAATATTGAAATCATAATACACCTCCGGATATGAAGCCTTGATTTTATTTATTTTTTATCGGACAACAGTGTTAAAAATAAAAAAACGGCAGCAATTTTTAGTTATTTTTGTTAAACTTGAAATCATTTAAAAAGTCAAACACAAAACAAAAATAAAATACTATGAAAAAAATCTCCCTACTCTTATTGCTTGGTTTTGTTGTACAAATTGCTTTTACACAACAAACCGTAGAATTAAAGAAATGGATGTTTACCCATCCGCAAAAAATTAACATGCCGGCTTTTGCCGATGTTAAAAATACTGAAGGAGAAACTTTTGAAGCTTCGAATTTGATTAACACAACACAAATCGATAATGAATCTTTGAACTGGAATAGCAAAAGTTTAAGTGAAGACAGCCTTCTTTTTGATCAACCAAGTAAAAATAATTTATTTCTGCTCAAAAGTTATTTATCTGTTAACCAGTGGACAAAAGGAACCTTAAATCTTACCCTTAACGGCTATTACGAAGTATTTGTTGATGACAA
Organism: Bacteroidales bacterium; assembly: GCA_041686115.1. Lineage (GTDB taxonomy): Bacteria > Bacteroidota > Bacteroidia > Bacteroidales > UBA12077 > UBA12077. The sequence goes on from JAWLEM010000163.1 coordinate 2,933, forward strand.
ATCAGTAAAAACAAAAACCGCTGCTGATTTAAAGAGCAATAAAATAAAAATTGATCTTAATCGTGGTAATCATGAGATTCTGATCAAAGCAATTTCTGCTGAAGACAATGTTAAACTGGCAGCTCAGTTTGAATACGATGATGAATTTAAAGATTGTAATGCTACTGCAAGTTTAAATCATCAACGTTATTTTACCATTAACGATGTGCTGGAAGGCAATAACGTTTCATCGGCAAAAATCTCACCATCGGGAAAATATGTTTTGATTAATTATTCTGAAACGGTCCATGGTAGCGGAAAAAGCAAAAAATACACTGAAATTTATGACCTGGAAAATCAAAAAAATATTACCGTTTTAAGAAATAAAGATATTTCAAACGTAAGCTGGATGCCCAGAACCGATCGATTAACATATTCTGCTAAATTTGAAGAGGAATCGGAAATATTTTTATACGACATTGTAAAAGGCGAAGAAAAAATAGCAGTAACCGGACTTAAAAATTTATCGGGGTTTAAATGGTCGCCTACAGAAGATTATTTAATCTACTCGGTATATGAACAAGCTGATAAACCCGGCGATTTAAAACGAGTTTATGGCGCCAACGACCGGCTTCCTTATTTCAGAAACCGCTCATTTTTATATAAAGCAGAGATTGAGTCAAAGAAAATAACACAGCTTACCGCAGGAAACTTATCGGCAAATTTACACGATATAAAACCCGATGGTTCAAAAATTTTATTTTCAACTTCGCGAATGGACTATTCCGAGCCGCCATTTTCAAAACAAAATCTGTACGAAATGGACATGAATACTTTCGAACTAAACACCATTTGGGAGGATAAAAACTATGCAGGCTATTGCCAATATTCACCCGATGGAACAAAACTATTGGTTCAGGGCGGCCCCGAATGCTTTGGCGATATAGGCGTAAATGTTAGCGATGATCGTATTCCCAACAGCTACGACTCTCAGCTTTATATTTTTGACCTAATCAGTAAAAAAATTGATCCCATAACCAAAACATTTGATCCCACCATCCATTCTGCCGAATGGATTTCCAAAAATGAGATTTATATGTCGGTTGGCGAAAAAGATTTTATCCATCTCTATAAATACAACCAAAAACCAAAAACATTTGAAAAAATTGATGTCGAGGTTGAAGTCCTTAGTGATTTTGATGTAGCCAAAAACAAGCCAGTGGCAATTTATAGCGGAACAAGCATATCAACACCCAAAAAGCTTTACTCGCTTAATTTGAAAAAAGAAAGCAGCACGCTCCTTGCTTTTCCTGAAAAAGAGCGTTTTGCCAATATAAAATTTGGTAAAACTGAGCCATGGAATTTTACAAATAAAAACGGAACAACTATATATGGGCGTGTTTATTATCCACCCCATTATGATGAAAATAAAAAATATCCGGTTATTGTAAATTATTATGCGGGCACATCACCAATTGAGCGTTCATTTGGGGGCCGCTATCCGATCAATAATTGGGCAGCCAACGGGTATATCGTATATGTTTTGCAACCCAGCGGAGCTACCGGATTTGGACAGGATTTCTCAGCGCTTCATGTTAACGGATGGGGCTATGATGCGATTGATGATATTATTTACGGAAGCAAAAAATTTCTGGAAGCACACCCAACAGCAGATGCCAAAAATGTAGGCTGTATCGGAGCTTCTTATGGAGGTTACACTACCATGTTAATCCAAACCCGCACCGATATATTTAAAACGGCTATTTCGCATGCCGGCATAAGCTCAATCACCAGCTACTGGGGCGAAGGGTATTGGGGATATACTTACAATGCAGGGGCAGCAAAAAACAGTTACCCATGGAACCGAAAAGATATTTATGTTGAAAACAGCCCGGTTTACAATGCCGATAAATTTCAAAATTCAATTCTTTTATTACACGGTACTGATGATACCAATGTACCTGTTGGAGAAAGCCTGCAATACTATGCAGCCTTGAATATTTTAGGAAAAGATGTGGAGATGGTCTTAGTTGATGGCCAGGACCATCATATTCTGGATTACAAAAAAAGAATTCAGTGGCATTACACCATTATTTCGTGGTTTGATAAAAAACTGAAACAGCAACCACAACAGTGGAATGAACTGTATCCGGAGAAGAATTTATAATTTTCTTGTATAATTTAATAAAAATATAAACCTCAAGGATTCAAATAACCCTTGAGGTTTATTATTTACAAGTTTTATAAAAATTAAAAATTCTCTTCTATTTCTTCACTTCCAATTCCAATGGTTTAATTTCCTCGCCCCAATAAACAGTAGTATGTGGGAATGGTATTTCAATACCTTTTTCGTCGAATGCTATTTTAAGCCTTTTACGGTATTCGCGGCCTAATGCCCACTGA
>JAWLEM010000164.1:0-5258 GCA_041686115.1 Bacteroidales bacterium
TGTCGCCAACCTGAAATGAGTTTAACTTATCAAGTATTATCGGAGTAAAGTGCAGCGGGTCTTTGGTGATATATTTTTTCATCGCCATGCTAGCAGGCGATATTAAGGTTTTAAAATTGCTTTTTATAGTATTTTCAATATTTTGCGGATCAATTCGCCCATCGATTTTTTCATAATCACTTTCTTCCAGAAAAATGGGTAAATGTTCAAAAAACAGATCATATAAATCAATCATTAATTTATCAGAAACCTCGTAATTGATATCCTTAATATATTCGGGTTGATAGTTGGTTAATGTATCATTAAGTTGATCGGCAAACTGAATTAAATCCTGTGGGCGGGAAATGGTGCTATCCCGAAAGGAAATATTAATGATTAGCTTATCCATTAAATTGATCTTTTGCGACACTTTGCTCACCCGCTGAATTTTTTCATCGGAAGGGAGCATCCGTGTAATATCTTCTTCAAATTTTAATTTGGAAACCAGCGAAAGAGATAAACCGAAAATCCCTAAAATAAGAAGGACAAAGATAAATCTGTACTTTTTTGATGATTGATATATATTGCTGAAAATACCCGGCATATTCGTAGTTAATTAATCCTGTTAAGATCTTATAAATTTTTCCTGCGCGGCAGGTTTTTTTCTGAAAACCAACAATAAAATATAAGCTATGCATCCAAGGCTTATAGCTAGTATTACTCCAAAAATAAGGCTCCCTACAATATACTGAATCAGATTATCTTTAATCACATCCAGGCTTATACCTGTGTTGTATTGCAGGTTTATTTTATTGGCTTCGATAAATAATCCGCCGGTTTTAAAGCTTGCGTATAAAATAATCGGAATCATTGGCGGAATGCTGATATTCGATACCACAAGCACAATTACTTTGTTTAATTTTAATAAGTGTGCCAAAGCAAATGCAATCATCATCTGGTATCCCCAAACAGGCGCAACACCCATAAATGCACCTAACATCACTGCGAAGGTAATTTTAATATTGGATTCTTTGTTTTGCAGGATTTGATTTTTGTAGAATTCCCGAATATTTTTTTTATTCAGTTTTTTCACAAACTCAAAAGGTTTTACAATCAGTAAGGCATAAATTACCAGGATGGTATTTAAGGCACTTACCCGCGAAAAATCGCGAAATGGCCTAAAATGAGATACCCTTGTTTCTTTGGGTGCATAATAAACCTGAATGGGAATAGTAGTTACTTCAATTCCTTTCCAGGCTGCACGCACAATGACTTCGATCTCAAATTCGTATTTGCGGGTAAAAAACTTCATTTTGCTTAGTGGCTCTAAGGGATAGAGCCTGAAACCCGATTGGGTGTCGGGTAGCTTTATGCCGGTTTCGAACCAAAACCAGAAATTGGAAAACCGATTTCCGAAACTGCTTTTCCCGGGAATGCCATCCTGTTCCATATTTCGGTTTCCTATGATGATGGAGTTCGGATGCTCGTCAATTTTTTTGACAAATTTTGGCAAGTCGCCCGGAAAATGCTGTCCGTCAGAATCAATGGTTATTGCATATAAAAAGCCTTGCTCGTAAGCATGCCGGATTCCTTTACGGAGAGCGTATCCTTTCCCTTTGTTTTTGTCGTAACTTACAACTTCAATTTGGTTAAATTTTTGTAATATCTCATTTGTGTTATCCGTTGATCCATCGTTCACCACAACAACCTGATTGGTATAAACCAGAACTTCATTGATTACCTTCTCCAGCGTTTGGTCATTATTGTAGGTAGGAATAAGTACACAACATTTTTTATTTTTAAAAAGCTCCCGATATTTTTCCACTGAATCTTCCATCCTTTACCACAAAATTATTTTGCCCTAAAATTACCCTTAAATTTATAAAAAACCTTATCGTTATAATGGGTAACACTATTTACCTTAATGATGTTTTGTTCATCATCGTGTTTTATTTTAAGGTCAATTTGTAAAATATTATTGATCTCGGGATTTACAACTGCCAGGAATTTAATATTATCAGCATATACAAGTCTTAATTCTTTTGCTTCAATATTTTCCAATACTTCTTTTATCAACAGTGTAAGGCAAACGCCTGGCACAACAGGGTTGTCCGGGAAATGCCCCTTGTAAATTTTGTGGTTTTTGTTTAGTTCTATTACAGCTTTAATATTTTCCTTATCGGATGGCTCAATTTCTTTTATGGTATAAAAATCTTTTAAAAGCATATATTTATTGAATTCGTTTGAGTTCTAAATTAAGTTTTAGATTATGATGTTTAAGGGTAATATTTCCCGGTAAATTTTCTTTATACTCATACAAATTTACAGATATTTTTTCAGCATTTCGTTTCCATTGCTCAATCTTCTCTATTTGACTTTTTTCTGTGTTCATCAAGTAATAATATTGCATTTTACCCGATTGAAAAACCCATGCCTTGTATTTTTTTTCTACATCTTTTAACGTATAAATCCGGTCAAATTTATTTTGCATCAGCAGAAGGTTAAAATCATCTTCAAACGTATAAATAATCGATTTTTTGTTTAAATAATCAATACAATAAACCACTTCTAAATTTCCTCCGTTTAGTGCAAAATCAAAAATCTTTAATCCAAACTGGGTGGTTAAAGCTATTCGATAAGATTGTTCATCTGTTTTTTTTATAATCAAAAGCCCGCTGATGTTTCGCTGGTAAAAATCGATACTTGTTTTGTAAATCAGTGTTTTTTCTGAATGTGGCAGTGAATAGGGTATTTCATTTGTATTTTGTACAGGGAATTCTGTTTTGGTTATATTTTTATAAGGATTTGAACAACCAAAAAGCAGAGAAAGAATAAAAAAAGCGACTAATATTTTTATTTTATTTATAGATGTCGAATTTATCATTGTCAATGGTTGTATTCAATTTTCTATTGATAAAAGTAATACTTGTATAATCGTCTGAACTTTCCGTCATTTTTATTTTAGCTACCGACAGGTCCGATTTATCGATATAAATATGAATGGATTGCAGCATGCTTTTCATTTCTTCCATTTTAGGAATGAGCAACATAAGATATTGCTTATCATTCTCAAAATATTCAACGGTAAATCGTTCACTATCATTAAAAAGATTTCCCTGGATTGTTCCGGTCATGATATTATTGACTTCGCTAAACATCTTGTTCGATTCGGTATCGAAGCTGCTTATGTTATCTTCATCTTTAATAAAAATATTTTTATCGGTAAAAACGATGATGTATTCGAAAGGCTCTGTATATTCCCACCGTAATAACCCCGGATTTTTAAAATAAAATTCTCCTTTTGAAATGATATTTTCAGTTAAAAAGCTTAGGTGTTTTTCCTGTATAAACTGGCTTTTTATCGATGATATTTTTTCAGTTAGCTGCTCTAAATTAGCTTTTGCTTCATTAATATCAGAAACTTTTACAAATGTTTCTTCTTGTGCACTTAAAGTACTCCAAAAAAATAAGATACTGAAAAATGTAATTATAATATTTTTATTCATACGGTTCAATATTAATTAATTTATCTAAACGCACAATTTGATAGGAATTCTCTTCTGCGAAGGTAATAAACGATTCCAGAATTTGTGTTATTTCTTTTCGATTGTCATGCAAAAGAATGATATCGCCGGGAGATAATTTTTGATTCAGTTTTTTGGTTACTTTTTCCGGCTTTTTTATGGTGTCGAGCGAACGTAAACTCCAACCAATGGTTTGGTAATTTAACTCCGCAATTGCTTTTTTTAAGGTTGGATTGGTTACTCCATAAGGCGGCCTGAATAGTTTTACACGTTTTCCGGTTTGTTGGTATATCAATTCGGCATTTTTAACGATATCTTCTTTCATTTTTTTTGCCGAAAAAAGATCGAACCATTTGTGGTGTGACCAGGTATGATTTCCTGTTAAATGCCCTTTGTTATCTATCTCCGTAAGGATTTCTTTATTTTTCTCGATATTTTTTCCGATACAAAAAAAGGTGGCTTTTATATTGTGTTTTTCCAGAATATTTAAAACTTCACGGGTAAACTCATTAGGCCCGTCATCAAAGGTAAGGGCAATTTTTTTCTCCGATGTGTCGGCTTTACAAATGGTTTTAATAAAGGCATTGGAGCAAACATTAAATGAGCAGTAAAAAATATGTGCAAGCAAAAGCAGCGTAATGGTAATAAAAAATATCCCTTTCCATGGGAGAAAGAGATAAACCAGGATTAAAACAATGATGTAAAGAACGAATGTGGTCCTTAATTTAATCATTGTGTTAATAAATATAATGAATGGTCGATGTTTCTGAAATGATTATAAACCAATACGTTTTTAATCGGTTTATCGGTAAAAGATTCTTTTTTAAAGCGCACTACTTCGGGTACTTCCTGGTGTTTTATTGCTTTTGCAGCTAACCACATACCAAACGACCCGGCTGTATGATAGTCGCCAGATAAATGTTTGAAATAAGCATAATTGGTATCGAAATAGTTATCGGCTAAATGATAGTAAATATTATCGGTATCCATATTTCCGTTTGCACCCAATACTACCAGATCAATATCATTTTTAGTTAATCCATTTTCGGTTAAAAATTGTTCAATTTTATTTTCAATCTCCTGATGATTTTCAGGTTTATAAATGGTTTTAATATTTTTGATTTTAGCGTAAGTGCCGGGTTCTTTTTTGCCGGTTAAAGTGAAGAAGATAACTCCTTCGCCTACAATGGTTCCTTGGGTTTTATGATTTAAAAGCTCAAGGCTTTTTACTTTTTCTTTTTTTACCCATCTGGTTTTTTTAATGATGGAATGATGTTCGGGTGTTATTTCGTCGAAACCGCCTACAAGTGCGTTTTCTGCATCGTTATCATTGATTAGCAACATGGCATCCAGTAAAGCACTTTCGAAAGAAAATCCACGGTGCGAATAGGTATTGTTATAGTTAAAACATTTTAAGGCAATAGCAACCTGTCCGCTAATGGTATTGTGGGTTGATTGAATAAAAGCAGTGGGAGCAAGGAACTCTTCGTTGCTATCGATTAACTGATTTAAGAACTTTTCGGTATCGCCAACCAGTCCTAATCCGGTTCCTGTGATAATAGCTCCCGGATTTTCAATTTCGGCATCTCGCAAACTCATTTTCGAAGCGCTGATACCCATTTTTATCAACTTACTCATTCGTCGAAGCTGAATGGGCGAGATAAACTCTTTATAATTTGGTTCGATACACGAAAGAAATTCATGCTCATGATTAACAACTTCGTCTAAAAACTTGCTATTATCCGTTGTATTTTG
>JAWLEM010000165.1:0-5246 GCA_041686115.1 Bacteroidales bacterium
GATTTTCGCATTATTTCCGGAATAAAGTCGGGGTATCTTATTTCCGGTTCAACAAAAGAAGCTGCAATTTGATGAATTTCGCTGTCATCAATTCCGGGTTTTGATAAAAGAGGAACTGCCGGATGAGATAAGAACATGCCAGGTGTAAGCGGGTTTGTTAACGGAACACAGGAAGCCAGAGCAATAGCTTTAGCTGAAGGCAAGCCTTCTAAGGCTTCCAACAATATATTACCACCAAAATTATGTCCAACAAATATGGCCGAATGAATCCCAAGTTTTTGGCAAAAATCTTTCAAAATTCCTGCTTGTGCTTTTATCGTGTAATCCGTTTCCGGTGATTCAGACCAGTCGGAATCGCCATATCCGGGCAAATCAAGAGCAATAAAACGAAATTGACCGGAAAATGCAGAATCTATTAATTGGCGGATAAAAATTACAGATGATAAAGAGTTGCCATGAATAAATATCACAGGAAAACCATCCTTCTGCGATTCATAATAGGCGACTTTATGATGATTTATAACTACCTGAAATTGTTTCATGGTGTAGGGTTTTAGATTTTAGATAAATTTATAAAAACTATGTATATCAGTCAAATAAATTATTATGAATTGGCAGAAATTCCTTAACTTTGATAGGAATAAGAATCTGTTTTATGCTGCCGAAACGACTGATCTTAAGTAGTTGCCAAATATTTTTTTTTGATAAAAATGTTTTCAATAAAAAGCATAAAATGATAATTGATAACAAAATAGATAACCATATTTAAACAAAAACGTATAATAAATAAACCTAATTAACTTTATCTATTAACCCAAAACTATCCAGGAGGTGTTTTTCATGAAAAATAATTTTATTTGTCCCCAATGTAAAGGCTACTTAAATGTAGGAGAACACATTATTCTGTCGGCAGAAACAAACCATGGCGACTCCGGATTAATTTTAATGAATCCTGAAATTGGAAATTATGCTGTAATGAAACATCAGGATTTTAAAGTTAGCGAAGGAGAAAAATACGATTTTTATTGCCCAATTTGCCACGAAAAACTGGCCGCCGATATTCATGATAATTTGTCTCATATTATTATGATCGACGAGCAAGGTGATGAGTATCAAATTTTATTCAGTAAAATTGCTGGCGAAAAAAGTACTTACAAAATTATTGGCGAATCGGTAGAAATTTATGGTGATCACCATTCAAATTATATCGATTTTATTAATCTAAGCCACAATAAATAACATTGAAAAAAAGCCGGTTGTCAAAGCCGGCTTTCTTTTTATACTTCTTTGATCGGTTTAAACCCGTTCCCTATTACTTCGTGGGCATCAATAACTGTCATAAAAGCTTCTGAATCAACTTCTTTAATAAAGTCTTGAATAATGGTCAGCTCTCTGCGGTTTACATTGGTAAAAATTATTTTTTTATCCTGCCCTTTAAACATTCCTACACCGTTTATTAATGTTCCGCCACGGTTTAAATCATTAATAATTTTTTCTCTTATTTCATCATATTTATCTGAAATAATAAACAGGGCTTTATCATAACTAACTCCTTGCATTGTAGCGTCTATTACCTTTCCGGTGATATAAATAACGATCCATGAATAAAGGGGGATTTTCCAGTCTTTAAAAACAATTAACCCTAATAATACAATTACAGAATCGACAATAATTAACAATATCCCCACCGACATTTGGGTGTATTTGGCTGCAATCATTGCAATAATATCTGATCCGCCCGATGTGGCTTTCGATTTAAAAATCAGGCCTAATCCAAAACCAATTAATACCCCTCCAAAAACGCAAGAAAGCAGTACATCATCAACCAGAGCACCATCAAAATTTTCATCAAGAAAATCAATAAAAATTGAAGTAAAAACAAACCCCACTATCGTTTTTACACCAAATCGTGGCCCTAATACTTTTATCCCCAAAATGGTAAGTGGTATATTTAACATCAAGCCAACAAAACCAATTCCTAGACCATCGCTAAATATTGGCTCCTTTAAAAAGGGAATTTTTATTCCTTCGCCCATGATATCGCTGGTAATGTTTTTAACAACAATACCAATACCATAAACCCCTCCCGGAACAATGTTGTGAGGGTCAATAAAATATATAAACCCTGCGGCCAGGATAAATGAGCCAATGGCTATTAAAATGTAATTATAGAACCATTCTCTGGATAAAAACTTTTCTTTGGTTAAAAATGACATGGCTTTAATCTTTTAAAAATGAGTGGCAAAAATATATTTTTTTGATGAAATAAAGGTATCAACAATCGTAAATAAATATAAAAAAAGCAAGGCATATAATACCCTGCTTATAAAAGCTTTAAGTAAAATATTTTTTATCCACCAGTTGCACTAAAGCTCCCATAACGGCTAAGGTCGGTTCTGGGATTAACTACCATAACCGGGATTTTTGCCGAATTAGCGATAATATATTGTTCCTGAGCACCTAAAACATAATCTGTTAGCCCAATCCCTTTTGTTGTCATAATTAAAATCATATCAGCATCAATTTTCTGAGCAAAAGCAATTGATTCTTCGGCAGAATTATTTCCTTCAATTTTTTGAAGTTCATAAGTGCAATCGTATTTGTCAAGAATTTTTTCGGCAAAATGAACATTGGCCATTAATCTCGAATTTAACGACTTATCTTTTATTGTGGGAACAATAATATTGATTTTTACATCGAAATATTTTACTAAAAATAATGCCCATTGCAGCTTTTGTTTAGCTTCAGAACGATAATCCAGAGGAAACACAATGTCCTTAAACAATTCCTTTTTGGACGGTGGACCCTGAACTACAATAAAGGGTATTTTTGATCCAACAATAACCTTTAGTGCATAACTACCGGTAAATTTTTGCATTCCCTTTATTCCATGAGTACCCATAACAACCATGCTTACATTATTTTCTGATGCATAATCAGAAATAACGTGGAACAAGTTACCTTCAAGTACTAATGGTTCGAGCTCTACCCCATGTTTTTTTGAGAAAGTATCAACATCCTTATTTAACTCATCTAGAGCTTCCTCTCCTTTTTTTAAGGATTTAACTACATGAATTAATTTAATGCGGTTATTAATATGCTTCGAAATTTTAACAGCATGTTCCAAAGCATTCTCGGCAACTTCAGTAAAATCCCAGGGTACGAGTAAAGTGTCTTTTTCCATAATTATAATGATTTGTTCACAACAACCTATTAATTAAAAATGATTGGAAAAGTTAAATAAAACTTGTATGAATTGCAAAACTTTTTTTAAATTATTAAAACATTTATATCCTTTTAACTAAATTTAAGCTTGTTTACCATAAAAAAATTTTTTTTAATTTAAAATATACCGTTTATTTTTATTGTTTTTCAATAAAAACATTTTTCTTTGTTCAATCATTTTAATTCTTTGGACCTATGCTGAGAAATCAAAAAGTAAAAAATAAAAAAGTAATTGGGTTTATCTATACAGTATTATCCATATTGCTTGGGATAGGAGCCTTATCCCTCATACTATCTATATTATTCTTTTTACTCACCATTTTTAAACCCGACTTCGAGCCCTTTTTCCCGGTAATCGATGTTCCTATAGAAATTAGCGAAAATGCAACCTTAGAATTAAAAAATGGTTCCAATTATGAAATATTGATCGACGAAGCATATCTTTCGTTTAATGTAAACCATAAATATGGTGTAGCAGGAGTCTTTAATTATCTTTATTTTATCCTGATATTGGCTATCGCTTTTTACATTATATTTCTTTTGTGGAAAATTTTCCGTTCTATCCGGTCTTCTTTAAAAGATGAGAATCCATTTCATCCAAAAAATACCTGGCGAATACGAAAAATTGCCCTGGCTGTTTTTGTTTCTGCTCTAATAGAAATAAGTTATCCCCTTTTTATAAAATTTCTGTGGTTTAAAAATATTATCGTTTTTAACAAGGCTTTTGACATTAAACTCAATTTCGATGCAACGATAGACTTGTTTTGGGCTTTAATAGTCCTTGTAGTTGCAGAAATCTATCGCATTGGTTCGGAAATTAAAAAAGAACAGGAATTAACGATTTAAATAATATATCATGCCTATAGTAACCAACTTAGATAATGTTTTAGCTAAACGCCGAATGTCGTTAACAGAACTTTCTGAAAAAGTAGATATTACCATTGCCAATTTATCAATATTAAAAAGCGGAAAAGCCAAGGCTGTAAGGTTCTCTACACTTGAGGCTATTTGCAAAGTTTTGGATTGCAAACCCGGAGACATATTAGATTATTTACCGGATGACGAATTAAAAATAGAATAATTACTTATTTATTAACTTAATCACTATCATGAAAATGAAAAAATTTATTGCAGTAATGATTTTGGGAGTTTTAACCTTAAATGTTTTCTCCCAAACCAACAAAATTGAATTTGAAGAGTATGATCTTGACAATGGATTGCATGTAATCCTTCATCAGGACAGAAGCACCCCTATTGTAGCGGTTACAGTAACTTATCATGTTGGAGCTAAAAACGAAAAACCTGACAGAACAGGTTTTGCCCACTTCTTTGAACATTTAATGTTTGAAGGGACAAAAAACATCGATCGTGGCGAATATGCCGAGATTGTTGAAAAAGCAGGTGGTTCGTTAAATGCAAATACAACAAGTGACCGAACGTACTATTACGAATTACTTCCTTCTAACCAACTCGAACTGGGTTTATGGCTCGAGTCGGAAAGAATGTTACACGCAAAAGTTGATTCGCTGGGTATTGCTACACAAAAAAATGTAGTGATCGAAGAATATAAACAAAATTATGAAAATCAACCTTATGGTACAATCTTAATTGAAACCAGCAAAAGAGCCTACGAGGAACACCCTTATCGCTGGACTACCATAGGCGATCCCGAACATATTCGTGCTGCTAAAGATGAAGAATTTCAAGAGTTTTATGACATGTTCTATGTGCCTAACAATGCTGTTTTAACCATTGCCGGTGATATTGATATCGATGAAACAAAAAAAATGATTGAAAAATATTATGCCGGAATTCCTAAAGGTAAAAACGAAATTTACAGGCCAACCGTAAACGAGCCCTTAAAAAACAAAGAAATCCGCGATACCGTTTATGATAATATTCAACTGCCTGCAGTTATTCAGGCATATCATTTGCCGGCTATGGGAACAGACGATTATTATGCCGTCGACATGCTTTCAACATTATTATCAAGGGGCGAAAGTTCAAGACTTTACAAAACA
>JAWLEM010000166.1:0-5219 GCA_041686115.1 Bacteroidales bacterium
GCTTTACCAGGATTTTTACTTCTACTTGTTTCAGAAAGATCTAATAATTCTAAAATATTTTGCCTGGCTTCTGTTTCGTTGGCATAATGAGTTAAGGTGTCGTTTTGAATGTTTGCAGCATTTCCAAGAATAGTGCAAAGGACAAATATTACGGATAAACTAATTCGTTTCATTTATATGATATTTATTTCACTATAAAAGTAAAATTCTTTTGGCAAGTTAGCAATCAATTCCGGCAGTAAATAATAAAAAGCTTATTCCATAATTTCTAAACAACTCAAATCTTCTAATTCACTATTTATTGAGAATTTTTTAATGATTTCAGCTTTTTTGCGCAATAGTTTTTCTAAATTATTTGTTGTAGTATTTCCTGTTCTCAGCCAGATTATTTTGGGGGGATGTCCATAAATCATTAACAAGTCAAAAAAATCTGAATCAAATGTAACGATGGAATAGTCATTTTCTTTTGCAAAACTCCAAATTTCCCTATCTGTTGCATCTTCTAAATCCAATTGCTTAACTTGCCGGGCTTCGGGGGAAATTTCATTAATTTAATAAATAAGACGATATGATATATTTTGGTCAAATAATAATCTCATGATGCAATTCCTAAATTATGCTCTTTATTTGCAGCATAAGATAAACATGCGTTAATATGATTTTCATTGAGTTCAGGAAAATCGTTTATTATTTCCTGTTTAGACATACCATTGGCAAGCCAGTTTAACACATCATATACAGAAATTCTGGTGCCTTTAATACAGGGCTTTCCAAATCTTTTTTCTGAATTAATCTCAATGTAATTTCTGTAATTTATCATTGTTTTATTTTTTATCAACCTAATTTGGTTAAGATATAAAACATTTAATTATAAGTCAAATATCCATCCAGGAAGGAACAGGCTTTGATTTTGGTTTGCGCCCATAAAACAGATCATCCATATAAAGGGCAAATCGCCTAAAAATGTAGGAGTTTTTAATTCCCCAGCGAATAAAGTTATGCATAAAATTATTGGGATGTGCATAGGGGCAAACGGCGATACAACGCCCACAATCGGTGCCAATGGTTGTCCAGTAGGTAAAACAGCTTTCGGAATTAATTTTCCAACGCAATACACCTTCTATATTTTTTCTTCCATTGAAGGATATAGAACCGGAAGGGCAGGCGTCAGCACATTTTTTACAAATGTTGCAAAAATCTATCGCCGACGAAAAATCTCTTTTTTCATCTATGATCACAGGCATATCTGTGGTAATTACAGTTATTCTTACTCTTGGCCCCAGTTTGGGAGTCATTAAAAGTCCCATTCTGCCAATTTCGCCCAACCCGGCATCACGGGCAACCAGCGGGCAAATTAGTTCATAGTTGCCATCGATATGCGCACGGGCTGAATAACCTAATTTTCGGATAAAGGATGCAATCTGAACGGCCATGGTTCCGGAATTCAGATATTGTTGGCTCGATTCCATCATGACAGGGCCTTTCGGTGCAGTCTGTATCATTTCGTGATCCATTTCAACGGTAAGCGCAATGGCAAATTGATGCTTGTTTTGTATTTCTTTGCCATACAACTCTCCCCGCCCTTTATACGAATATAAGTGTTCATTTTTTAGTTCAGTAATACCCACTGAATGCGCTCCCAGTTTTTTTGCCCAGTATTTAATATATCGGCTCATTCTGTGCGGATTAACCGGTTGCTCTGTTTCTGCAACCTGCCCGTTTACAAAAGGCTTTAAAGCTTCAATCGTATCAAAAGTAGCATCAGCGGAAGCAAAGGAATACGGATGGTATAAAATTGAATCTGGAGAAAGGAGCCCGGGTTTTTCTCTAAATTTATCATCCAGGATTTTCTTTTCAGGATTTTTTGCATAGTATTCTTCAAAATGGGTTGTGCCGGAAATCAGTTCGTTTCTTGAAAACATAACATCCCGTTCATCGTACTTTTGCTTAGGGACAGGGTGCGGATTTTTTATTTTAGGATTTATCGGTAATAATATCAAAATGACAAACAAATAACTGGTTGCCAACAAAATAAGTGCTACGATTTCTTTTGCAGGAAAATCAGTAAAATATATGAACAAAAAAGGAATAAGCCATGCCATCGATAATATAACCGAGACCCGGTAAGTCCTAAATTCTTTTTCTTTGAGCGAGACAAAAGCGACATACGAAAAAATAAGTGATCCAGCCAGTCCGGTAACTAAAATCAAAAAACCAATCATATAATATAAATTTGATTGCATAAATAGCAAATATAAGGTGATTTAGGGAAATGCAGGTTTAATGCTTTTACGATTAAATTTCTTTAACCATAATCCATGCCGGAGAACCATCGGCATAGTATCCCGCCCTTGTTTTTTCGATCTGAAAACCCTGTTTTTTATAAAGATTAATTGCTATAATGTTTTTTTCGCTTACTTCAAGGGTTATTTTTTGGATGTGGTTTTTTTTGGCTAATTGCTCTGCATATTCCAGTAATTTTTTACCAATGCCTTGCCCACGGGCTTCGGGAGCAATTGCCAATGAATAAATCCGGTATTTTCGGCTGTTTTTGCGGGACTGGATGATTAAATAGGCAATTATTTTATTGTGGTTTCGGACAACCACAAACTCACTTTTAGATTTATGGATGAAATAATAAAATTGATGCCGGGAAAAAGCATCACTTAAAAAACACTGATTTTCCAATTCCATAATCTCGTTTAGGTCACCAGGGTGTGCCTTTTCAATTTTTACATTTCCGATTTCAGTCATTGCGAATGCTTTTGTTCTAACCTGATAACAAATTCACGCAATATCCGTCCGTATAACTCATCGCCTAAAATGGCATCCTCAACACCATAATCAATATTCGGATTGTCATTAATCTCAATAACTACACATTTGTCATTTATCTGTTTTATATCCACCCCATACAAACCCTTTCCAATTAGCGAAGTAGCTTTAACTGCGGTACGAATTACTACTTTAGGTACCTGGTAAATCGGAACAGTGTCATAATTACCAGAACTGGATTTTCCCGATATTTTATGATTGTAGATTTGCCAGTGCCCTTTAGCCATATAATACTTGCAAGCATAAATGGGCTCATTATTTAACACTCCGATACGCCAGTCGAACTCGGTAGGGATATACTCCTGTGCCAATAAAATGGCTGATTGTTGGAATAATGTTTCTAATGTATTTTTAAATTCTTCGTTATTGTTTACTTTTTTTACACCATGAGAGAATGAACCATCAGGTATTTTAATAACAATAGGCAGTCCCAGCTGTTGGGAAAGTTGTTCGAACGAATTGTTTCCGGAATTGAATAACAGAGTTGAGTTAGGCGTTGGAATCTGTTCTTTATCAAGCAGTTCTTTAAGATAAACTTTGTTGGTACACCTGATAATGGAAACAGGATCATCGATTACAACCAGGTCGGCTTGCGCTGCTTTTTGTGCCAACTGATAAGTAATGTGATTAAGTTCTGTAGTTTGCCTAATAAACAGTGCATCAAACTCCATCAACCTTGTACTGTCTTCGGAAGTAATTAATTCAGCATTGATATTCATTTTTTTGGCAATATCCATAAATTTGTTCAATGCCCTGCGGTCGCTGGGCGGGAACTGTTCTGCAGGATCGTAAAGAATCGCCAAATCGTAACGGAAAGGTTTTTTAGCACGCGGTTCACGCCAAACTTTTTTACTAAAATTATCCAGTGCATTGGCAAAGTAATCCTGCTGTTTATCATTCAATTCCGAAATAGGGATATATTTAATCGATTCAATCTGATTTTTTTCATTCGTATTTAATGTAACGCGCAAAACAGGACAATGGAACTGGTCGAAAATATAACGGGCAACTTTTTCCAACCCTTCTTCCTGGCATGTTCCGAAAAAGATGTCAAAATGCCATAAGCCATTTTCTAAATTTTGTTTTTTTATGTATTGAAAACAACTTTTTTGCAATGGTTTTTCCAGCCTGATTAATGCTTCTGAATTTAACCGGTTAATGGTTTCTACATCGGGAATAACTTTATGCCCGCGTGCTTTGGCAAGTAACGAGCAGTAATATCCTTCTGTATTATAATTCAGGTTATTACTTAAATTAATAACCATATGAGATTGATTGCTCAGATACTCGTTTTGAAGGTAATCTTTTGCTGTTATGATACTTTGGGTATCATAAAACGGAGTCCACTCATCGAGTGAGTCCAAAATGATTAATAATGAGTGCATAAATGCTTTTAAAAAACATCACAAAGGTAAAGAATAAATTGATTTCAAATCTTTTTTTCAGATTTTTTATGATACACATCCAAAGCTACCAACATAGCCATAAATCCCCACACCGGAACCGATGCTTTATCGGTGTCGAGAAAGTTATTTAAAAACCCGTGAATAAAATACGTTGACAGCCCCAAAATGATATAAAGGGAAAGTTCTTTAATTTCTTTCGACTGAGATTGGTGGTATACCCGGTATCCTGTGCGGAAAGCCATAAATACAACCAGCATGACCGATAACATACCCAAAACTCCCGATTCGGCAAGCGGCCCCAGATATTCGCTGTGTGCATTGCCAAGATCGCCAAAATTGGTGCTGATTATGGTGCGGTCGTATGAAAACTGAAAAGGAGCATACTGAAACATATAAGTTCCCGGCCCCCAACCCCAAAAAGGTTTTTCTTTAAACATTTGGATGGCACATTTCCAGCGGTTTAATCGTTCCAGGTTCGAAGCATCAGAGGTAATATTAACCATCGACTGCACATGCTCCGAAAACTGGCCTGACGATTCGGCTTCGTTCTTTTCAAGCTTCCACAAAATATTTTGCTGAAGAACAAAAAATAACCCGACAATCACTAATCCGGATATCATAACCGTTCGTAGTTTAATCCGTAGTTTAATCAAAATCCACAATCCAATAGCTGCAAACAAACTTAGCCAGGCTGCACGGGTATACGATAATATGATACCAAAAATAAAAATAAGAAATACAAAAGCTGTTAAAGATTTTTGAAGCAACCCTCCGGTTTTACGTTTTAAAAACCAGAACAACGGAAAAATAAACATTACCAGCATAGCGCCATACGATGTGTGATCGCTAAAAAAAGGCCAAACTACCCAGTTCGAAGCTCTTTGATTATCCAGGCCATATCCCGAAAGGCGGTAATTGGTATATCCTATCACCAGAATTAATGCAATGATATATAGCCAGTGGAATTTTTCAATGTTT
>JAWLEM010000167.1:0-5200 GCA_041686115.1 Bacteroidales bacterium
TATTATTTTAACCATTGCACTGGCAGGAATGGTGGTAATGTTAAACGTAAAAAATATAAGTGACGATACCTCTTTGGTTGGAATCTTTTTAATCCTTTCCGTAATAAGTATTGTCTTATTGGTGATGTTTTTAAGGACAATGAAAAAATAAGTGCGATACTAAAAATATAGATAGCAGTATAAAATTTTGTACTGCTATCTGTTTTTATAATTCCGTATCTGCTTTAAAAGTCTCCAGTTGCTTTTGTGCCTCAGTAAGCGATTTTTCGTAATCTTTTAGTGCTGATTTGTACTGCTTCAGTTTTTCTTTTCCTTTCTGAATATTCGATTTTCCTTTCTGAATTTTCTTATCCTCTGCCTTAAACCGTTTTTCAAATTCTTTTAAGCCTGAATTGTAACTGCTGGTCAGTGTTTTAATTTCCTTTTCGATTTTTTTCTTTTCGTCTTTCGGAGCCTTTTTAAGTTGCTTTTTTAAGGATTTAAATTGTTCGGTATTGTCTTTCACATAAATCTTTTCTTCAGCCGAAATAACATCTATTTCAGAGTTGGCTTCGTTGTTCATTTCAATGCCAGCCTGGATCAAACTATCGGCATACTCCAGTTTTATTTGAGTTTGGTCGATTTTGGCCTGTGCTCTCTGGACTTTTTCTTCTAACTTTTGTAGCTTAAGTTCATCTTTACTTAAAATTTCAGTATCCTGATTTTGTGCCTTAATCTGGATAGAGATAGATAGAATGCAAAAAAGGAGAACAATAGCACGAATCATTTGTGTTGTGTTTTTCATTTCGTTGATGTTAAGTTAAATTAATAACTTTTACTCTATTTTAAAATGAAAAGTTACAAAACTGTTAACCGATAGTCAATAGGAAACTTAATTCTGACAAATAAAATTTTATTGATTAGATTAATTAGGATAGAAATTCCATGATTAGATCCAGATTCATTTTTTTCGCTGGCTTCTCCGTATTAATAAATGAGTCGGCTAACTTTGATTTTTTTGATTTTAATTGTTGAATTTTTTCTTCCACCGTCTCCGAAGAAATAAAACGATAAACCATCACATTTTTATCCTGGCCTATTCTGTGAGTACGGTTTATGGCTTGCTCTTCAACTGCGGGATTCCACCATGGGTCAATAATGAAAACATAATCGGCTGCTGTTAGGTTTAATCCAACACCTCCTGCTTTAATCTGGATCAGGAAAACAAATTTTTCTTCCGAAGTTAAAAAGTCATTAATTACCTGTTGCCTGTTTTGTGTGCTGCCGGTTAGCATCGAATACGGAAACTCTGCCTGACTCAAATAATTGGCAAATAAATTAAGGTGTTTTACATAAACCGAAAAAATTAAAACTTTGTGTTTTTCTGCAATAAGATTCTCGATGTTTCTGGTTATTTCTTCAAATTTTCCGGATCCGGCCTGATATTCCTTATCGATTAAAACCGGATGGTTGGCTATTTGCCTCAGTTTGTTTAAACCTTCAATAGCCAATATAGTGGGCTTATTTTCATCCGATTCTATATGATCTAATATCGAATTTCTTATTTTCGATTTTTCTTCTTCGTAAAAAGATTTTTGCTCATCAGTCATATCGCAATAAATTACCGATTCAATTTTTTCGGGCAAATCTTTGGCCACTTGTTGTTTTGTTCTTCTTAGAATAAAGGGCTGAATAAATTGCTGTAACTTTTCTTTTTTAACGGGATCAGATTTTTTCTCAATAGGTTGGATAAATTCGCGTTTGAAAAATCGCAGGTTACCCAACAATCCATTATTCAGGAAATTGATTTGTGCCCACAAATCGGTAAGTGAGTTTTCGATGGGAGTCCCTGTTAATACTAATTTATGGTTGGATTTTAGTCTGGTAATGGTTTTATAAATTTTTGAATCAGGATTTTTAATATACTGGCTCTCATCTAATATCAAATAAAAAAACTTGTAATTAATCAATAAATCAATATCATTACGAACAACTCCGTATGTAGTAAGCACAATATCAAATTCGCTGAATACCGAAATATCTTTTGGCCGGTTCTGTCCGGTATATTTAAAACAAGTAAGCGATGGTGTAAATTTTTTAATTTCCTCTTCCCAGTTATGAATTAGCGAGGTTGGCATAACAATTAATGATGTTGCTGTCGATTCATTCTTATTTTGACCTATTTCATCAAAAATACTTAATTGCGAAAGGGCAGGCTTTTGCTCCTGATGAAATTCGGAACCACTGCTTTTTCCTTTTGAGTTAAGCAATAAGGTTAGTGTTTGAACTGTTTTCCCAAGGCCCATATCGTCGGCAAGGCAACCTCCAAAATGATGCTCCTGCAATAGTTGCATCCACGAAAAGCCTGTTTTCTGATAAGGCCTTAATTCAGCTTTTAAATTTTGTGGAATTTCATGCTGTTGATCGTTATAATTTGTAATTAGGCCCTTGTATTTTTTTATGATTGATAATTCTTGTTCAGGAACATTGTTATCAAGTAATCCAAAATGGTGTTTTTCAAGAACAATATACCTGCCATCGACTCTGCCAAACTGAAATATTTCTTTGTATTTTATAAACCACTCTTCGGGTAATATAACAATTTCTCCATTGGGTAGTTTATACTCTCTATTCCCTGTTAAAATATTTTTTTTGAATTTGGTAAACGGAATCGAAAACTCGCCAATTTGAACTATTAAGTGAATATCAAACCAATCGGTTTTATCAAGTACCGTAGATTGAATAGAAATGGGTTGAAGGTTATATTTGTAATCCGTTTTTTCCTGGATAATTTTTATTCCCGCTTTACGGATTTCTTGCTGTTTTTTGCTTATCCAATCAATGTAATCGTACCAGTTCTCGTTTAAACCATTAATTTGTTGTGTATGAATTCTAAAAAATGAATCTCCCGATTGTTTTAATCCCAATGATTTTAATCTTTGTATCATTTCATCTTCCCAGGTCAGATCCCTGTTTATTTTATAAAAAATAAACTCACCGTTTTGCTCTGTGAACTTAACTGTTGCATTGGAAAATGTATTTGCCAAAAATCGAAATTCGTTATTATATACAAATGATAAATTGAAAATTGGATTGCCATCCAGGTATTTTTCAAAGCTTAATATGGCGTCTTTTTCCTCTATGGTTTCATTAATTTTAAATCCTGTAGGCTTAACATTAAAACGTTTGATACTTTCTAATGCAAATGTTTCAAACCACTTTTTTTCCGATGATTTTGGCACATGAATACATGCTTTATCAAAAAAGGGAAGTAGCTTTTTAGCATTAATATCTTCGAAACTGTAAAGCTTCCGGTCAATAATAATCCGACATGGGTTCTCAACCAGTGTTTGTGCAGGTTTGTTTAATAAGTGGATTTCGTCGTTATCATGTTTTACCGTAAGAAAATACTGACTTTCATGTTCTAGCCGAATGATGTTAAAAACCGCTTGCGCTTTATTCTTTATAACTATTATTTCATTTTCTGAATTAATGTATTTTGGTTTTTCTTTAAAAAATACTTTTAAGTTAGTTTTTTGAAGCAGTTCAATACATTTCACCATCTTTTTTTCAATATATGATCGAATATATTGGTCGGCGAAAGATTTATCCAATTGCTTCATGAAATCAACTGCAGTTTGTCCGCGCTTTTTGGAAAAAAGTTTTTGAAGATTTTGCTCACTATATTCATCAATGGCATCTAAAAGTTTTTTTTCGTTTTCAGAAAAACTGTCGATATACCTGCTGATATTTAACTGTGATATTTTTACTTCGATATGATAAAATCCATGGTTTGGTTTAATAACAACGATGTATGGAATCATTATTAAGCCTAATACCGGATGGTTTACAATTCCGATTACCAATTCTTTCCTCATGATAAAATCAGAAAATTAAATTTTTCAAAATTCTATAAAAGTATTAAAATTGAATGATTAGGAATTAGTTTATACAGAATTTTTGTTAACAAAATGGGATGTTATGTAAAGTACTAAAAGACGGAGTTCTATAATCAATAATTCTTGTGGTATAATGAAATATTATTGAATTCATGAAATCTTAATAGTGAATAAAGCAGGAAAATTGCAGAGCGTAATTTCTGGAATTATTCTCCACGGGCAAAACGAATATCTTTATTTTCTATCATTTTTTGTAACTCACTCAGCAATGCCTGTTCTTGAGAGTCGATATGCCCATCTTCCATGGTAAGTTGAATAATTTCATCATACTCTTCAGGAGTAATAATGTGGTCATCAATAGCTTTATTTATCAATTGGCGAAGTCTTTCACCGCTTTCACTTAACACCATAATATATTTTTTATGTTGCAATTTACAAAAATATAATGAGCCTCGGGTACCATCATTATTATTATCTACAAAATTTATAAACTTTTCACGGCAGAAAGGAATGATCAATTAGGATAGAATTATTTTAAATAATGTTGCAAAATGAAGTATAATCAGTATTTGCAATATTTATATTGTACGACACATGATAAGTTTTGTAATTCATAAATCAAAATTATATATTAACCACTTATTTTGAAACCATAAATTTATAAACTAAGCATTAGAAGCTATGCGTGTTAAACGAGTCTTACAAAAAAAAGAGGGTCTTATTGAAACCTCGGTGGATTTATATTTAATCGATCCGCTTTTAAAAAAGTACAAAAATAAAAAAGGCAGTCTTATCCCCATACTTCAGGGGACTCAAAACATATACGGCTATTTGCCTAAAGATGCTTTTTATAAGATTGCCGAAGTTACAGGTATCGAACTTAACGAAATGTATGGTGTTGCCACATTTTATACTCAATTTAGGTTAAGTCCAGTAGGAAAACATATTATTAAAGTATGTCATGGCACAGCCTGCCACGTGCAAAATGCTACCGCTATTTCCGAATCACTTGAAGATGCCTTAAGCATTAAAGATGGAGAAACTACTGAGGACAGGCTTTTTACCCTGGAATCAGTTGCATGCCTGGGGTGCTGTTCTCTAGCTCCTGTTATGATGATTGACGGGGAAACTTACGGTAAACTTACAGGTAGCCAGGCAGTTAAAATTGTAAAGGAAATTAAAATAAAAGAAAGTAATTAATTCCTTCTTTTAAGGAAATAATCAAAATATTTTCATATGGAAAAAACGAAAGTTTTGATAGGTTTAGCAAGCTGTGGAATATCGGCAGGTGCTAATAAAGTTTATAATAAACTCATTGCATT
>JAWLEM010000168.1:0-5178 GCA_041686115.1 Bacteroidales bacterium
TTTTTAACTCTTAAATTTAAAATTCTGGCTAAAATCTCTTTATTATCTTTATCATCATCATGATTTCCCTGATTAACATATGCATCATATATTTCTTTTCTTAAATCACGATTATCGGCATATTGCAAAAATGGAATCATACTGGGTTTCTGAATAGTAAATACCCATTTCCCATCCATGTTTTCCTGTGCAGCAGTTTCACTAGCAGCATCAATAGATGCCTGTGGAAGACCGGCAAGGTCATCTTTATTATCAATAACTAATTTGAAATTATTCACTTCAGCCAAAATATTCTGGCTAAATTTTAGCGTTAATCCGGATAATTCCTGATTGATGGTCTTCAGTTCTTCTTTTTTATCTTCGGGCAGAGCTGCTCCGCTTTGAACAAAACTCTTGTAGTTACTTTCAAGCAAAAACAGTTGTTCTTCATTTAAATCGAATTGATCTCTGTTTTCGTAAACGACTTTAAATCTTTCGAAATTTCTTGGATCGAGCCTAATCTCATCGTAATGAGCTGAAATTTTTGGATAAATTTCCTGGGCAAGTTTTTGAATTGTGTCGGAAATATTTACACTGTTAAAAGTACCAAAAACCGTACTTACCTTACCTAATGATTCACCCGCATAATAAGAAGCCTCAACAGTATTTTCATAAGTGGGTTCTTCAGGGTTGGAAAAAATGGCTTCCATTTCGTCCTTATGCTCTTTCATTGCTACTTCAAAAGCAGGAGCAAAATGTTCAATTTCTACTTTGTCGAACGGAGGTACTTCAAACGGAGTATTCCATTCTGCTAATAAAGGATTCGTTTCCTTTTTACTACAGGATACCAAAAATATCCCGATGACTAAAATGCTTAAAAAAAGTTTTTTCACGTTTTTTCTATTTAATGGTTATTTAATATTTTAATAAATATCATTACTTTTCCATTCGACAAAATATCTATCGAATAGTTTAAGTAAATCGCTGTAAAAATAAAGATTATTAGTAAACTTTTGTTATTAAACCATAAAAATATAGTATAACAATTTGCCTACTTGTTATTCCCTTTTATTTTAGAAAGATGAATAAAAATATTAAACCACTCTTAACTTAATAATATCGGGAATCATGATAGGAATATTTATTCTTTCGGGGATAACCACAAAATTACGCAGGTATTCCATATATTTCATTTTGTAGTAACTAACTTTTAATTCAAAAATTACTTCAGAAACACTTTGTATTTTTGTTGCTAAAAATGCTTTTGATCCAGCAAAAGCAAAACCTTCATCCATATTCCCCTTTGCTGCATTATGCAATGCCTGGGCAATACAATAAGGAACATTCTTAGAATCACATGATTTTAAGCATTTCCAGTAACATTTAAAAGGTTTTGCTTCACCTGAATTTATCTGGTCAACAAACTTATTTCGTATTGCTCGGCCTGGTAGACCTACAGGGCTGTCAATTAGCGTAACATCTTTTTCTTCACTATTAATGTAAGTTTCTTTAAATTTTATAGATGCATCGCATTCGTGTGTTGTTACAAAACGGGTTCCCATTTTTACACCTTTTGCACCTTTTTGCATGATATGATAAATATCTTTACCGTCGTAAATTCCACCGCCTGCAATTACAGGAATTTCTTTATCAAAATCATTCTCAAAATATTTAATTTCTTCAACTGTTTTCTCAACAATTGATTCTAATGATTCTGACTCATTTAATAACTGTTCTTTCTTAAATCCCAAATGCCCACCTGCCAAAGGGCCTTCAACAACAACGGCATCAGGAACATAATTAAAATTTTTGGCCCAAGATGAAAAAATTAACCTTGCAGCTTTTGCTGATGAAACTTTAGGAACAAACTTGGTGTGAATATTTTTGAAACCTTTATCCAAAACATATTTTGGCATTTTCAGAGGTAGTCCGGCGCCTAATATGATTACATCAATATTTTCTTCCAGGGCAGTTATTAATAAATCTTCATAATCATTAACTGCAACCATTAAATTAACACCTAAAATACCATCAGTCATGCTTCTGGCTTTTCGTATCTCTTTTTTTAGTGCTCTTTTGTTTGCTTCGCGGTAATTTTTCATATAATCAGGCTCGGTCATTCCTATGGCAACAGCCGAAATTACACCTATCCCACCTGCATTAGCAACTGCCGATGCAAGTCCTGATAATGAAATAGCTACACCCATCCCACCCTGTATTACGGGTAGCTTTGCTCTTAAATTTCCTATCTTCAATGGATTCATAATATTTTTGTATTATAATTTTTCAAGGCAAAACTACGATGAAAGTACCCACAAATAAAATAAAAGGGTTAAGACAGCAAAAAAAGGTATGGATTGAAGTTTTTAGGGACGAAAATTTAAAATACGGGGGTGAATTAACTCGGTTTTAAATTAACTGTTTTAGCTTATAAGCAAAATTTTTAGATACCGGAACAGGAAAATCAACATCTTCAAAATATATTTTATATCCCTGGACACTTCCTTCAATCTTGTCGATAAAATTAATATTTACCATATAAGACCTGTGGCATTTAAAAATAAAATTATGCTCTTTTAAAAGTTCTTCGGCATTTTTCAAACTTGTGCGAATCATTTGATTTTTTATTCCATTTTTTTCTTTCCAGAAAACTTCGATATAATTATTGGCCGCCCTGATTAAAACCAGTAAGCTTACTTTTATGGATAAATTATCTTTTGCATATTCTGATTTAAAATGCACCAGCTTATCATCTATGCATCGGTTTTCTTCCAATTTTTTATTGATTCGTTCGGCAAGTTTTAAATTAGATCGTAACATTCTGTTCCTGTTAACGATTATTAAACCAGTTATTGGAATAATAGCAATCACAATAAGGCCCAACACCATTTTAAAATCTATATCAAAAATTCCCAAAAACTTATAATAAATGTAGTATCCAAAAGTAATTGTGGTTAATATCCAAAGGTTCCATAAAATCTCTTTCTTAATATTCCATATCCGTTTAATAAAAATACCAGGGAACAAACTTGGCATTATTAATAAATTCAAGCTTAAAGAAAGAAAAGTAATAGCAGCAAGGCCTAATACCACATATAATTTCTCCTTATCATCCATTAAACTTACATCAAGGGGTTGAAACAGGTAAAGGAATCCTAAAACACCAATACTAATAAAAAATATAAGTTTGCTGTTATACTTTAAATCGTCGTTAAAAGGATATGGCTTATTTAAAAAATTAAACATTATAGAATTTTAAAAATTAATGCTGCTAAATTAGTTTTATTTTGTCAGTTAAGAGTAAAACAAAAACCAATAATATTAAACTATCGAAATAAAATGATCCCACAGTGCATCCTCAGGAGGTTGGGCAATGATTTTAACAGGTTCTTTTTTTACAGGGTGGATAAATTCAATTATCCTTGAATGTAAATTTATACCACCATCAGGATTAGATCTAGGAAATCCATATTTTAAATCTCCTTTTACCGGGCATCCGATTTTAGCCAATTGACACCGGATTTGATGATGACGGCCGGTATGTAATTCAACCTCCAATAAATAATAATTATCAGCTTCTGCTATTACTTCATATGATAAACGAGCTAATTTAGAATTTTTCACTTCGTTGTCATGAGCAAAAGATTTATTTTTCTTCTGATCTTTAATAAGATAATGTTCAAGAGTATCTTTATACTGTGGAGGTCTGTTTTTAACTATTGCCCAATATTTTTTTTGAATTTCTTTATTTTTAAACATTTCGTTTAATCGGCTTAATGCTTTACTGGTGCGGGCAAATAACAATACTCCGCTAACAGGCCTGTCGAGCCTGTGGGTAACGCCTAAAAATACCTTTCCTGGTTTATTATATTTGGTTTTAATATATGATTTCACCTTTTCAGATAATGGTTCATCGCCTGTTTTATCACCTTGCACAATATCCGAAACTCTTTTATTTACTGCAATTATATGATTGTCTTCGTAAAGAATTTCCATTAACCTTAAATATTGTATTGCTTTAATTTGAGTATATTATCTTTTTAGACTTTATTCCCTAACATTTTCCTGGACAATCGATTAATATTGTTCTTTATCATTGGGAAAATCAAGTCTTTTAACGTCGTTAATATATGCTTTAACCGACCCTTTGATCTCTTCGAAAAGGTTATGATAGCGGCGTAAAAATCTGGGAGAGAATTCCTGAGTAATTCCCAACATATCATGAAGCACCAGTACTTGTCCGTCGACATCACGTCCGGCTCCTATTCCAATTACCGGTATTGTTAGCTCTTTTGCTACTCTGGCAGCAAGTTTTGCAGGGATTTTTTCGAGTACTAAGGCAAAACATCCGGCATCCTGAAGTATATGGGCATCTTCAATTAATTTAGAAGCCTCTTCATCTTCTCTGGCACGAACTACATATGTTCCAAATTTATGAATGGACTGTGGAGTCAATCCTAAATGCCCCATAACCGGTATTCCTGCAGATAATATTCTTTGTACAGATTCCAGGATTTCCTGGCCTCCTTCTATTTTCACAGCATGTCCACCAGTTTCCTTCATTATTCTTATAGCATTAATTAATGCCTCCTTAGAATTTCCCTGGTAAGAACCAAATGGCATATCAATAACAACAAGGGGCCGATTTACACCTCTAACCACCGATTTGGCATGATATATCATTTCGTCCATTGTTATAGGTAAAGTTGTTTCATTTCCAGCCATAACATTCGATGCCGAATCGCCAACTAAAACCACATCAATTTCTGCCTTATCTAATATTCGTGCCATTGAATAATCATAACCTGTTAACATGGCTATTTTTTCGCCACGTAATTTCATTTCATGCAATACATGAGTTGTTACCCGTTTAACTTTTTGATGAACTGACATAACTATTAAAATTAGTTTATAACGACAAAGCTACAAATTAAACCCAATATATACTTACTAATAATAGATGAAAATTAGAAACATGCTACTCTGCCTTTTTGTCATAAGCCTGAAAGAATTTATGTTAAATCGAATTATACTGATGCCATATTATCATAATAATTGATCTATTTTAAACTGGCACAATCATTGAATATTTAAAATCAGCTTAGAAATTAAGAAATAAAATCATTAAAATAATAACATTAAATTTAAAACGAAATGAGTAAAATAATTGGAATTGATTTAGGAACAACAAATTCATGT
>JAWLEM010000169.1:0-5130 GCA_041686115.1 Bacteroidales bacterium
GCTTTTATTGATCCATCTTCAAATTGCACTGCCGAATGAATAATTGATTGTGGGTGAACCACCACTTCAATCTGATTTGGATTTAGTCCGAACAACCATCGTGCTTCAATGGCTTCGAGTCCTTTATTCATTAAGGTAGCCGAATCGATGGTAATTTTTGCGCCCATTTCCCAGTTGGGATGCTTAAGTGCACTTTCTTTGGTTACCTTTTTCAGGTAATCATAATTTTTTCCCAAAAATGGCCCTCCTGATGCTGTAAGGTAAATTTTCTCTATTTTATTTTTCCCTTCACCTACAAGACACTGAAAAATGGCAGAATGTTCAGAATCTACCGGATAAATACTTGCCTGATGATGAAATGCCAGTTTCTGAATCATTTCGCCTGCAACTACCAGGGTTTCTTTGTTTGCTAACGCTATTGTTTTTCCTGATTTAATAGCATTTATGGTAGGCAACAAACCTGCATACCCTACCATTGCAGTTAAAACAATATCAATGGTTTCCATTTCAACAATTTGAGCTATGGCGTCGGCTCCTGCATAAATTTTTACAGGTAGGTTGCCCAATGCATTTACCAGGACTTCATATTTTGACTCGTTGGCAATAACAATAGTATTTGGTTTAAATTCGCGGGTTTGTTTTATTAAAAGGTCAACATTGTTGTAAGCAGTTAATAGTTCAACCTCAAAATGCTCAGGATTTTGCCTTATTACATCTAAAGTTTGAGTGCCAATTGAGCCGGTAGAACCTAATATTGCAATTCTTTTTCTCATTAAAACTCCCTGATATTCTCTTAAAATGCAACATAATCTTCCGGGTCTAAAGGAGTCCCGTTATGCCAAATTTCAAAATGTAAATGCGGGCCACTGGTTAATTCACCAGAATTTCCTATAATGGCAATTGCTTCGCCCGCCGTAACATGGTTACCTACTTTTTTAAGCAATTCGGAATTATGTTTATAAATGGATATGATATTGTTTTCATGTTGTATCTGAATAATATAACCGGTCTCCAGAGTCCAGTTTGCCATAGTTATAACACCATCTAACGCAGCAACAACTACTTTGTTTGATGCAGCAACAATATCGGTACCAAAATGGTTCATATTTGGATTAAACGAATTGGTTACCAGCCCTTTAACCGGTGGATAAAAATGAATGCTTGAAAAATCGGATCTACCTGATGATCCGGTTAATACAGAAAGATTATATAATTCTTCCTGCTCAATTTGTTGCCTTAATATTGAATCGTGCTCCGATTTGGCAAAAACAATATCATCGTATCTAATGGCAGTGTCCTGAGCATTTTCATGGCTGGCAGGAACTCCACCACGAATAATCTGATTAATGCTGGCAAAATACCTGTCGCGCATTTCAAGCTCATTTTCAAGCGAATCGAGCTTATAAACATTATTAATAATATTACGCCGCATGTTACCATCGGGGTAACCCGGTATAAATTCGCGGATAGGCGTAAAAGCAATTAATATGGTTACACCAGCGATAAGTAAAATTAAGGCAGAGCCTACAATAGAAAATACATTAAGCCTTGATAAACGTAAAAACCATACTTCTTCAAAAGTATCATCGTTATATATAATTAACCGATACTTGTGACGCAATTTATTGACAATATGTTTTCTTTTTTTTCTGGGCATTTGATTGTTCGTAATTTTTATCCTGCAAATATATAAGTTTTTAAAGAAGAAACCAGTTAAATTTAAACCTACTAAGTTACCTAAAACAAATAAAACGCTAACCGGTGGCAAAAAATGATAGTCAAAATTAAGATTCGTGTGTAAAAATTTTGTTTTATCCGGATCATTAATTAGATTTGCAACCGCAATTGAGAAAAAACGTACTTTAAAATATATTGCGGGGTGGAGCAGTTGGTAGCTCGTTGGGCTCATAACCCAAAGGTCGTAAGTTCGAGTCTTACCCCCGCTACTACAAACGCCTGATACAAATTGTGTCAGGCGTTTTTTTATACTCAACTACATCTTTTCTTTCCTGGTAAATGATATTGCATTAAGGCCGTAAGCTCATAAAATCTAACTCAGAACTCAATCTCCAGCGCCATTAAATAGGTTGTTTGGTTTGGGCTAAAATTATTGTCAGTAATAAAAAGAATATGTTTACCAGTATGGGCTATGGTCATTCCTTCAAAGTTATAGCTGTTATACCTGGTAAATTTATTTTCTATAGCACGGAAATCGATTAATACTTCGGGCCTTAAAAACTTTGTGTGTTTAGGAATTTCGCATTTAAAATCTAGAATATTATCGGCAGATTTAATATTTACTGCGTTTACGCTTACAATAGACCGGTTATTGGTCCAGGCACGTTCCATAACCAGCATAACAGAATCATTCAACACTAAAATTTCACTAACCCCGTTATCCTTCGACGGGTTAACCAATGGATAAGCAAATTCATTAATTATTTTATCGTTTTCAATATTATATTCGAAAATACTGATATATGGTTTAATATTGGGGTTACATTTTTTCCTTTTATCATTGCTCAGTGGTCTTTCAACAGCAAAATATAAGCTGCTTTTATCTTTAGACAAAGCTATACCTTCGTATCCACTATTATGTCGCATGGTTTTATGCAATGATGGAATGGCTTCAATTTTTTGCATATGACCATCAAAATATTTGTAAACCGAAGTATTTGTATTTTGCTCGTCAGAAACAAAAAAACAGGACAAGCTATCGATTACACGGATTCCTTCTGCTTCGAATTTCAATCCTGGAAAAACAAGTGTATCTATTACCTGATAATCAATTGTTTTCCCAATATCAATTTTTAGCGTATAAATTCGAAACGGTGGTTTATCAGCCACTACATAATAAATATTTTTATATCCGGAATACTCAATTGCCGACAATCCGCCTAAATCGAGATGTTTATTATAATTATCGGTTTCGCTCATAACCTTTACCCAAACAGGATCATGCTTAATTTTTACCTGACCTATTGTGGTGAAATGGGAAATGCATAAAAGTATAATGAGTTGGTACAAAAGAAATTTCATTATTATATATCAAATTTAGAATGACCTTAAATATAATAAAAAACCGGTTAATTTTGAATAATTGAATAATAATGTGAAATTATCGATAAAATATTTATCAAAAGCCACAATAAATTATCAATGAATTACATATATTAGCAGGTAAAATCTATTCACTCCTTTATTAATATGGTATATTCGTCAAAACAAACCAACATGTTATACCTTTAAACGTTATAAGTAATAAAACATTTCGCTTTCAATGACAAAAACATTAAACATATTATTCTTCTTAATTCTTATTCAGATGCCTTTAGCTGGCCAGAACTGGAATGAGATATATTACATGGAGAATGAAGCGGAATATTTGCTGGAGGAAAAGAGTTACGACAAGGCGGTTGAGATGTATCAGAAGATTTTGAAAGAAATCCCTAACAGCTCTTTCATCAAATTTAAAATAGGCGTTACTTATCTAAATACCGATGATCAGAATGACAAAGCTATTTCATTCCTCGAAGAGGCATCGGAAAATATTGCAGCAGATTTTAACCCAAAAGACATTAGAGAAACAAGGACCCCTTTAGAAGGATTATTATACCTGGGTGTAGCTTATCATGTGAACAACAGGCTTTCTGATGCAAAAAAAATGTATAACAGCTACAAAGAAAAAATTACACCTGATCACATGAATTATCAACTGGTTAATCAATATATAGAAAGCTGTAATCATGCAGAAAAAATGATAGCCGTTCCCAAAAGGGTGCAAATGCAAAATCTGGGCAATAAAATAAATAACGAAAACTCTAACTTTAATGCTGTTTTTTCGGGCGATGGCAATACAGTAGTTTTTACATCCTATACACGAAACTATATTGACATTTATATCTCGAAAAAAAATGGAAACAACTGGAGCTCGCCCAAAAACATAACCAATCAGGTGAGCAAAAAGTACTATTTAAAAACATCGTGCTTATCGTATGATGGTGATGAATTATTTTTGGTAACCGACGATCCCGATGACAATGATATTTTTGCAAGTTACCTGGAGGGAAGTAAGTGGACCAACGCTAAAAAGCTTCACAAAACAATTAGTCATAAAAAAAGTAACGAAACACATGCCTGTATTTCTAAAGATGGAACTACACTCTATTTTACCAGCGATAAGGATGGCAGCATCGGAGGCCTTGATATCTATAAATCGACAAGAGATGAAAAAGGCAAGTGGAGCGATCCGGTCAATTTAGGCCCCGAAATAAATACCCAATTTAACGAAGAAACACCTTTCCTTTCACCCAACGGCCAGTTTTTATTTTTCAGCTCAGAAGGACATAACTCAATAGGGGGATTTGATGTTTTTTATGTTGATTTAAATGATCCGACGAAAGTAACAAACATGGGATATCCTGTAAATACTACTGCCGATGATTTGTTTTATGTTCCCGGCAACTCGCCAAATACTGGTTATATGGCCAGGGCTGCTGATGATAGTCAGGGTAAAAAAGACATTTATCAATTAACTGTTTTGCCAGATATTAAAATCAATGGAGAAATTTACAATTTGGCTGATGGCGAAATAGTCAATGATAAAGAGCTGGAAATTAAAGTAGTAAATTTAAACACCCAGTCTGTTAGCCAAACACTGGAAACCAATAAAGGAAATTTCAAATTTGAAACATCACCCGGGATCTATCAAATTTCAGTTCTTAGCGATGATTTTGAGTCGTTTGAAAAAGAGGTTACCATTCCCGAAGACTATACTGATGAATTATATGCCTTTAAGGCAGAGCTGACACCCAAAACAACAGAACAAGAATTGATTGCAGAGCAACAGGAAGATACAATCAAACCTGAAGAGCAATTAGCTCTGGCGGAAGCTCCCAAGCAGGAAACCGTTGAAAGTGAAAGTCCTGAAAAATTAGACGTTAAAAAAGAAACTGAAGAAGAAATAAAAGTAGAAGAAATCGCAGCAGAACCATGCATAGAAACAAAAGAGCCTGAGGCAGAAATTATTGAATACCATCCTGTAAATTCGGCCAGTACCACAGTAAAAACTTATTCTGTTCAGTTAATGGCATTAAAAACACCTGTTCACTTAAGCTACTTTAAAGATTT
>JAWLEM010000170.1:0-5122 GCA_041686115.1 Bacteroidales bacterium
CACAAAAGTTTATAAACTTGGTAATAAAAGCCTTAAAATGGTGCAACAGCTCATTAATAAAGATAGCAAAGAATTAAAAGCTGAAAACGATGCAATTTTGGTAGCATTTAGCCATAAAGAGAACAATACGACTAACTTACCTGAGCACTGGAGAAAAGCAATCAGAGATTATGAAAATGATCCAAGTTTAATTTAATCTGAATCAATTAGGCCATCGGGGATATTCAATAGTATATGGCGAAGGTCGTCGTCAATTTCAATAATTAATTCATCGTTAGCAGGTAAAAGTACTTCGCCTTTTTCTGTTTTAACTTTCAATATAGGGTTATCATGAATATCGATAAACGATGCAACTTTACCTATAACCCGATTTCTTTGATCTCTTATCTCATATCCGGTTACATCAATCTGCTCATCTGAGAAATCGCCAAAAATCTCAATTTGTTTTTTCGAAAGGTAAAAGTCATTCCCAATAAATTCCTGCGATTTTGTGTCGGTTTCTAAACCTTCAAGTTTTGCTTCAGCCGAATCAATCGATTTCTTTTTAATTTCAACAATAAAAAAAGGAACCAATTTGCCATCTACCTCGATGAAAATTGATTCCAGTTGTTTAATGTTTTCGGGAAGATCAGTATTAAATTTCAGAATAATTTCACCTTTAGTACCTACTGTCCTTAAAAGTGATCCTGCCAAATAGTGATCATCCTTTTTCATGCACGAAAATATCTTAAGCTTCTGATGCTTTATCTTTATTTTCTGCTTCGGGAGCTTTGTCTTTAGTTTCAGCAGGGTTTTCTTCTACTGCTTTATCTCCGCCTTCTGCTTTTTCTTCAGCTTTTGGAGCTTCTTCAGCCTCACCTGCCGGTTGTTCAGATTTTACTTCCTCTGTTTCTTCTGCATTAGCTTTTGCTTCTTCAGCAGCAGCTTCTGCATTTCTTTTTGCTAATTCTTCAGCTCTGGCTTCGCTTACTTTAGCTTCAGCTTCCAAACGTTTCTTAGCTTCGGTGTCCTGGTCTTTTTTAAGCATATCAACCTTAGCTTGAATCTTTTGTTCTTTTTCTTTTAGCCAGCTTTGGAATTTTTCTTCAGCTTGTTCTTCTGTTAAAGCACCTTTTTTTACTCCTCCGAGTAAATGCTTTTTCATTAAAACACCTTTGTACGATAAGATAGCTCTACAAGTATCGGTAGGTTGAGCGCCCTTTAGCAACCAATCTAATGCTCTATCAAAATCTAATTCAATAGTAGCAGGATTTGTAATAGGACTGTAAGATCCTATGCTTTCAATGTATCTACCATCTCGTGGCGCCCTGCTATCTGCGACTACAATGTGATAATAAGGAGCTTTTTTTCTCCCTCTTCTTGTTAATCGAATTTTTACAGGCATACTCTTCTTTTTAAATTTAAATTAAACCTACTTTTTTAAAACGTGCGGCAAAGATACAATTTTATTTTTATTATAAAATATTTTTTTGTGATTTATAATGAACCCGCTCTATAGGCAGCTCACCTGATTATCAGTGTGTTGGATGTAAACGATTGAAATTATGCTAATATTCATTGCTAATACCCATGAAATCATTCGCTATTTTAAAAAATCCTAAAACCATCTTAAATAATATTTGTTGATTATATAAAATGAGATAATATTTTTTAAATACTTATTAACATACAAAGTATAATCGCATTGATTTTTTTAATTTTAACCATTCAAGTTTAAGGCAAAAAGTCGAAGTATTTTTCAACAAATCAAATCGTTAGCAATGATAAATTTTACTCATTTACATGTTCATACACAATATTCGATCCTTGATGGTGCATCAGATGTTGGTCTGTTAATAAAAAAGGCGAAAGAAGATGGAATGCCCGCTGTTTGCATTACAGACCATGGAAACATGTTTGGGGTAAAACATTTTTTTAACGAAGCAAAAAAACAGGACATTAAACCCATTCTGGGCTGTGAGATATATGTAGCCGATGGAAGTAGATTTGAGAAAAAAGGGAAAGAAGACAGAAGTGGTTACCATCTGATTTTACTGGCTAAAAATAAAACCGGTTACCAGAACTTAACCAGGTTGGTTTCTTATGCATGGACCGAAGGTTTTTATTACACACCCCGCATAGACTGGGAACTGTTAAAAAAATATCACGAAGGAATTATTGCATCATCTGCCTGCCTGGGAGGAGAAGTACCCCAGGCCATTATGTCAAATGGCCAAGAAGCGGGCGAGAAAATGGCCCTTCAATACAAAGAACTTTTTGGCGACGATTTCTATCTTGAGCTGCAACGACACCAGTCTGGAGATCCGGAAAAGGATAAAGATGTATACGAAAATCAGGTAAAAGTGAACCAGGTACTGGTTAAAATAGCCAAAAAGCATGATATTAAAATTATTGCTACCAACGATGTGCATTTTATTCATGCAGAAGATGCAGAGGCTCATGATCGATTGATCTGTTTAAATACAGGGAAAGACCTTGACGACCCAGCAAGAATGACATATACCAAGCAGGAATACTTCAAAACAACAGCCGAAATGAATCAGCTCTTTGAAGATATTCCCGAAGCACTGGAAAATACCAACGAGATTGTCAATAAAATTGAAGATTTTGACCTGAATCGTGACCCCATAATGCCTGAGTTTAGGTTGCCTGAAGGGTTTGATAATGAAGATGACTACTTAAGGCATATTACCTACGAGGGTGCCAAAATACGATATGATGAAATTACTGATGAAATCCGCGATAGAATTGACTTTGAGCTGTCTGTTATAAAAAACATGGGATTCCCTGGATATTTCTTAATTGTTCAGGATTTTCTAAATGCAGCGCGTGAAATGGATGTGGCGGTAGGTCCAGGCAGGGGTTCCGCAGCCGGATCTGTAGTAGCATATTGCAACCGCATTACCGACATCGACCCGATTCAATACAACCTGCTTTTTGAGCGTTTCTTAAATCCTGACAGAATATCAATGCCCGATATTGATATTGATTTTGATGAGGATGGACGCGAAAAAGTTTTAGATTGGGTAGTAGAAAAATATGGTTATAACAAAGTTGCACACATTATTACATTCGGAACCATGGCTGCAAAAATGGCTATCCGCGATGTTGCCCGGGTTGAAAAGCTTCCCCTTAGCGAAGCAGACAAACTTGCCAAGTTAGTGCCCGAAAGGCCTGGAACTACCCTAAAGAAAGCTTACGAAGAAGTTCCAGAACTTAACAACGCCAAAAAATCTGACAATGAACTTATCGTAAAAACCCTGAAATTTGCCGAAACACTCGAAGGGTCAGTAAGGCATACCGGTCTCCACGCCTGTGGTGTAATTATCGGGCGTAACGACCTTATGGAGCACATCCCCGTTTGTAAATCAAAAGATTCTAAACTATTGGTTACCCAGTACGACGGAGGGCATGTAGAATCTGTGGGAATGTTAAAAATGGATTTTCTGGGGCTTAAAACACTTTCGATTATTAAAGATGCCGTAGAAAATGTACAAGAGTCTCATAACATTGACCTGGATATATCGAGTGTTCCTCTCGATGACGAGAAAACACTGGAGCTTTATAGCAAAGGAGAAACAACTGCATTGTTCCAGTTCGAGTCGCCGGGCATGAAAAAACACCTGAAAGCATTAAAACCGAACAGGTTCGACGACCTTATTGCAATGAATGCGCTCTACAGACCGGGCCCGATGGATTATATTCCATCATTTGTAGCCAGGAAACACGGAAAAGAGCCAATCAATTACGACCTCCCCGAAATGGAAGAGTTCCTGCGAGAAACTTATGGAATTACAGTTTACCAGGAGCAGGTTATGCTTCTTTCGCAAAAACTGGCAGGTTTTACTAAAGGACAAGCCGACTCGCTGCGAAAAGCCATGGGTAAAAAGAAAAAGGACCTGATGGAGCAGCTAAAAGAAAAATTTTTAGCCGGTTGTAAAGAAAACGGGTTCGACATAAAAATAGTTAATAAAATATGGAGTGACTGGGAAGCTTTTGCCCAATATGCTTTTAACAAATCTCACTCAACCTGTTACGCTTATGTTTCATATCAAACGGCCTACTTAAAAGCTCATTTCCCTGCAGAATATATGGCTGCTGTATTAAGCAGAAACTTTACCGACATAAAAAAAATTACCATTTTTATGGATGAGGCCAAACGAATGGGAATGTCTGTTTTAGGGCCTGACATTAACGAGAGTAGATTGAAATTTAATGTAAACAAAGATGGTAATATCAGGTTTGGTTTAGGTGCTATTAAAGGTGTTGGAGAAGGAGCTGTTGTAAAAATTATTGAAGAGAGAAACGAAAACGGGCCATTTAAAAATATTTTCGATTTTGTTGAAAGGGTCCCTTTAACCCAAATAAACAAAAAAACAATTGAAGCATTAGCCACAGCAGGAGCATTCGACAATCTCGATAAAATTAAACGTGGACAATACTTTTCTTCAGAAAACAACGAAACCACATATATAGAAAATCTTATCCGGTACGGGAATAAATATCAGGAGGATAAAGACAGTCAGCAGCAATCATTATTTGGAGGCAAAGATTCAATAGAAATAGCCAAACCACCTATACCAACAACTGAAGACTGGCCCAAGCTGGAAAAACTAAAACGCGAAAAAGAATTAATAGGCGTATATCTTTCGGCACATCCATTAGATGATTTTAAATTAGAGATTGAGCAATTCTGTAATGCCACCCTGGTAGACTTTGATGATTTAAACAATATTAAGGGAAGAGAATTAACTATATCGGGAATTGTAACAGAAGTAAAGCATGCCATAGCCAAAAATGGAAATCCTTATGGTTTTCTTACTATACAAGATTACACAGACTCATACAGATTTGCATTATTTGGTAAGGATTACGAAAACTTCAGAAAATATTGTTACGAAGATTACTCCTTATTAATTAAAGGCAAAGTTCAACCTCGCCCATACAGAGATGACGAACTGGAATTTAAAATTAAAAGCATAATGATGTTAAGCCAGGTTAGAGATGATCTGGTTGAAAGCATTTCGCTTACGATACCTTTAGACAGTGTGTCGGATGGATTAATCAATGAAATCAAAGAATTTGCATTAACAAAAAAAGGTACGGCATTATTAAAATTCAG
>JAWLEM010000171.1:0-5088 GCA_041686115.1 Bacteroidales bacterium
TAAAAACAATGAAATTTTAATGATATAGATTTTTAAATACCAATTACTATCGGATATTGATACCTTTATCTCTTTTTTGCTTTTCATAAAGTAATGATATTTATTACGTAAAAACACTTAATCTGATCGTTACAAAAACCTTCTCATCAATACATATTTTATAACACTTCAATTTTCTTGTTTATCACATTAGTATTTTGCAATTTCGCAACAACTTCGTACATATTCATTAACTAATATAAAATCATTGGAGGATAAAAAATGATAAGTGATTTAGAACAAATATTTTCTGCCAGCGCAAAAAATATGAAGCGCTCTGCTATACGCGAAATTCTGAAATTAACTCAGCGTCCCGAGGTTATTTCTTTTGGAGGCGGATTGCCAGCGCCAGAATCTTTTCCCATTGAACAGTTAAAAGAAATAACAACCGAAATACTGGACAACGATGGCCCGGGAGCATTACAGTATGGAGCAACTGAAGGAGTTCCGGAATTGAGAAATATTTTAATTGACCGCTACAAAAAGGAAGGATTAAAACTTGAACTGGACAATTTGATTATTACTACTTCGTCGCAACAAGGACTTGATTTACTTGGTAAAATTTTTATTAACCGAGGCGATAAAGTTATTTGCGGCCTTCCATCCTACCTGGGAGGCTTAAGTGCATTTAACACGTATGGTGCAGAAATGGTTGGAATAAAATTTGATGAGCACGGGATGCGGGCTGATATATTGGAAGAAAAACTGGAAGAGTTAAAATCAAAAGGCGAAAAACCAAAATTTATCTATATTATTCCTGATTTTCAAAATCCGGCTGGTATAACCATGCCCGAATCGAGAAGGCTTGAAATTATTGACCTGGCAAAAAAATATGATGTTTTAATTGTTGAAGATAGCCCATACCGTGAAATTCGTTTTGAAGGCGAACCGCAGCGGACAATTTATGAACTGGACAATTCGGGCCAGGTAATCCTTTTAGGAACTTTCTCGAAAATTTTTGTTCCGGGATTCAGAATAGGATGGGCTGTAGCACACGAAAACATCATTGACAAAATTGTTATTGCCAAGCAATCAGCCGATTTATGTACACCAACGCTCAATCAAAAAATTGCTTTTCAATATATCGAAAAAGGCTATTTCGACGAAAATCTAAAAAATATTATCACCCAATACCACGAAAAAAGGGATAATATGCTGAAGGCTTTTAAAGAATATATGCCCGAAGGAGTAAAATGGACCGAACCCGAAGGTGGTTTATTCCTTTTCCTAACATTGCCAGAACATATGGATGCCGAAATTTTATTCAAAAAAGCCATCGAAAAAAATGTAGCATTCGTACTGGGAAGCGTTTTTCATTGCGATGGCAGCGGCAAAAATACCATGAGAATTAATTTCTCATACATGTCGACAGAAAAAACTACCGAGGGAGTTAAAAGACTTGCAAAGGCCATTAAAGAAGAAATGGGTGTTGCTTAATTTTCATCACTTGATTAAATATAAATAGTGGCATGAATAGAAATCGTGCCACTATTCATTTCAAATTTTATGCTATAAAATCCATTTACAATTCCTTATATTTGCATTAATCCAAACTGTAAATGGTAAAACTTTCTGTAATCATAGTTAATTACAACGTTAAGCATTTTCTAGAGCAATGCTTAATTTCTGTATACAAAGCCCTTAAAGATTTAGATTCTGAAGTGTTTGTTGTTGACAACAACTCCGTTGACGGCTCATGCGCTATGATTAAAGAGAAGTTTAATCAGGTTAACCTAATTGAAAACAAAAAAAACTTTGGTTTTTCCTATGCCAACAACCAGGCCATAAAAATTGCCAAAGGAGAGTATATTCTATTGCTAAACCCTGATACTGTTGTTGAGGAAGACAGCTTTTTAAAGTGCATTCAGTTTATGGATACACATTCTGATGCCGGAGGGTTAAGCGTAAAAATGATTGATGGCAAAGGCCGCTTTTTACCGGAATCAAAAAGGGCACTCCCTTCGCCGGCAGTAGCTTTTTATAAAATTTTCGGGTTATCAAAATTGTTTCCCAGGTCAAAAACTTTTGCCAGGTACCACCTGGGGCACTTAAAAAATGATGAAACAAACGAAATAGAAATCCTTCCCGGGGCTTTTATGTTTTTAAGGAAGCAAGCACTGGAAAAAACCGGACTGCTCGACGAAAATTTTTTTATGTATGGCGAAGATATTGATTTATCATACAGAATTACACAAGCAGGTTATAAAAATTATTATTTCCCTGAAACCACAATCATTCACTACAAAGGAGAAAGTACAAAAAAAGGCAGTTTAAACTATGTGTTTGTATTTTACCGGGCCATGATCATTTTTGCAAAAAAGCATTTCTCGAAAAAAAATGCACGGCTATTTTCTTATCTTATCAATGCAGCCATATATTTTAGAGCATTTATTGCTATTCTAAATCGTTTTATTAAAAGATTATTCTTGCCCCTGCTCGATATGCTGTCTTTTTTTGCAGGATTTTATTTTATAAAACCTTTCTGGGAACAATATAAATTTAACGGACAGGGCAGCTACCCCGACGAGTTTATATTTATGATCGTACCCATCTATATTTTTATATGGCTGATAAGTATTTGGTTCAGTGGCGGCTATTTAAAGCAGCTCAGGACAAAAAACGTTTTTAAAGGAATCATTACAGGATCAATAATCATCCTGATATTTTATGCATTACTACCCACAAATTTACGATTTTCACGAGCTTTAATTATTATAGGGACAGTAAGTAGTTTCATAACTGCCTTAATCAATCGATTGATTGTACATTATATTCCCTATTTTCCGCATCAATTCTTTAAAAAAAATAGAATCAAAATTGTTTTAGCAGGGCAAAAAGAAGAGATTGAGCGCGTAAAAAAACTGATTTCAGAAATAGATATTTCCATAGAAATCATTGGAGCAGTTGCTCCTGAATCTCATTTCAATTCACCGTATTACATCGGAGATCTTAATCAAATAGAGGAAATTATTAAAATCCATAAAATTGATGAAATAGTTTTTTGTGCGAAAGATATTCCTTCGTATCAAATAATAAATATCATGTTAAAAATTTCCAATTCTGATATTGATTTTAAAATTGCACAGCCCGATACATTGTCAATTATCGGAAGTAACTCAATTAATACCGCAGGGGAACTTTATACGGTAGAAATAAAATCTATAGCACAGGAAAATAATATTCAAACCAAAAGAATTTTCGACATCATTTCATCAATACTTATATTGATTACCAGCCCGTTAATTGTATTATTGTCAAAAAATTCCTTCCATTTAATAAACAATTCGGTCAATGTTTTGTTAGGTTTTAAAACCTGGGTAGGGTATTACAAAAATTCGGAAGTTAATACAAGCCATTTACCGAAAATAAGGGATGGGATATTAACACCGGAAATCATTGTTAAAACAAAAGATCGAAGCAATGCTTTGTATAAAAAAACAAATTTGCTTTATGCAAAGAATTACACCGTTTGGAACGATCTAAAAATTCTACTCAAAGGATTTAATATTTTAGACAGATAAATAATCTGTTGACAATTAACAAAATGTACAACAATCGTTTAATGTAAAATAATATGGCAAAAGTTGAAATATTACTGCCCTCAATGGGCGAAGGTATCATTGAAGCAACCCTAACAAAATGGCTTGTAAAAGAAGGTGATAAAGTTGAAGAGGATCAATCTTTAGCTGAAATAGCAACCGATAAAGTCGATTCAGAAATCCCATCACCACAGGATGGTATTATTGACCAGTTATTGTTTAACGAAGATGATGTTCCTAAAGTAGGAGATACGATTGCTATTCTGCGAACCGAAGGCGAAGGTCAAGGTGAAGAAGAAAAACCAGATGAAAAAGAAACTAAAAAAGAAGCAACAACTACCGATGATGATCAGGAGCAAGCTAAACAAGAGCCAATAGAAGAAAAATCTACAGAATCAGAAAAAACTGATTCACAGGAATCTGATGGAAAAACCTTAGGAAGCAGAACACCCAAAGGGAAATTTTTATCGCCACTGGTAAGAAGTATTGCCGAGAAAGAAAATATTCAAGCACAAGAACTTGATCAAATACGCGGCAGTGGTAATACAGGCCGTATTACAAAAAAAGATGTAATCAACTATTTAAACACTAGAACATCAAGCGGAGTTCAACCATCTGATCAGCCTGCAGAAACTCAGCAAACAAAAACTACCGAGGCAGCCAAACCATTAGTTAGTAACGATCAACTTTATGGCTC
The DNA here is from genome assembly GCA_041686115.1 of Bacteroidales bacterium. Taxonomy (GTDB): domain Bacteria; phylum Bacteroidota; class Bacteroidia; order Bacteroidales; family UBA12077; genus UBA12077. The sequence continues at coordinate 4,276 of JAWLEM010000171.1, forward strand.
TGGCGATTACGAAATTATAAAAATGGACCGTATGCGGAAATTAATTGCAAACCATATGGTTCAATCTAAACAAATATCACCGCATGTAACATCATTTGTAGAAGCGGATGTTACCAATATGGTAAACTGGAGGAACAAGCATAAATCCCAGTTTCTTGAAAGAGAAAATACCAAATTAACTTTTACCCCACTTTTTATTGAAGCCACCGTAAAAGCATTAAAAGATTTTCCTAACATTAATGTTTCTGTTGATGGTGATCATATCATTTTAAAGAAAAATATCAATATTGGAATGGCAACTGCTTTGCCATCGGGTAATTTAATTGTCCCTGTAATTAAAAATGCCGACAAGCTAAATTTATCGGGCTTAGCATCGAATGTAAACGATTTAGCTAACAGAGCCAGGGATAATAAATTAAAACCGGAAGAGATCCAGGGAGGAACTTTTACAGTGACCAATTTTGGAACCTTTAGAAATATTACAGGCACTCCTATAATCAATCAGCCACAAGCAGCTATTTTAGGTATTGGTTCTATTGATAAAAAACCTGCTGTGATAGAAACTTCCGAAGGCGATGCAATAGCTATAAGGCATATTATGATTCTGTCGTTGGCATACGACCACAGAGTTATAGATGGTGCCCTTGGAGGTATGTTTTTAAAACGTATTGCCGATTATCTTGAAGATTTTGATCCAAAAAGGAACATTTAACAATAAAGGCTGCCCAAATAAAACAGCCACTAAAATTCAAAAGCAAGACATAATCGTTAATTAATAAATAAATTATTAACGCTATTAACAATACCTGTAGA
>JAWLEM010000172.1:0-5085 GCA_041686115.1 Bacteroidales bacterium
TCGCAAACCCATTTTTCATCTTCTTTTAACTCATCGAAAGCTTCGTTTGCATGTTCAGACAATGCCTTCTCCATCTTACCAATGGCTTCATAATCCGAAATGGTTATTGGCAGGTTGGGATCAGAATGTTCCATCCAGTAATCCCATGTACGCATTAAAGCATGTTGTAAAATAGGCAGCTGATCGGGGTTATCGCTCACCTCATTTAGTAATTGCTGAACAAGTTGGGTTTCAATTTCGGCCCCACCAACAGCAACCGGCCCTTCTATAGCCATACGGAAATCATCCCTGGTCATTTGCGGCACAAGGTAATTGGACTCATTAATCAGTTCGGTTAACTCATGGAACTGCGAACATTCTCCAATAAAATCCGACCGCATGGTAAGAACAATGTAAATAGGTAAATCCCTTGATTCATTAGCTGCTACAAGGAGTTTAACAAATGCTTCAGACTCATTGTATGATGATTGATCTTTTCGTCCGCTTTTATAGCGAAATAACTCTTCGAACTGATCAATTACAATTAAAATGTTTTTCTTTTCAAAGTCGTAGGTTTGATTGAGTATTTCTATTAATCCATTTGAACTGCTTCGTAATATCGATGCATTAAGTTTTTGCTTAATTAATTCGTTTTCTTTATTTTCTTTTATTCCGGGTTTTGTAATAGCATTAGCCAGGTTTTCAACAGGAGAGTTTCCCGGGCGGGTTTTTATTATTTCCCATTGTGACGAAGTTTCTCCAACAAATCCGCCATAAAGGACAGGTACTAATCCGCAATAAATTAAAGATGATTTACCGCTTCCTGATGCTCCAATTACTGCAACAAACTTGTTCTCTGACAGTTTACTTAAAATCTCTTCGCTTTGCCCTTCTCTACCAAAAAACAGGTGACTTTCTTCAACCTTAAATGGGCGTAATCCCGGAAATGGATTAAATAAATTCTTCTGATTTGTCTTAGAAGTTATCATTTTACTTAAGTTTTTCAGTAACTGGTTTTAAACAGGAGGATATATCCTTTTTATCCCGGCTAATCATTAATATATCATTGCCATCTAACTTGATATCCGATTGAATTTCTTGTTTATATAAAATGGCTTTAACTAAAAAGTCATTTTTCTTTCCAAAACCAGGTGATTTTTTAATATCGCTAAGTTTACTATTTAACCAATGTGGATTCTCTGATGCATAATAAATCAATACTGCATCAGAATTAACAAGATTTTTCTGGTGCTCTTTAATCATATCAATTTTATTCTTTTCCCATCTCATTTCAAAAACTTCAATATTTTGTTGATTAAAAAAATCAACAATTTCAGAATATTCGCTGCCCTTAAAATCGGAGTGAATAAAATAAACTTTTTTCGAACCGTTTATTGTTTCTGATTTAACAGGCTCAGGTTGTTTAACTCTAAAAACTTCCTCGGCTTTCTTTCTAATAATCGATTTAAATATTTCAACGGGAGTTTGAATTATTTCTGTGTTTTTTAATAATTCAATATTGTGCTTAAAACTTTCAACATAAAGTCTCTGTTGCTCAGATTTGGGCTTAAAATTTTGTGGAATCCAGACCAAACGCAAAAGATCTGAATCTTTTGAATTGTTAATTATCTCACTAAAAATATTGTTTTGAATTTCAATATTTGATTTTTCCGAACCTTTTAAAACCGGCTCGTAAGTATTACCAATTAAATGAACAGATAATGTTGATTTTTCAATATGCTCTTTTACAAATCTCTCAAAATCGGACAAATTCACGGGAAATGGTTTTTCAGGAAGTATTTTATAGCCCAGGTGTTTAAATTCCCGCTTAATGGTTTCTCTTTCGCTTTTTTGATCAGCGCTGGTTTGCGCTAAAAAAATTGTACCCTTACTTTTTGTTTGCACACTACTTGCAAAGTGTTTTTTTATCTCGTACGATATATCAATTACCTTTAACCATATTTCATCTTTAATTGAATCTAAGCCAACTGAAAGGTTAATTTTTTCAGCTTTATTTTCATCAAAAAGATTAAAAGCAATAATTTTATCAAACTCTTCTATTTTTGTGCTTAATGGGGAGCAAATCAACTGAATGGTTTTTGTTTCGATATTGCTGTATTGATTTTGTATTAATTTTTCCCGTGTAAAATTTGGATTTAAAATAGCTTCTAAAATAATTGTATGAACTGATGATTTGATTTCATTAAAATCAAGTTCCTGCTGGTCGGTATATGGATTATGAAATTTAATCTTATTGGGCACTAATTGCTCCAGGCTTGCATTTAATACCGTTTGAAAATTCAATAACCACAATCTATCCTCATCATTTAAATTTTCTTTTTCAAATGGCAGGTAAAAAACAATATTAATTACTTGATTATCCATAAAACACTATATTTTTACTCCAATAACCAAAATATCATCAACCTGCTCTTCTTTTCCCCTCCACTCTTCTAATATATCATCCAGCAATTTTTTCTGATCCGTCATTGGATCTTTATGAATTTTCAATAATAGTTCTCTGAAACGTTTAAGCATAAATTTTCTACCGTCGGCTCCACCAAACTGATCCTGATATCCATCTGAAAAAGTATAAATAACATCACCTTTTTGAAGGTCTAATTCATGACTATTAAATTTAGGCAATTCATCATCATAATTCCCTCCAATGGCTTGCCTGTCGCCTTTTATTTGAATTATTTCATTATTACGGATTAAACAAAGTGGATTTTTAGCGCCACTAAACTGCAATTTCATATTTTTATAATCAATTACGCATAGGGCTAAATCCATACCATCTTTAACCCCACTAAAACTCTCGACCCCTTTTTCGCGCAATGTTTCAACAACACCTTCATTTAAATAATCAAGGATAATATTTGATTTACGGGCTTTTTTCACTTCAACAGCATAATTTAACTGATTATAGCCAACAATGGACATAAAAGCTCCAGGAACACCATGCCCTGTACAATCAACGGCAGCATACATAACATGATCGTTACGTTGTGTTATCCAATAAAAGTCACCACTCACAATATCTTTAGGTTTGTAAAGAATAAAGGAATCGGGTAGCAAACTTTTTACATAACTTTCGGGAGGAAGAATGGCATTCTGAATGCGTTTGGCATAGCGAATACTATCCGTAATATGTTTATTCTTAATTTCAATTTCTTCTTTTTGCCTTACAACTTCAGCTGTGCGATCTTTTACTTTTTGTTCCAGTTCATTATAGTAGCTCTCCAACTCTTCTATCATTGAGTTAAACTTCTGCGACAAGGTAGTAATTTCATTGTTACCGATAACATCTGCGCGTTCATTTAAATGTCCATTTGTAATTCGATTTACTTTATCAACCAATCTTTTTATTGGATGGGTTATTACCTTCGTTTTCCGGTAAAGCAGAATAATAACAATTATAATGGTTAAACCAAAAAGTGCTACAAATTTTAATAACTCGTTTCGCAATAAAATATCTTCGCGAGTTCTGTCGGCAATAATTCTTATTACTGACCCCTGGTATAAATCTGAATTTGATCTTAATATGTAATAATAATTATATAACAGTTTTTGCTTATTTACAGTTCTAAGTACTTGCGTTGAATCCCTGTTAACAAACCGGTCTTTCATAAACTGTTTTTCTTCTTCCGAAAGAATAATATCCTTATTTAAAGATATCGGGTTATCTTTATTAATAAATAAATTAGCATCAACTATTGAAGGTTGATCATGTGATAAATTATTGATTGTGGATTTGATAAAATCGATAATCTCATCGGCTTTTTTCGAATAAATTCCCAACTCAATAATATATTTACCATCAAGTGTAGGCTGGTAAGTATATTTCTTTAATCGTTTTGTACTGTTTTCTATGGTAAACCTTTCATTAACAAATTCACTATTAGCAAATATACTCTGTATATGTTTTTTATGGTCTTCGCCAAATTCGAACAGATTTAACCCCAAATCCGATTCAAAAGTAGTATTCACTACAATTCCTTCCTGATTAATAATATATATATCTTCCAGTTCAGGGTCCATGCCCAGTTCTTCTCTTATTTTATTCAGGTTTGCATATTCAATATTTTCTGTATTTTTAAAATATTGATGGGTTAATTGATTACTATATGATTCCATTACAGGTTTTAAATTCTGTTCCACAATTTCGAGTGCAACATCCTGAAACTCCATAATATTAATAATCTCCTGTGCTATAATTTCATTCTTTGTATTAATCGAATCAAGTAAATTATTCTTTGTTTGAGTATAATTAAATACGCCTAAAACCAACAATGCAAGAACTGCTGGAATTACAACATTTAATATTAGCTGCTTGAATATGGTAGTTCTTCGCATATAAAAAATTTTTAATCTTCGGTAAAGTCTATAAAACATATATCTATTATTAATTTCTTATTTATGATCTGGTATATTTTCAATATCATCTTTTTTTACTTCAGTTTCTATTTCTTTATTAAGCCAACTCAAAAAAGACATCTCAATCTCATGATAATCAAACATATTGTAAATTAATACATTTTTCTCTATATAAAAAACGAAAGATTCTTCATTCTTTTCAATAACAAACGCTTTACCCTTTTTCGAAATGTAATTGTTCATAAAATAAATTTCGCCGGGTTGCAAAATAACAGGCAAGTCTTGATCCACAGTAAAAGTAACCTGATTACCAAATATGAGTAGCGTTTTATCTTTAATTTCATGTAAACTTAAAGTAACTATGTTGCCGGATGATGGGAAAATATCATCCATATACCTTGCAAGATGATACAAATATTTATAGGATACATTTTTAAATATATCTATTTTTCTAAGCATTAATGTCTTTTCAATAATTAACGAATTGGCTGTCAATTCTGATTTTTCAATGGTCTGGTCCAAATCATCTCTTAACTTTTCTTTAATTCTTGATTTTATATTTAAATATTTATCTTTATTTTCATTGTAAATAATAAATGCAGATGTTTGCCTTAAAAGGTCAATAGGATTAAACAGATGGGCAATCAGATCATCCGGTATACCGTTTTCCAGAGTTAAATCTTTAAATGAAAATAGCGCACAGGCTTTAGTCCAAATATTAATAAAATT
>JAWLEM010000173.1:0-5082 GCA_041686115.1 Bacteroidales bacterium
GGTTTAAAAATGAACTATAAAAAAATGGTTGTTAACCATCACCATCGGATTTGCAATCCGGGGCTGAATTAACAACCATTTTTATTTACAATAAAATGCAAATATTACTTTTTATAATTGCATGTATTGTTGTAATCTTTCCTGTAACTCAGGACTGTTTTGCACAGCAAAAGCAATTTCCTGGTATCTTTTTATACTTAAACCCTCATCCTGAATTTTTTTATGCATCGATTCTTGCGCTTTCATTTGTATACCCTCGATACTAATATTTATCTTTTTAAATTGCTGTTTTTCTTCTTCCGTAGGGTTTGCATTTTGCTCAGGGTTTTCTTCGTTTTGCAACAACTCATTGTATCGCTGCACACTTAAACCTTCATCTTGTACAGCTTTTACCATATCTTGCTGTGCTTTCTGGTCAATTGCCTGTACTTGTTTAAAGGCAGATGCAAATGTTTTCAGTTCATCGTCCGAAACATCTGTTTCTTGCGGAGTTTGAGTTTGTGCAACTACAAATGTGCTGCTTAATACAATGGTTAAAAATAAACTTGCTAACTTTTTAAGTTTGAACATAATAAATTTGTTTTTTGTGAATAAAAAATATAATTGTTTAAATGATTAACTTATTAAATTGTTGTTTGATAAAAACAACGTATGTTACTTATTTTTTTGTTTTGATAAAAAACTTATTAACTATTTGCTTAAAAATTAACTAGTTACCGATACAAAGCTATTAAGAATATTATATTTATTCAAGTTTTTGTAATAATAATTATGTTAAAAAATGTTATAATTCAAATGTTTGATTCATTTAAATATTCTATTCTGCACATATAGTCTTATGTGTAGGACAAATTATATGAATACTTAAAATCAATCGATTTCTCTGTATTTTATTTCAAGGTCCATCGCACATTTATATTTTTTACTTTATTGTTTTTGAAGTAGATATAATGAAAATACCTGAAAACGAAACCCCTAATGTGAATAACCATTTAAAATAAAATAGCTTCTAATTAGTGTTTGTAAGAAAATTCTTGCCGACACGAATTAAACCATATATAGAATATCTAGTCAGTAGTCTGAAATCTTGGGGCTCTATTTATAAATTTTAATTAATGAAAAAGGGAATTGTTTTTTTTTATCTGCTGTTGTTTAGTTTTAATCTGATTGCTCAAATCGAAAAAAGGTCATTTGATGCAGAACATCTTAAGGAAGAAAAAATTGTACTTGATGGAAAACTGAATGAAGAAGTGTGGCAAAGTAAGCCAATGATGGATAACTTCATTCAGTATGTGCCACACAATGCAGAAGAGCCATCGTCAGAAACACAAGCATGGTTTTACTATGGGAGCGATGGAGTTTATGTGGGAATTCAATGTTTCGAAGATAACATAAATAATATACACAAAGAGCTAAGACCAAGAGATGAACATTTTGGCTCTAATTCTGATGGAATTGGTGTGATGCTCAGTCCTTATAATGATGGTATTAATTATAACTATTTTTTAGTTTCTGCCTCGAATGTCCAAACCGACGAACTTTACTCGGCAGACGGCGCGGATGTGACGTGGGATGCCGTTTGGAAAAGTTCAGTTTCAATAAATGAAGAAGGATGGAGTTGTGAAATTTTTATTCCTTATTCTGCATTACGATTTTCAAAAAAAGAAGTGCAAACCTGGGGGATAAATATATGGAGATTTCATGCTAAGAATCAGGAATGGAGTTCGTGGAATTATGTTAATAATGAAAACATAAACTGGTGGAAATATACAGGCGATGCACTGAATCTAATGAACCTAAACCCGCCGCTTAGGCTTTCAGTAACACCTTATATTTCCGGAGCATATGAAAAAAAGACAAACCTTAAGCCAAGTTATGATTATAACCTGGGAATGGACTTGAAATATGGAATTAGCGAAAGTATCACATTGGATATGACTTTAATACCAGATTTTAAGCAGGTTCAGTCGGATGATGTGGTTTTAAACCTGTCTCCTTTTGAGCAATATTATAACGAACGGAGGCAGTTTTTTACCGAAGGAATGGATCTTTTTAAAAAGGGTGATATTTTTTATTCAAGGAGAATAGGACAGAAGCCGCAGAAATACGATGTGTTTTTGGATAATTTAGAAACCGAAGATGATATTATTGTAAATCCAACTAAAACCCGTCTTATTAACTCAACAAAAATATCTGGAAGAACCAAATCAGGCCTGGGCTTTGGTATTCTAAATTCAATGACTTCTAAATCGGTTGCAAAAGCCAAAGATTATGAAACATCGGAGACTATTGATTTTACAACACAGCCATTTACAAACTATAATGTAGCGGTTATAGATCAATCCTTATTTAATAATTCATACATCAGTTTAATAAATACCAATTATCATAATACAGATTATCAATCGAACGTTACCGCAGCAGAGTTGTATTTAACAAATACAGAAAGTATATACGGTATTAAAGCGATAGCTGGATACAGTTTTGTTAATGATCGGAATACTTCGGAAGGATTTAAAGCATCTCTTAATGGAGGAAAAACAGGAGGTAAGTTTCGGGCAACTTATAACCTGTCTGTAATTAGCGATGATTACAATCAAAACTATTTGGGTTATATGCGAAATAATAATCAAATGAATAACGAATTAACACTTATTCATAAAGTTGTAAAACCATTTTCGGTTTTTTTAGATATGTCGAATGAATTGCGTTTAAACTACAATATGCTGTATAATCCTAATGTTTATTCAGAATTGTTAACAAGTTATGTTTTTCGCACAAAATTCAAAAATCAATATTATTTTATAATGCATGCAGTTTGGGCGCCAAAAGAAAAACATGATTATTACGAAACCAGAACAACCGATAAATACATTGCACAAGGTAAATGGTATCATAACTGTTTTACTCTGAATACAAATCCAACCAAACTGATATCTTCAAGTTTTCATTATGGATTTAATGATTCGTACGATTATTTTATTAACACAAAATCATATAGATACAGTATTGAACCGAGCATTAAAGTAAATAATAAATTGCGGATTAATTATATTTATCATTACGAAACTGAGAAAAACACCCCCGGATTTGTTGACAGGGATGATACTAATATTTATATTGGCGAAAGAGACAGAGAAACCATTACAAATGCTGTTGATTTTTCATATGTTTTTAATAATGAAATGTCGTTTAAGTTGCGTTTACGGCACTACTGGTCGCAGGCAAAATATGATAATTATTATACCGTTGAGAATAATGGGGATTTATTTTTAGCAGATTATCTGGAAAACAGGAATATAAATTATAATGCTTTTAATATTGATTTAAATTATAGCTGGAACTTTGCCCCTGGAAGTGAACTGTTGCTAAACTGGAAATACTCTACAAATGAGTATGATAGCGAAGTTGATGGAAGCTATTTACATAATTTAAACAGCATAATGAATTATGATAATATCAATAGTTTATCAATAAAGTTGATCTATTTTATTGATTATTACTCAATGAAATCTAAATTCAGATAAATAGGTTTATTAGTAGAAAATTCTTAACATTTTCATATTTTTGCAGCTTCGAAATAAATTTATTTTCGGAGTTTTTTAAGGTTTTAATTATGGGGTTTAAAGAAGAAATTAAGAGAAGAAGAACTTTTGGAATTGTGAGTCATCCGGATGCAGGCAAAACCACTTTAACCGAAAAGCTATTATTATTTGGTGGTGCTATACATGTAGCTGGTGCTGTAAAGAGTAATAAAATTAAGAAAACAGCCACATCAGATTTTATGGAAATTGAGCGGCAACGTGGTATTTCTGTTGCAACTTCCGTAATGGGTTTCGAATATAGCGGCAGGAAAATAAATATTCTGGATACTCCCGGGCACCAGGATTTTGCAGAAGATACTTTTCGTACATTAACAGCTGTTGATAGCGTTATTATTGTTATTGATTCAGCAAAGGGTGTAGAGCCACAAACCCGCAAACTAATGGAAGTATGCCGCATGCGAAAAACTCCGGTAATGGTTTTTATTAACAAACTCGACCGAAGTGGTAAAGACCCATTTGAATTGCTCGATGAAATTGAAAATGAGTTAAAAATACATGTTCGCCCCTTAAGCTGGCCAATTAGTAATGGGCCAACTTTTAAAGGGGTATATAATATTTATGAAGAAAAGTTAAATCTGTTTAGCGGAGAATCGAAACAAACAGTTGAAAAACCCATAGAGTTTAAGAATATAAATAGTCCTGACCTGGAAAACTATATTGGCAAAGATTATGCAAATACTCTGCGCGAAGAGTTGGAATTGATTTCCGGGGTTTATCCCGAATTTGTGGTTGATGATTATTTATCTGCCGATCTGGCTCCCGTATTTTTTGGAAGTGCTTTAAATAATTTCGGAGTAAAAGAATTGTTAGATTGTTTTGTCAATACGGCGCCTCATCCACTGCCTGTAAAAGCAGAAGAGCGAGTGATAGAACCTTTCGAGAATAAATTTTCGGGTTTTGTATTTAAAATCCATGCCAATATGGATCCCAATCATCGCGACAGGTTAGCATTTGTTAAAATTTGTTCCGGCATTTTTAAGCGAAACACTAATTATTTGCATGTAAAAGCTGGTAAAAAAATGAAATTTCCATCACCAACCGCTTTTATGGCCGAAAAAAAATCCATTATCGATGAAGCTTTTCCCGGCGATATTGTGGGAATTCATGATACGGGGAATTTTAAAATCGGTGATACTTTAACCGAAGGCGAAGAAATTCATTTTAAAGGTTTACCCAGCTTTTCGCCAGAAATGTTTAGATATGTTGAAAATGCTGATCCAATGAAATATAAACAACTGGCTAAAGGTATCGATCAGCTAATGGATGAAGGTGTTGCCCAGCTTTTTACCAATAAATTTAATGGCCGCAAAATTATTGGTACAGTTGGCCAGTTGCAGTTTGATGTAATACAATTCAGGCTGGAACACGAATATGGGGCAAAATGTAAATACGAACCCATTCAGATGCACAAAGCATGCTGGATTCAGAGTGACGATAAAGAACAACTTGAAGATTTCAGAAAAAGAAAATATAATGC
>JAWLEM010000174.1:0-5049 GCA_041686115.1 Bacteroidales bacterium
GGAAAAAGAAGTATTGGTTTTATTCACCCTCTTATTTTCTCCCTCAAGGGAGAACAAAATTGGTGCATTTGCACCATATTGTCCCCCTATCAGGGGGATTTAGGGGGTGGAAAAAAAAGGATTGGTTTTTCACCATCTGCCGGGTTATTGGTTACTCAACTTTTTTTAACCATAGAAGACACAGAGGGAGGCACAGAGCAACAGCAGTTGAGTTTCGAGTTCAGAGTTCGGAACCCGGGTAGTTCTCAATAAACCAAACCATAAACTTCGTAATATCTATCTTTTCGGAAAGGAGTTACTTCCTGAACTAACAAGTACCGTATGGAGTACATTATGGTAATATTTATGAATCGCTCAGGTTAAATCCCTTTTTGTTCGAGATTATTTATCTACTATAATAAATTCTCTGAAATTTTTTCGGTCAATTTTTTTTGTATTGGCATTATATGTTTTAACAAAGGTTTCAGGGAATTTTATTTTTGTTTTAGGATTCCATTTAAACTCAAAACCAGAAATTTCTCCATTTTTTTCCTCTACAAAATCTACCTCTTGTTGCTGCTTTGTTCTCCAAAAATACATTCTTGCAAAAGTGTCTTTATATACGTTTTGTTTTATTCTTTCTGCTATTAAGAAATTTTCCCAAAGAGAGCCAACATCAGCTCTTAACTTAAGTTGATTAAAGTTTCCAATAATCATATTTCTTAGGCCATTGTCGTAAAAATATATTTTTCTATTTCTTTTTATTTCATTTCTTATATTACGACTAAAACTATGCAGTCTAAAAACGATATACCCTTTTTCAAGAATATCGATATATTTTTGAATGGTTATCTTATTTACACCAATGGTTTGAGCAAGTTCATTATAATTTACTTCATTTCCAACTTGTAAAGAAAGGGCTAATAGCAGGTTATCAAGTATTTCGGGTTTTCTTATTTCCGAAAAAGCCAAAATATCTCTATATAAATAACTACTTGTTAAGTTTTTTAATATCTCTCTTTCCTTACCTTGATTATTTAAAACTTCGGGATAAAATCCATATATAATTCTATTTTCAATTTGTTGTTCGGCTTTAATAAAACCTTCTTTCTTTTCAAATTCTTCCCACGAAATAGGAAATAGTTCATATTCCCATTTTCTACCTGTTAATGGTTCATTTAATTTATTACCCAGATCGAAAGAAGAAGAACCTGATACAATTAACTGAACATCTTTAAATTGATCTGTGATTATTTTTAATGTTAAACCTATTCCTTCAATTCGTTGTGCTTCATCTACAAAAACCGTTTTGTAATTACCTAAAAATGTTCTTATTTGTTCGGTATTAGGATTTGATAATAGTTGTCTGATCGTTGGATCATCGGCATCGAAAAATAAGTATTCTTGATCTTTTAATAAATGTTTAACTAAGGTAGTTTTTCCGACCTGTCTGGCCCCAACTATTATAATAGCTTTCCCGGTTCCGATTTTATTTCTTATACTATTTTCAAGCTCCCTGGAATACATGGCCTTTTTTATTTCAAAGATACTAAAATTATCATAATGACCAAAAGTTATAACCAAAAGTCATTAGAATAAACTTGTAGCTTCTAAATAAACGAGTTGGTAGTATAAAGTAAATAGCTTGCCTGCCTTCGGCAGGTAAACATGCCCGAGGTATGGTAAACCAGCAGGCAGGCGTCGCTTCACTCGCGATGACGAACGAGTTAGGAGAGGACGCAATGACGCATGAGTGATGAGAGGATGGCTTGCGATGACTCAATAAGTAAAGGGTTTCACTCCTAGCGAAACCCTCACTTTCAGTACACCAGAACACCAATACCCAGGAAACCTTTTAATTGCGGGGCAGGGTAAAGATAAATTTACTCCCTTTTCCTGTTTCGCTTTCTACGCGGATATTGCCCGAGTTTTTTTGAACAAATTCATGGCACAGCTTAAGACCCAATCCGGAGCCGCGCTCGTTTTTCGTTCCTTTTGAACTGTAAAGCTGGTATTTGTCGAACAGTTTCGTTCTCACCTCTTCGCTAATACCCACACCGGAATCGGCAACAGCAATCTGCACTTTTTCTTCTTTTATTTCTCCCTGGATATCCACCTTCCCTCCTTCGGGTGTAAATTTAATGGCATTGTCCACCAAATTTCGGATCACCAGGTGGATCATATTTTTATCGAACTTACCTATTAACTCTTTAGAAAGGGTGTGCCCCAGTTGTATCTTTTTACTTTCGGCAGCAGGTTGCTTCAGCTGCATAATCTCATCTACCAGCTCGGTAAGGTTTGCTGGTTTTGGTTCGAAGCTGATTTCATTCTTTTGCTGTCGTGCCCAGGTAAGCAGGTTTTCCAGTAATGCAAAGGTGGAAGATGCTGAATCTTTCACCGTTTCGAGTACCTCTTCATAGCTTTCTTTATCTTCGCGGGCAGTATCAACATCCAGAAATTCAAGCAAACCGCTTAGGGTTCCCAATGGGCCCCGTAAATCGTGGGCAATGATGGAAAACATGTTATCCTTTAACCGGTTAGCTTTCTGCAGCTCACTCCGCTGCGCTGAAATAACCTGGTTTTTTGCATGCAACTTCCGGTTGAGCATGATAAGTGCCAGTACAACAAGACTTACCAGTAGCAGAACAATGGCTGCCACCCACAGTTTTGTTCTTTGCTGTTGTATTTCCACCTCATTGAGCTGGTTGTCCTTCTTCAATTGCTGGTTTTCATATTCTTTGACGGTAACTTCAAAGTTTTTCTTCAAATCTGTGATTGCTTTGCTGTTCTGTTCATTCATCAGGCTGTCTTTATAGTGATGATGCAGCTCATGGTATGCCAGGGCATCTTCGGTTCTTCCCAATGCTTTACTGGCTTCGTAAAGGTTATAACTGGCATCCCGGATCATGTCAATCTCCCGGTTTTTTTCAGCTTCCTGCAGGGATTTTTTGGCCCAATCCAAAGCCGTTTTATAAGCACCTTTCTCCAGATAAATATTGCTGTTATTATTGTACACTTCCGAAAGAAAGCTGTTAATTCCTTTTTCACTGCATATGGCCAGGATTTCTTCATTGGTTTGCAGGGCTTTATCCAATTGTCCTAACTGATGGTAGATAATACCCAGTGTTAACATGGATGATGCTTTTTTCCATACGGATTGCAGCTGACTGAACCCTTCTACAGCCTGAAGCGCATATTCAAGGGCCTGATCGTGTTCTCCCTTTTTAGAAGCCAAATTCGCAAGATTATGGTATCCTCCGGCAATACCCTCTTCATAACCTATAACTTTACATTTTTCAATGTATTGTAAATTATATTCCCTCGATTTTTCAAAATTACCCTGGGTCTCATAAACAGATGCCAGCGTAACCAGGCACTGCGCATAATTGTATTCGTCGTCCAGTGCTTTAAATTTTTTGGTTAGTTGTAATAATACAGGCAACGCTTCTGAATTACGGCCCTGTGATTGCATAAGAAATACCGTATTCAGCCGGGTAGATGCCCAGAGCCATGAATCGGGATCATAAAGTTCCAGGGCCTGGTGAAAATATTCTTCTGCTTTCAATACATTCCCTCTATAAAACTGACTTGTTCCCAGGTTGTTGTAGCAGTCGGCCAGCAGCTCGGCTTCGTCATGGGCCTCAAAAACCGGGATGATGGTATGTACAATGGAATCGAACTGCTCAAACTGGTAGCTGGCCAACAGGGGTTTGCTGGTCTCTTTAATAACCCGCGCTTCCCGCAATTCATCGCCCATTTGGCGGGCAAGCTCCAGGGCCTCGTTGGCATATTTCTCTGCTTTTTGCGGTTCTTGCGTTTTTACTGCTTTGTGGAGCTCAATAAGAGCTTCAAATTTTTGGGCATCGTCCTCGGTGGTTTCAACGATTTGCTGAAGACTGTCGGTGTTTACTCCGTTCTCCTGCTGACTAACAGCTGTCAGCGGTAAAAAGCACAATAAACTAATCAGTGTAATAAAAGTTTTTTTCATGGTATTTGTTTTGTAAGATGATTCAATAATATGCCATGAAGATAACAGTATCGACTGTTCTAACAATGACTTTTAAACAGATTTTTGAAATTTTTGACCGAAGGGACTCCTGGATTGATTAATAAACAGACTGCTCTTTTTTTACGTATCCCAACGAATTATATAAAACGCATGTGATGTTTTACTGTTTGTACATTTTCACTGGAAGTCAGCATTTCTAAAAGCATAAAAGCCACATCCACAGCGGTTGCCGGTCCGATGGAGGTGATGATATTATCATCGGCAACGATGCGCTGATCTTTAACCATGGCACCCATTGCAGCCAGCTGTTTCCGGCGGTGTCCACCACTCAGGTCGTATGTTGTGGCGTTCCTGTTTTTTAGCACGCCTGCTTTGGCTAGGGGCAGAGCGGCTACACAAATGGCAGCGACAGGTTTTCCGGCTTCGTTAAAATGGCGAATCACATGCAGGAACTCCTCTGCATAGGCATCATCGTAAAAACCGGCCTCTTCGAAGCCACCGGGAATGGCCAGGGCATCAAAATCATCTAAATTAATATCTTTTACCTGCGCCTGGGGCTCTACAATGAGGTTCCATGTGCCTTTTATCTGTTTCCGTATCCCGGCTGTTAGCAGGTCAACCCCTTCGAGTCCTTCGGCGCGACTCCATCCAAAAACATCGGTAAAAACGCTGGCTTCGTATTCTTCAAACCCCTGTGCCAGGAGTAAAAGTACTTTCTTTGTCATATCGTTAAAAATTTGAGCTAAAGATAGAGATTTCTTATAAAAAAAGAAGAGTATACGTTCGACTCCGCCGGAGTCGTATCTAATTCTCTATAAATATTCTACAAACGTTCAAATCCTCCGGATTTGTTTTTGCATAATATTTGTCCCCCTGGCAGGATACAGGATACAAGTAGCAAGCTTGCGTGCCATTCGGCACGTAAACCTGCCGAATGGCAGGGGAGAACAAGAATAGTATTTTTGCAGGATTTTGTCCCCCTATCAGGGGGATACAGGGGGTGGAAAAAGAAGTATTGGTTTTATTCACCCTCTTATTTTCTCCCTCAAGGGAGAACAAAA
>JAWLEM010000175.1:0-2931 GCA_041686115.1 Bacteroidales bacterium
AATAATTCCGAGTTGAGTAAAGGGAATTTAACCGGATTTGTTTTCGATTCGAATGTTAAAAAACCATTAGAGTATGCAACCATTTCGTTGATTAATTTAGAAAATAATAAAGTTGTGAATGGTACCATCTCCGACGAATCGGGATATTTTAACTTAAAAAAGATTGAACCGGGAACATATAAAATTGAAGTTACGTTTATTGGTTACGAAAAAAAGATTATTGATGAAATAAAAATCACACCTAAAACTCGTAAAATTGAACTGGGACAGGTTATGATTAGTCCGGCATCAGAATCTATTGAAGAAGTAGTTGTTTCTGCTGACAGGCCAACCATGACTTACAAAATTGATAAAAAAGTGATTAATGTAAGCCAGCAACATACTTCAGCATCAGGTACAGCCGTTGAAATTCTCGAAAATGTACCATCGGTAACTGTAGATATTGAAGGGAATGTGAGCTTGCGCGGCAGCCAAAGTTTTACTGTTTTAATTGATAACAAACCAACTGTATTAGACCCAAGCGATGCTTTAAGCCAAATACCTGCCAGCGCTATCGAAAATATCGAAATTATTACCAACCCATCGGCAAAATATGATCCTGACGGAACATCCGGGATTGTTAATATCATTACCAAAAAAAATAAAATGCAAGGCACCAATGGTGTAGTTAACTTAAATGCTGGGATGTATGATAGATACGGGGGTGATTTTTTAATCAATTACCGAAAAGAAAAATTTAATGTATATGTTGGAGCCGATTTAAATACAAGGAATATGTACGGCTCGCGAGAAACTGAAAGCCGAACATATAATAATGACACCACATCGTATATTTTATCAGATGGTGATTTCAACAGAGGAGGTAGTTCTTATAGCTTGCGTGGAGGGGTCGATTATAATATTAACGCATTTAATACCTTAAGCTTTGAAGCCAGATATGGAGAACGTACAGGGATTTCAGACAATGAAACTCAATACCATGAATATGTTCTGCCCGGATTAATTGATGAGTTTTATACAAGCAAAGAGGAATCGGACCGTGGGGGAGATTATCTTTCTTTAAATTTGAGCTATACCCGTAAATTTAATAAAAAAGGGCATGAACTTTATGCACTGGTAAATTATAGTAAGAGAGATTTTGATTCAGAATCTACCAATCGTTTAATTGATGAGAATAATAACATTGTAAGTGGTCAAAAATCAATCGAATCCGGACCAAGGCAACCTTTACGATTCCAGCTGGATTATACTTTGCCTTTAAACGAGAACAATAAATTCGAAGCTGGTTACCAATCGCGTATGGCTAATAATACGGAAGTATCTAAATTATATGTTTTTAATAATGTAACAGATGAATTTGAGTTTGATCAAGATTATTTCCATACATCCAACTTTAGTAGAAGCATACATTCTTTATATTCAACATATCAGGGTGAATTAGGAAATTTTGGATATCAGGGAGGAATCAGGGGAGAATACACCTATCGTGATATTACAATTGAAGAAACAGGTGATAATTATAATATTGACCGCTGGGATATTTTTCCTACAGTTCACTTATCTTATAATCTCCCTAAAGAAAACCAGTTAATGGCAAGTTACACCCGAAGAATTGATCGCCCGAGAGGATGGTATCTTGAACCTTTTCTTACCTGGTCTGATGCATATAATGTTAGGAGTGGTAATCCGGGACTTGATCCTGAATATATCGATTCTTATGAGCTGAGCTACTTAAATAAATTCGGACGTAATTCTTTCTCTTTCGAAGCTTATTACAGAGTTACAAATAATAAAATTGAACGTGTAAGAAGTGTTTACGATGAAAATGTTTTCTTAAGCACCTTCGAAAATGTAGGAAAAGATTATGCATTAGGTATTGAAACCATGCTTGGACTTGATGTGCAAAAATGGTGGCATGTAGACTTAATGGGAAATCTTTACGACTATCGTGTGGAGGGACAATTAGGTGGACGTGATTTTTCTGAATCTAGTTTTAACTGGAATATACGTTTTAACAATATTTTACGGTTTGGAAATAATTCAAGATTACAATTTAATGCAATGTATAATAGTCCAACAATTAGTGCCCAGGGCGAGCGCAGCGATTTTTTCATGACCAGCCTGGCATACAAACATGATTTTATGAAAAAAGCATTTTCGGCTACATTGCAGGTAAGAGATGTCTTCGGAACCATGAAACATTCAAGTACATATAGCGGTGATGATTTTTATTCGTACAGTTACTTTGAACCCAAAACACCATTTGTTTCTTTAACGTTAACATACAGGATAAACAATTATCGTCCTGACAGACGAAGAGGAAACGGTGGCGAAGATATGCAAGATTTTGATGAAGGTGAAGGAGTAGAATTTTAGGCTGAATAACGAAAAAGGCGAAACGGAGTGATCTGTTTCGCCTTTATTTAAATACTTTATTAGTTAATCAGCCTTTTTCATAGGGCATGTACTAAATCCAAATAATGTGTACAAACCACAGAAGTTAATAATTGCTGTTAACAATAATATAGCTCCAACAATTAGCAGGATAATTCCTAGTGTTCCGGTAATTACTTCGGTAAAAAACAAAACACCAATAGTTAGTGCAATAATAATGCGAATAATTCTGTCTGCTATTCCAATATTCTTTTTCATCGTTTTATAAATTTATTTTAATTATTAATAGTTCGCTATTGAATTAAGCTTATAACAAGATAATTTGAAATTTGTTTAATAAGACAATGTGAATTATTAACAAAGATTTTAGGTAAAACTGGTTTGGTTGAATAGTTGCAGTAATAATTAATGGAACGCAGATTCAATCAATTGAATACACACTTGCCTGCTGCAAGCAGGGATTGAACTGATTCCCACAGATATTTATCTTCATAAATAATTCAAAACATTCAATTCAAAAAGACCTTGGCGTCTTTG
>JAWLEM010000175.1:3031-5037 GCA_041686115.1 Bacteroidales bacterium
CCAAAACCTGTAAATATCTTCAACTGTTTCTCTTTTTTTAATGATTGAATATTCGTTATTTTCTTTACCAATGATTTTTGGAAACATGCGGCTAACATATTTCGACCACATTCCATAGGTGTATCCACCGGTATCGTGAATAACCAGAAAATCGCCTTCTGATGCTTCGGGTAATTCTATACTACGGGCAACAATATCATTGGCAAAGCATAACGGACCTGCAATGTGGTATTTTTTCAAAGATGCTGATTTTTTTGGATTTCCATCATTATCTAACAACGAAATTTCATGATACCACTGTCCCGGATTTAAGCACTCCCGTAAAAGCAAATCTGCACCTGCATGAACAATAAGTGTATTATCATTTGGATAATATTTGGTATATTCAACTTTGGTTAAGATATAGCCTGAATTAACATGCAAATACCGGCCAAATTCTGTGATCAGGTTTAGTTTTTCAAGCTTGTACTTTTTTAACAGTTTTTTTATTTCTTTTCCATAAACTTTTATATCGGGCGGTTCCTGATTGTGATGGTAGGATACGGGCAATCCACCACCAATGTCAAAAAAGGATATGGCCCTGTTTTCGTGTTGTAACGCTTTATTTATATCATTTATTAAATGCAATCCCTTTTCAATGCCGTTAAGCAAAAGCTGCATTTCGCAACCCTGCGATCCAATATGCATGTGTATTCCATTTAACCAGTCGTACATTTTAAAATAATCGATAATCTCATCCCTGTAATGTTTTATTGGAACACCGAATCTTGAGTATTCGCCGGCTAAAGAGGTTGCAGCAATTTTTCCGGTACCTACCTGTGGATTTATCCTTAACCCAACCAGACTTTGTGATTTTATAAGATTTTTCAATTCTGCTATCCGGCACAGCTCCATCAATGAATCGGCATTAATATGAATATGATTTTTTAATGCAAACTCAAGTTCGGAATTTGTTTTGGCTGGCGAATCGAAAATAATTTGATGATTATTAAATCCTGCTTTCTGCGCCAAAAACAACTCACCTTCTGATGCTACTTCTGCACCTAAATTAAGTTGTTTGACTTTTTCTAAAACTTTGATCAAAGGACTGGCTTTTATTGCCGATGTGTGAACTGTGTTAGGGGGGAAAGCATGATGTAAATCATCAACTTTTGACTGTAATACATTAAAATCATAAAAAATTACTGTAGTGTCAATGTCAGGGTTAATTAGCTCATAATCAACACATTTTTTATAAGATTGGCAAATGGATGTTAAAGGAATAAAATGAGTCATGGTTAAAATATTTTAATCATCCACCTTTTTAAAATCAAGATTATGAAAATGAAAATCGTTATTGGGTAAGTCAATTTTAAATCCGTTTACCTGGTTTGATAAGGTATCCACATCAAAATTAATAATCCCGAAAGGTAAATACACGTCATTAAAATTAACTTTAAAACTGTTGTCGTGCCAATGTTCCATTTTACTTTGAAGAAATTTCGATGAGGGTAAAAAAGTAATGCTCAGTTCATCATTTTTCAGGGTAACTTCAGCATTTCCGTACATTATGTCTTCATAAATTCCGGCATACTTAATAAGCTCGAAAGATGGTTTAGTATTTAATTTTCGGCTAGCAATTCTTTCTTTTTTTAATTGTTCTCTCGAATTGTTAAAATCTCTCTGTTTTTGTAATTGATGCTCGATCCAGTTAATATTATCATTTTCGAAAATAATATCAAGATAGGAGAATAATAGGGCATCGTTACAAAAAAAGTTGAAACCATTATTTAAAATGATAATGCCCGTATTTTTTTCGGGAATAAACGCTACTTTGCTAATAAAACCAGGCATGCTGCCTCCATGATCAATTATTTTGTGTCCAGAGTAATCATAGGTAAACCATCCGGAAGCATAGGCTCTGAAATGGATACCAAAACTTTCTCTTTCTTCAGAAACCGGTAATATTGTTGCCGGGCTAGTTAGTGTTTTTATAATCTCTGGCGAAAGAATCTGATTGCCTTTCC
>JAWLEM010000176.1:0-5030 GCA_041686115.1 Bacteroidales bacterium
AATTCCCACGGCAGAAGTTCAAATTCTTCGGTAAGGCTTTTAAAAGTATCGCTCTTTTTTACAATAATATAATCTATACGGTTTTTATTATAAATGCGATGTTTATTGATTTGTACAGAAAAATTATCCACATCTGCCAGGTTCACTTTATCGGAATCATGCAAATCACTTGATTGATCAGTAAGATTAAGTGTTCCTCCCCGATCGTAAACATATAGCTGATTATCTTCAATAATTCTAATTAGCAAATTTGCATAAGTTCTACTTGTGGCATAACCAGCCTTTTGAAGGCCTTTTGCCCACGATTTATAATCTGTCGGATCAAATTCAAATAAAAAAGCATACCGTTGGCCTTTAATAATAAAATCGGAATGATCGATATAAGATTCGTAAACGGATTTATATTTTCTAAAACATTCTCCTCTTTTATCATCATCATGATAAATTCGGCCACCTTTCCATCCGTTGTGGCATTTTATTCCAAAATGATTATTGGCTTTACGTGCCAGAGTGCTGTTTCCATTATCTGATTCGAGCAGAGCCTGAGCAAGTGTAATACTGGCTGGTATACCGCTCCTTTTCATCTCGTTAATAGCCAATTTTTTATAGTCTTCAATATAATTTTG
Organism: Bacteroidales bacterium; assembly: GCA_041686115.1. Taxonomy (GTDB): domain Bacteria; phylum Bacteroidota; class Bacteroidia; order Bacteroidales; family UBA12077; genus UBA12077. Next base: position 627 of record JAWLEM010000176.1, read on the forward strand.
TCTGCTCAAAGATGTGTATCTGACAGATGAATCAGGTACCCGCTGAACTTTACAAGAAACAATAATTAAGGGGATTATAAGGAATAATATCTTTTTTCTCATATTTTTTTTGTTAATTTGAACAAATGTAAAAAAAAGTAATCGTTTTTACTTTAAATAGTGACAGCATAACAATTTTGTTCAAAAATGAAAAAACAAATTATAAAATCAGAATTATTTGAATACAATTTTCCTGCCGAACTCGATAAAAATTATCAACAATTAATTTCAGAAGCCAAAGAAGCTGCAGAAAAAGCCTATGCCCCATATTCCAGGTTTAAAGTTGGCGCAGCCGTTTTATTGGATAATGGAAAAATTATCCAGGGTAATAACCAGGAAAATGCAGCTTATCCTTCAGGACTATGTGCAGAGCGAGTAGCTATTTTTTATGCTAATTCGCAATTTCCCAATGAATCAATCTCTGCCATAGCAATTACCGCCATTAACGAATCGGGATTCGTAAAACATCCAATACCTCCTTGTGGTTCGTGCTTACAGGTAATGCTCGAAAGTGAAAGAAGAGCAGAAAAACCAATAAAGGTAATACTATACGGAAGTGAAAAAATAACTGTTGCAGAAAGCATTAAGCAGTTTTTACCAGTAAATTTTAATAAAGAGATGTTAAAGTAAGCTTTTAATATTTGGAAAGTATCTTTCTAAAATCTGCATTTGGTATAATACCGTCTTTATCTTCAGAAAATTCAGGTTTAAGCCTGTTTACAAAATACATGTCAAGTTGCACATTATTCTTTACATCAATTTTACCTCTATGTGTACAATCAAAATAATCCTTGATATACTCATAAGTATCTCCGGAAACATTAACTTTTCCAACTTCGCCTGATTGCTCCATCCTGCTGGCTTTATTAACAGCATCGCCCCAAATATCGTAGGCAAACTTCTTTTTCCCTATAACCCCGGCAATAACTTCACCAGTATGAATTCCTAATCTGAGTTCCCACGGATGTTCATTATTTTCAAGTTTCTTTTTGCCGAATTCTTTCATAAACTTCTGAATCTTCAATCCGGCCAGGGTAACATCAATAGGGTTACTTTTGTTGCGTAAAGGTAAACCACCTGCGCACATATATGCATCACCAATTGTTTTAATTTTTTCAATATAATGTCCTTCAATGATTTCGTCGAACTTTTGAATATAGATATTTAGTTCTTTAATTAACTCCTGGCTATCCATTACATTAGTTAAATTGGAGAAATCTTTAAAGTCTGTAAAAAGAATGGTTACCAGTTTATATTGTTTAGAGCGGGCAAAACCTTTCTTTTTTAATTGCTCAGCTGTTTCGAAAGGTAAAATGTTTAATAAAAGTTCTTCAGATTTCTTCTTCTGCTCCTCAATAAATTCTTTCTGCTTTTCAATTTCCTCTCGTTGCTTTTCTAAAATTGTATTAGTACTCTCTAGATTCTCGGTAATTGTAAGCAGACTCTCATTTTTTGCTTCCAGGCGTTCTTCAGCCTCTTTTAATTCACTAATATCAGACTCAATGGCAATGTATTTTATAATCTCATCCTGTTCATTAAAAACAGGTGTTAGTGTTGTTTGAATCCATTTGGTGCCTCCCTCCTTAGTATCCCATCTATTTTCATAGGAAACACTATCTCGTTCTTCTTCTTTACATTTATTGATGGCATTAAATAGTTTGGGATTTTTTTCCTGGCTAAAAAGATCTTTTTCAAATTTTTCTTTAAACTCGTCAAATGTATAACCATACATTTTTTCAAAACCTTCATTTACCCATTCAATCCATCCTTCAGAATTAATAATTACAACACTGGTTGCTGTTTTTTTAGCTACGATAGATAACTCACGAAGCAGCTCATGTTCTTTGTAAATCAGATGCTGAAATTCACGCCTGCTTTCAGCTGCCTCAATGCGCATCAGTAAATCATCCTTATCAAAAGGTTTACGGATAAAATCAACGATTCCGAACTCAAAAACACGATCGAAATTGGTGCGTGGAGTATAATCTGTGATCAATAATACAGGTATATCCTGGGTATTTTTATTTTGCTTAAGCGACATGATGCTCTCTATCCCTTCCTTTACCAATGTATCGGGATTAATTAATATAATATTGGGATTGTATTCAGTTGCCTTATTATATATCTCTTTCCTCGAAACTGAAATCAACTGAAACCGCCCATTCTCGTCAGACAGGATTTCCTGAACTTTCGAAACAGAATCTTGATTATCATCGGCAATTAAAATCTTGTAATTCATCTAGCTTATTACGGATATAAACAATATTGGTTATTAAAAACCTAAAAATATGATTTTAATAATAAATTGCTAAGTAATACATTGTTTTTTTTTATAAAATGAATAAAATGAGTTATAATTGTATATATTCCTTAGACAAAATTTTTACTTTTAATTAATTTTAGCAAAGTACTTAATAATAAGATTGATATTTTTAAATTTTTGGATTAAAAATAAATTAATTTTACCTTTAATAAATTTTAAAGCTGTGCCAATTATTAAAAAGATTATCATTATCATATCATTTTTGGGATTACTATTTTCTCATTCCTTTAGTCAGGATCATCAGGAAAATATTGAATCCACGCTCACCGAATACGATAATCTAATTCAAAAATATAAGTCCGAAAACAATCATCAACTTGAATTGGAATATTTAAATAAGGCAGCATTTTTATGTTGGAATAATCAAATGTTTCCTGAGGCAGTTAATTACTTTGAGCAATCGCTAGCAATCAATAAAAAGCTGGGAAACAATAATGGATTATTACAAGTCCACAACTATTTGGGAATGATATTTGGCGAAATGGAGAATCACTCTGATGCTCTTAACCATTTTGAACAAGGATTGAATATTAGTGAAAAATCGAAAAACAAACCAAGTATAGTTACTTCATTAATTAATATAGCGCAAACGCATCAATTATTAAGCAATTATAATGAATCAAATAAAGCAGCTTTACGGGGTGTTGAAATTGCCAAAGAAATCAATGAATTAAAATATGTTAGAACTTTTTACGGAATTATCGCAGAAAACTATAAGAACCTGGGAAATTCAGAAAAAAGTATTGAGTTTTTCGACCAATTTGCATCGATAGATAAATATTTAAAAAATATTGAGATAACTGATATAAAACAAAAATCGAGCGAAGAAGTAAATAAAGCTCAGGCCGAAAAAACAAAAACGCAGGAAGAATTAATTAAACAAAGTGGAAAGTTAAAAGAAACAGAGGATTCATTGGCAGAAATAGAAGCAATAACGCAGGAACAAATGATGTTACTTGAATTAAAAGAGTTAAAGATAAGTGAACAGGAAGCCCAACTCAAATTTGAACGTTTGTTAAAAAATATATTTATCTGGGGGTTTATTGTTATATTTATCTTTCTATTGGTGCTTATCGCTTTCTACAGAAAAATTCGAAAACAAAGAAATCAAATTAGATTACAACGAGATAAGTTAGACCTGCAAAATAAAAACATTAATTCAAGTATACAATATGCTCAAAACATACAAAGAGCAATATTACCCGCAGAGGAAGAGATTGACAGGTTTTTTGATTATTTTATTATTTACAGACCAAAGGATATTGTTTCAGGCGATTTTTACTGGTATGCAGAAATCAATTCGACTATATATATTGCTGTAATTGATTGTACAGGGCATGGTGTGCCTGGTGCTTTTATGTCAATGATAGGGAATCGATTGTTTAACGAAATCGTTTTGTTAAACAAGATTAGCGATCCTGCGAAAATTCTTACGGTATTAAATGTTAAAATTATTGAGGCATTAAGACAAAAAGAGAGCGACAATAACGATGGAATGGATGTTTGTTTAATATCTTTTACCAATAAAGCCAATAAGAAAAAACTCACTTTTAGTGGCGCTAAAAGGCCATTATTAATTTATAAGGATAAAACATCAGAATTTATAGAAATAAAAGGCGACAGGCATTCTATTGGAGGTTATAAAAACAATAAAGAAAGCAAAGAATTTACAAGTCACGAAATAGATCTTGAATCAAATGATATTGTTTATCTTTCATCCGATGGTTTAATAGACCAGAATAACGAAGAAAGGAAACGTTTTGGAAGCCAAAAGCTGAAACAAATCATTTCTGATCATATTTCAAATCCCTTATCAGAACAAAAACAGATTATTGAAAAAGAATTAGATACTTTTCAGGGTAATGCAGAACAAAGAGATGATATTACATTTATTGGTTTAAAAATTAATTAGTAATGAATGACCAGATTACAATAGATCAAAGTTTGTATAAAAGAACGCTTTTATCTTATCGTGGGCCATTTTATATTGAACTTATTTCGGTTTTTGGAACCAATATCAAAAACTTTTCAAAAGTTTATGA
>JAWLEM010000177.1:0-5023 GCA_041686115.1 Bacteroidales bacterium
CGTTTAAATCTATTTCTTTTACTTTTGGAGCGAACTGTCTTTTAGCTCTTTTAAGCATCAGTTCTTTTTTGTTATGCGATGTTCTGTTTCCTGGTTTTGGAATATTAAAATCGATTGAAGCATTTTGCATTATTTTCTCAGCTATTTTTCTTCCATCGCCAATAGCTTTTATGGCTGTAGCTCCTCCGCGTAAAGCATCTCCGCCGATAAATACATTTTTAATTTGTGTTTGGAAGTTTTCTGGTTCTGATTGTAATATTTTCTCATCAACAAAATCAATATCCAGGCTTTGGCCGACAGCCGGAATAATCGTGTCGCAAGGAATTTCAAATTCGGAATCTTTGATTTTAACCGGTTTTGGCCTTCCGGATTCATCAGCACTTTTTAGCTCCATTTTGCTGCAAAGTAATGCTTTTACTTTCCCATTTTCGTTCATTACGGATTCAGGGCCAGTTAATTCTATAATATCCATACCTTCTTCCAATACCGCTTTTATTTCACCCTGGTCAGCAGGCATTTCGTTCATTGTACGGCGGTAAACAATGGTTACTTTTCCATCTTTGCCAACTAATCGGTAAGCCGTACGGGCCGCATCCATAGCCGTATTACCTCCGCCAATAATCACTACGTTTTTGCCTATTCCTGTTTCTTCGCCTTTTTTTGCTTGCAATAAAAAGTGTAATGAATCTAATACGCCTTCTGATTCAATCCCTTTCAGTTGAAAAGGAGTTGATTTTTGGGCTCCAACACCTATATAAACATAATTGTATTGCTCTTTAAGCTGGTTAAATTTAGCAGCATCAATTTTCGTATTATAATGGATTTTTACACCTAAATCAGTTACTCGTTTAAAATCTTTTTCGATGGCTTCATCGGTTAATCTGAATCCGGGAATAGCATACTGAACCATTCCACCTGCTTTTGAATGTGCATCGAAAACTTCAACTGAAAATCCTGCTAAAGCAAGGTAATAAGCGCATGATAATCCCGAAGGCCCCGCACCAATTACTGCAACTTTTATATCATTTTTTTCAGCAGGAGTTAATTTTATTTCATCTTGTTCGGAAATAAAACGTTTTACTTCGCGGATTAAGAGTGCATCATCAAAATTTACTCGTGTACATTTGTTCTGGCATAAATGGTCGCAAACCATGCCTGTAATAGCCGGAAATGGATTGGTTTTTAAGATTACTTCATAAGCTTTATCGAACTGCTCATTAGCAGTATAATACATGTAATCAGGAATATCCTGATGGGTTGCACAGGTATCCTTGCAAGGTGAAGCAATGCAGTCGAAATAGCTTAATGTTCTGTCTGTTTTAATGTTTTGTTCGTGAATTGTTTGTCGCTGATAAAAATCTGACTCCAATACTTTATCCGCATAACGGTTTAAATTTTTTAATGCATTTTCTTTTGTAATCGTTTGGAAATTTAAATGATCCAACTCATCAAAATATTGTTTTAAACGCATGTAACCACCTGGTTTCAACAAATCAGTGGAGATGGTTACGGTTTTAAATCCGCTGGATAAAACATCTGAAACATTAAAAGCATGAGCACCTCCTGAAAAGGAGAGTTGCAATGTTCCGTTAAATTGGTTTTGAAGCTTTTTAGCCACTTGAATTGAAACAGGATGCAGTGCGCGTCCGCTCATGTACATCATCTCAACATCATCAGTAAATACAGATTTAAAGTTTTTTGATTCTAAGGTATTGGTAAGCTTTAAACCAAATGCTAGTTTTTCTTTTTTTGCAATATCTGTTAGCGATTGGATAATTTTTATGGCATCATCATATTTTAAGTCGTGTTCGAAAGCAATATCCGGAACAACAGTTTTAAAATGAAGTTTTTCGTTAAGCATTGATCTTAATTCTTTAGCACCTAAAAGGGTCGGATTAAACTTAACAAAAGTGTGCAGTTTTTTTTTGGTTAATAAATAAGATGCAATGTCTTCAATTTCGTTGGAAGGGCAGCCATGCATGGTTGATAAAGTAATATTATTTGATAATTGTGATGGAATTTCAATAGAATCAATCTCAGGGTAGATGCTTTTTAATTGACTTTTCTTTTGTTCCAGTTCATAAGAGCATTCGTGCATTTTTTCAAAAAACCATTGAACATTATCTTTTAAAATTCCTTCCAGGTTGTATCCGACACTCATATTAAAGATAGTGCCAATATCCGGTTTCCATTCAAATTTGTGATTCAGGATATGAATGATAATCCACGCATTTAGATATTCATTAAAACTCTCTTCAATTTTCAGTTCCTGCGACCATTCACAATTGTATCCTTCATCCTGCATGTCGATACAGGGTTTGGCAATTTCTAATTCGTCGAGTGTTTGAATTGTTTTTAGCTCAATATAACGAGCACCCATAAGCCAGGATGCAACAATATTCTGTGCCATTTGGGTATGCGGGCCTGCTGCTACGCCAAGTGGTGTATCAATCTGTTGATTAAACTGGGTGGTTTGGTATTGGATTTTTTTTGCAGGATTAAAAAAGAGTTCTTCCGGGATTCCGAAAATACTTTTTTCTGTTTCGTATTCATCAAGAATAATTTGTAAAAGATGTTTTATCGTTATGGTAGAAAAGTGATCAGACATAATTTTATCGTTGTATGTTAGGCGTTAAAAATTTTGAGTTTGAAACAAATTTACGCAAATCAGCTCATATAGTTAAATTTCTGCTATATTTATGATTGATTTTAGAAAAATTATGCAACAAAACGATACAATAAGAAAAGATTTTTCTGCCATAATTCTGGCTGCCGGCAATTCTTCCAGAATGGGATTTCCAAAACTTGCTTTAAAATATAGCGATTCGCAAACTTTTATTGAACATATTACAAACGAGTATGACAGGTTTGGATGTGCCGATATAATTGTTGTTGTAAATGCTGAAAATCATGAATACCTGAACAAACATAAGATTCTATTTAATGATAAAATAAAATTAGTTATTAACGAGCATCCCAAATGGCACAGGTTTTATTCTTTAAAAACAGGAGTAAATTCTCTTTGTAAAAAAACAAAAGTTTTTGTACATAATGTTGATAATCCGTTTGTAAATCAGGATACTTTAGATCTTTTAATTAAGCATTCTGAAAATGCTGATTATATAAGTCCTGAATTTAAAGGGAGAGGAGGACACCCGATTTTATTGTCTGAAAAAATTGTAAGTGATTTATTGTTAGTAAAAGAGAATCAAATCCATTTAAAAGAGTTTTTAAGCCATTATCCCAAAAAAAAGGTTAAGGTGGTGGATAAAAATGTATTGGTTAATATCAATACCTTGGTCGACTATAGAAAGTATTTTAATTGGATTGAATAATATAGTGATGGATAGAATTGCTGATACTCGCAAAATCTTTTTCAGATATATCAAAAACCTGGTAATTTTTAATTTCCCATTTTTCAATCACTTTTTCAACAAAATGGTCACGAATGACCAATAATACATGGTTTTGAGAATTGCAAATCAGTTCTTCGATGTTTTTTGCCCAGCCGTTATTTTCTAATTCTAACCTTCCTACTTCGTCAATTACCACAATTCGTGTATTGGTATTGCTTGAATTTTTTATTGCCTTAACACCTTTTTGTAAACCCTGCAGGTTAATGTTAAATCGTCCAATTTGCTTATTTTTTTCTGCAGTATTTTGACGCAAAAAAACTTCCCTTTCATTGGTGTTGATATCGATAATATCATAACCTATGGTGGTTTCGCCTTGCATAACTCTGGGTGAATATATTCCGCCAACAACAATTCCTTTTGATTGAAAATTTTCAACGATTTTTTGAATAAAGGTTGTTTTACCCTGCCCAATGCTGCCGGTAAGGATAAATACTTTGTGTTTAAAATTCATTTGTTCTTTTACTTCGGCTAACTTCCATTCTGCTTGTGTTACCATTTGGTTAAGTATAGTTACCGGCTTTTTTAGTATGATTCTGACATCTGGCATTGAAGAAATGGTTGCTGGAAGACTGCTAAATGCCAGTTCCAGTGCCATAGGTAATTGTTTGAAGGATGATTTTAAAAAGAAATTACGGATTTTAGGATTGTACAACTCGGTTCCTAATACCGAAAATCCGATAATGATGATTACCGCTCTGAAATTCATTTGCAACCCGATTAATAAACCACTTTGCAGGCTGTTTGATTGAATTTTAGTAAATACAAAGGCTGCTACCATGGTTATAAGGAAAAAGTAAATCCAGAATTTCGATTGGGTTAGTTTGCGCAATGCCCTTTTATATCTGATTAACCATATGCTTACAATAGCAATAATAGAAAGGCTCCAAACAGGCCATATTGTGAAATTAATTAGCAGGAACCCTGTAGCCATTAAAATTAAATTTATAAACAGCCAGTAAATTGAGTAGTTAAAATCAGGATTTTTTGTTTCAAACTTTCGATTTGCTTGATCGAAATGTTGATATCCTTTTAAATCTTTATTTGCTTTTATGGTACGGCCGGCTTTTATGCCTAATATAGCAGCCAATAAACCAAATAAACCATAAAGTGCTAAAAGTATTAATATGGGAAGCCAAAGTGTTTCAAAATATAGGTTAAGTTGATTTTGTGCATATTCTATAAGACTTTTATAGATTTCAACAATGTTGTAGCCATAAAAAATAATATAATTTGTAATTTTCTGGAAAAGATTCCACGACATAGCAAAGATAGCTCCCAATACATATCCGGCAATATTTCTACCAAAAACACGAGTGAAAGTCTCCAAAAGTAAACTCTGACTGAAAATAGCAATCATAGGCCCGAAAATAACAGCGCTGGGCGATAAAGTTTTCATAATAGCACAAATTAATCCGGCACGCCAAAACAGCCCTTTTTCTTTCCAGTTATAACTAATCGAAATTAAAAGAATAATCCCGATAGCGGTTAAAATATTTCCACTAAAAGGGATTTTTAAATTATGTAAAAAACTACCTAAAACAATCTCTGAAGCAGCCCAAAAAGTTCCTATAATTGAAGCTTTTAGCCATTTTTCACTTATAACAGTA
>JAWLEM010000178.1:0-5004 GCA_041686115.1 Bacteroidales bacterium
AATATCTTCAACATTAAATTTTCCTTGTGATTTTTTAAGAATTGCCAGGTTATTGTTAATAATTTGTTTCATGCGTTTATGCGACTGGGTTATGGTTGCAAGCTTATGTCCTATAATACCAATTACTTCCCCGGTCTCAGCATTGATTAAAGGACTACCTGAATTACCCTGCTTAATGCTAACATCAACCTGAAAATGCTTTAACCCACTATTATCGATAAAGGCTGAGGATACAATTCCCTGTTTAATAGCTAAATTATCCTGCTCGAGTTGATATCCAAGAACTGCAACAGGTTGACCTATTTCAACACTGTTGGATTTTTTAAATTTTAAGGATGGAATATCTTTAAATTCATCAAAATCGATATTAATTGCAGCAAAGGGAGATTTAGTATTGTCATCAATATTACGAATAATTCTTTGCTTGAGTTCACTCATTGAAATTCTTACACTTGCATTTTCTGTATATCCATCACTTTTTAAAAACCTGATACATACATCACTTGCTTTATAAATTTTAAAAATATAATCATCGGTAATAAGAAAATGATCATTCATCTTAAAGCCGCTCATAGAGGTTAGCTTAATTCCTGCCGAACTATAAAAATTCAACTGGCATACAGAGCTCTGACAATTTTTCCAAACGGTTCGGTACATAAATGAATTGGTTTTTAATGGTTTGTATTCAGGTTTAAAACTTTAAATTTTCTAAAACCTTATTTTCATATAATCTCGACATCATCTGATCTAATAATTCATGATCACTTGAAATAATATTTAAATCCTTAATAATTCTTGATTTATCGAACGATATTTCACTCCCATCTATTAAAATTTCAACCTTATAATCGCTCTCCGGTTTTGTAGCCCATTGATTAATAATACCGTCGGGTGTAGAATAAATTCGGTGATACAAAACAAGACTAACACTATTTTCATTTCCTTTTACTTCAACATCGATGTTTATTAGGTTCATAATCAAATTTTAGGTTTAGGTTATTTTAAATGATAACAAGTATTTTAATAGATCATAAACAACTACAACATATCTTATTAGACATAAAACTTAATCAAAGAAATAAGAAACATCACTGTAACTAGAGAAAACAGAATAATAACCCCAATATCAATTTGATAAGTTGTAATAATTTTATCTTTAATTGAGTAAAAAAGTTTTTTCATTCGAATAAAAATTTATAATTTCCCGATTCATTTTAACAATGCTAAAATATATATTTAATGAATACCATATTAGGTGACTTTTTTACCGTATGGATTTTTCAAATAAGCGTATCTATTTTCGAAATAAACGTTTTTTTTATTCTGTTTTATTACTTGTATCTTTAATGTTCATAATCGAACACAGGTTGTTTCAATATCGTTCACCTTTAAAGAGGATGAACGATTAACACAAACGATCAACACGCTATATATCAACACAGTAATTGTTTTGGCATAAATTATGATTAGATATAACGAATTTTTGTTGAATTATTAAATAAATCATTAATATGAAATCATATCAAATATTTTTAGCAGTAATCTTTATCTTTCTTTCAGTTAATGAACTAAATGCACAAAAAGAATGGACATTGGAAGAATGCATTGATTACGCTATAGAGAACAATATAACTGTAAAAAGACAAGAATTATCGGCACAGGCAGCAGAAAAAAACTATTTACAGTCGAAAATGGAATTACTCCCCAATTTAAATGCGAGTGGGAATCATTATTACAACTCTGGTAAGGCTATAAACTATGACACTTACACCTATGAAAATCAAGATTTTCAAGGAGGTAGTTTATCACTCACATCAGAAGCAGAAATTTTTAATGGCTTAGCAAATATCAATACGATTAAGAAAAACAAATATACCTTCCTTTCGCAATTGCAAAATACAGAGGAAGTAAAAAATGACATAACATTAAATATTACTACAGCTTATTTGCAAATTTTACTAAATAAAGAATTATATGATAATGCAAAAAAGCAGCTAGAAGTAACCTTAGAACAAGTTGATAAAACAAAAAGACTGGTTGAAATAGGTAATGCAGCTAAAGGTGATCTGTTGCAAATACAAGCCCAGGCAGCAGCCGAAAAAGCTGATTTAATAAATAAGGAAAACAATTTAAAAATTGCATATTTAGATTTAACACAATTATTAAATCTTGAGAGTGCTGATAATTTTCAAATTGAATTTCCCGAAATCCCTGATATAACGGTAGAAGAAAATAATAATGTTGCTGATGTGTATAGTAAGGCCATCGATTTCTTACCTGAAATCAAGAGTGCAGAATATCAAGTTGAAAGTTCTAAAAAAGATCTAAAAATTTCATATGGACAGTTGAGTCCAAAAATATATATCGGTTATCAATATCAATCAAGATACAATGAACTTTCACAAAACATTAATGATCCAACAAATAATTATCCTTACATGGATCAAATTAACGATAATGCCAGTCAGGCGATTTATGTTGCTGCTAGAATTCCTATTTTTAATCGCTGGCAAACAAAAACGACAATTGATAAAGCAAAGATAAATCTATATGATTCTAGATTAAACCTGGATTTACAAAAACAAAACGTGTATAAAACAATTCAGCAAGCCTATACCCAGGCAATAGCAGCCAAAGAAAAATATAAAGCGAACCTTGAATCGGCCCAATCAATGGCAGAAGCATTTCGATATACCGAACAAAAATACCAGGTTGGTTTGGTTGATATTATTGAATATAAATCTGTTAAAAATGATTTCAATGTTGCCGAATCGAATGTTGCACAAGCAAAATACGAGTATATATTTAGAAAGAAAATATTAGAGTTTTATAAAGGAGAGCAAATAGTACTATAAAAAGATCTTATTATTCATGGTAAAATTTTAGGGTTAATATAATTATTCAACGTTTTTTTATAGTTTAGGGTTAATTAGTTGGTTTTTAATATTCAAGTTTGCTTTTCTATAAGTCCGGGTATTTACCCGGGCTTTTTTTAATAAAACAATATGAGACAGCTAAATTGCGGATTAAATCACTTTCTCAAGGCATTTAAATGGAATTTTCTGCTTTGGATATAAAACATCTCCTGTTTTAGTGTATCCAAGCTTTTCATAAATTTTAACCAACTGTTCATTCGAACTGGTAACATCCAGTCGAATTGATTTATAATTATTTTCTTTGGCATATTGTTCGGCAAAATCCATTAATTTTCTGCCAACACCTTTATTCTGCCAGGTTGGAAAAACAGCAATCCGGTGAATAACTATAAATTTATCATTTTTATTTTTCCATTCAATACCATCGAATACAGAGTCCTGATCATCATCAAATGTAATGGTGGCAATAGGTACTCCTTTGTTTATCATCAGGTATAATGTACCTTTTTCTATTTCACGAAGCAATCGAAAATTATCAGGGTAGGAAACATTCCACTGGTAAATATTGTTTTTATTAAAATCTTCGATGCACTGTCGTAACAAATACATAATTTCGATTAAATTCTCCGGTATGGCTTTTTGTATGTGCATTGTATTTAGTATTGCCGTTTTTAGGATGATTATATAACAAATGTAAACATTTATTTAAATTTGTCATTCAAAAATAAATATAAAAACAATATCTAATTTTAAAAAATAAAATTCATAATAAAATTTTTTACCTTGTAAGCCGTTATTTTAAAAGCTAAAGTGGATAGGCCACAACCAAACAAATAACAAATAAATTTCAATCAACAAATGACAAATAAATTACAAGCTTCAAATGCAAATAACCAAACAAACAACATAAACGAATTGTTTCGTATTTAAAATTTTGTTATTGTTTATTACCTGCCCGTCCCTGCCTTGCATGCCTAACGGCACGTAAACCGGCAGGCAGGCGGCAGGCGGGTTTGGTTTTATTATTTGTTTTTTGGAATTTTTGCCAAATAATGCAAGAATATTAGATTTAAGTTACTAAACTGTTTATAAAAAAATGAAGCTATTTTTTAAATTCATAATCATTTCCATTATAACAATCTTTACATTATCATGTGAAAAAGAAGAATTTTATGATTCTGATAGCATAGAATTAAAATTTTCTCAAGATACTATTCTGTTTGATACTGTTTTTACCACAATTGGTTCGTCAACACGATTTTTAACTGTGCAAAATCCTTATAATAAAAGTGTAAAAATTTCTTCAATTGCACTGGCCGGAGGGAATAATTCTCCCTATAGAATAAATATTGACGGATATTCAGGCACAAGGCTGGATAATTACGAATTAAGAGCCAAAGACAGTTTGTATATTTTTATTGAGGTAACAATAGATCCAACCAATTCGGATTTACCTATGGTAGTTAATGACTCCATTATTTTTACCTATCAAAACAATTACCAGGATGTTAATTTAGTATCATGGGGGCAGGATGTAAATATAATTAATGGCAACCAGAATGGGATTATCAGCGGCTCGCAACACTGGGTCAATAACAAACCATACCTGATTTATAATTCTATGCTGGTTGATACTAATAGTGTTTTAACCATTGACCCAGGGGTTAAGCTGCACTTTCATAAAAATTCCAGGTTATATGTTTTAGGAACGCTGGTTGCCAATGGCTCATTCGAAAACCCTATAGTTTTCCAGGGCGATCGACTTGAAGATGATTATGAAGATATCCCGGGACAATGGGATGGAATATGGTTAATGGCTGGAAGTAAAAATAATGAATTTAATTTTACCGAAGTAAAAAATGCCATTATAGGCATACAGGTTGATACACTGATTAATGAATCGGAACCAACCCTAAAGCTATCGAACAGCAAAATTCAAAACATGACTGCCATTGGACTTTATGCCCGGGGTTCTACGATCGAAGCGCACAACAGCGTTTTTGCAAACTGCGGGCAATTTGCCATTGCACTTACGCTTGGAGGCACTTATTCGTTCTACCATTGTACAATTGCCAACTATTGGGGATATTCAACAAGAACAACTCCATCGGTTTTGCTCAACAATTAT
>JAWLEM010000179.1:0-1351 GCA_041686115.1 Bacteroidales bacterium
ATATCGCCCGGTAGAGTTTTTAGAAACGAAGCCATTAGCGCCCGTGCACACTGTATCTTTCACCAGGTTGAAGGGTTATATATTGATGAAAATGTTTCGTTCGCCGATTTAAAACAAACGCTAATATATTTTGCCAAAGAAATGTTTGGTGAAAAAACAGAAATTAGACTACGTCCTTCATATTTCCCATTTACCGAACCATCGGCAGAAATGGATGTAGCTTGTAATATATGCCACGGTAAGGGGTGCAATGTTTGTAAATATACCGGATGGCTGGAAATTTTAGGTTGTGGAATGGTTGACCCTAACGTACTGGAAAGTTGTAAAATAGATAGCAAAAAATATACAGGTTTTGCTTTTGGAATGGGAATAGAACGAATTGCGATGTTAAAATACGGAATTAATGACCTTCGCCTCTATTTCGAGAACGATGTAAGGTTTTTAAATCAATTTAAATCGGCTTATTAATTCAATACAATAAAAAATAGAAAAACCCTGCATTTAACGATGGCAGGGTTTTTTGTTATGCTATAAAATTATAATATAACAATTACTTTTCAGGGTTAATCTGTACCTCATTGCTCATTTTAACATATTGCTTATAAACAAAACTTACACCGCAATATCTTTCTTCAGATAAATGAACTGCTTTATTAATTTTATCTTCAGGCAAATCTTTACCCCAAAATTTATAAATAACTTTCATCTCATCGTAATGTTTTGGGTGTTCATCCGTATTATTAGCAACTACTTCAACACTAAAATCATCCAATTCAACACGCATCTTTTTTAATATAGAAATAACATCCATACCTGTACATCCTGCCAAAGCCAATAACATAAACGGTTTTGGGCGAGGTCCCCTGTTTTTTCCACCAACAGCTTCAACGGCATCAATAACCAGTTTATGTCCGTTAATTTCGCTTTCAAAAGCCATTCCGTCAATCCAATTTAAATTCAATGAAGTTTTCATATCTTTACATATTTTAATATTATACTATTTTTACAAATATACTGTTAAATAATATATTGCAAATTTCTTAATTATAAAACAAAAAAGTTAATTTTGTGTTTTAGAAACATCAATAAAATATAACAATTAATTGTTTTTTGTTGATTTCTAAGCATATAACACGGATGTAATACATTTTGAAGAAATGAAAAATCGCGACCATATACCATCATGTGAAAATTGCATTAATGAAATAGATTCCATTTTCAAACATCTGTCTGCAGATGAGCATATGAAAGTTGAAAAGGAAAAAGTGTGTAATTCATATAAAAGGGGCAGCATTATTTACCATGAGGGCAGCAGAACTAATGGTTTTTATTGCATCCATTCGGGCGTACT
>JAWLEM010000179.1:1451-4978 GCA_041686115.1 Bacteroidales bacterium
TCTCCCCTATTTTGAATTCTATTTAAATGTTTATATGCAAATTCTGTAGCTTCTCGCCCACGCGGTGTTCTTTTTAAAAAACCCTCTTTAATCAAAAACGGTTCGTAAACTTCTTCAATAGTGCCTCCATCTTCGCCAATTGCTGTAGCAATGGTACTTATGCCTACCGGCCCGCCTTTAAACTTATCGATAATCGTTAACAAAATTTTATTATCCATTTCGTCTAAGCCATGTTTATCGATATTAAGCGCATTTAAGCCATATTGCGAAATTTTTATGTCAATTTTACCGTCACCTTTAACTTGTGCAAAATCTCTTATACGTCTTAACAGAGCATTAGCAATTCGTGGAGTGCCCCGCGAACGTGATGCAATTTCGTCAGCTGCGTTTGCTTTAATATCAACATTTAAAATATTTGATGATCTTTTTACAATTGTGCTTAACGTTTGATGATCATAATACTCTAAGTGCAAACTAATTCCAAACCGAGCTCGAAGTGGACTGGTTAATAAACCCGATCGGGTTGTTGCGCCAATCAATGTAAACGGGTTTAAACCAATCTGAACGGATCTGGCACTTGGCCCCTTATCAATCATGATATCTATTTTATAATCCTCCATAGCCGAATAAAGGTATTCTTCAACAACAGGGCTTAACCGATGAATTTCGTCGATAAATAAAACATCTCCTTCGTCAAGGTTAGTTAATAATCCGGCTAAATCGCCCGGCTTATCTAATACAGGCCCTGATGTAAGTTTTAAATTAACATTTAACTCGTTGGCTATAATATTTGCTAAAGTAGTTTTTCCTAAACCGGGAGGGCCGTGCAGTAAAACATGATCTAAAGCTTCCGATCGCATTTTAGCAGCTTGCACAAAAACCTTTAAATTTTCCACCACTTTTAACTGCCCCTGAAAATCACTAAAAGTTAAAGGGCGCAGCTTTAGTTCAAACTCTTTATCTTTATCTAATAAATGATCGTCTCTTATATCAAATTCATCCATGCAAATAATATTTATTCACAAATTTAATAAAACTAATTATCGTTATTTGCAAAATCCATTTTTACCCCGTTAATTTTATAAATTTCATTGTTTCGATACTGAACCACTAAAATTAATTCACCTTCGACATTATATTTTGCCCAGGATTTAATTTTTTGCCCTGTATCGTAATATTGTTCTTCTTTGACGTTTCCATTAGGATAATAATAAGTATGTTTTTCATCCGGGCTGCCCTGTACAAACTTACCTGTAAAAGCAATTGAACCATTTGATTTATAATATCTCCGCCAGATGCCGTCTTTTAATCCCATTACATATTTACCGGTTTCGGTCTCATCGCCAATATCATAAATCCAAACACCTTCTTTCTCGCCCTGAACATAATTTCCTTTGGCAATTATTTTTCCCGAATCAGAATATTCATAAGATTCTCCATCAGCTAAGCCGTAAATATAAAATTCTTCTTTTCTTAATTCGCCGTTATTATAAAACCATTTCCAATTACCGGACAATTTCCCATTAATATACGAACCGGTTTGTTCAACTTTTCCATTTTTAAAATAAAAAATCCACTTACCTGATTTTTCGCCATTTTGATAAAATCCTTTAGCTTCTATTTTTTGATCAGGATAATAATAGGTCCAACTACCATCTTTATTGCCATTTAATTTTACAATTCCTTCAGCAATTAACTCATGGTATACATTATATGTTTTAGATTGTATAACGCTTCCATTTTCGTCAAAAAACCTATGGACACCTATTGGTTTTTGATTTAAAAAACTACCTAAAAAAATCAAATTGCCATTTTCATCGTAATCTTCTTTAATGTTTATATCCGATTCAAAATCATTCGTACTATCAACAATTTCGCCATTTTTATAATGTACCGACTGAATCAAAAATCCATTTTCATTGTATATTTTATATACCCCATCAAGTTTTCCGTTGATATAATTTTTTTCTTCTTTTAGATTACCATTATCATAAAACTCCTTCCACAAACCAGTTTTTTCACCTGCATCATTATATCTATTAATCTCTTCATGTAAAATAACCTGATTATTTCTATATCGTGTAATGGAAATAATATTACTGTCGCAATCAAATTCATAAGCTAAACCATTTTTTACATCATTATGATAAAAAATTATTTTATGTACTTGTCCGCTCTCATAATAATAATAAGATTTTCCATTTCGCTTACCGTTTAAATACAGTTCTTTGGATTTAATTACATTTTTATTATCTGTTGAGGTAAAATATTTAATTGTATAACCATTTTTCTTTCCAAGATAGTAGTTAATTTTTTCGGAAGTATCTCCCACTTCTGTATAAAAAATCCAGATGCTATCCAGTAATCCGTTTTTCCATAACCCTTCTGATTTCTTAACACCCGACACATAATAGGATTTCCATAATCCACCGGGCTTATGATTGATCATGTTTCCATGGCTCGAAATTTTCCCATTGGGATAAAGAAATTTCTGAAATACAGTATCAGATTGTAGTGTATCAATCTGTGCAGAAATTGAAATACTTATCAGTAAGTAAAATAGTATAACTACAATTTTTTTCACTTTTATTTTTAGTCAATTAAATTTTAAATATACAAAAAAAGCAGGGTTTAACTCCCTGCTCTAAAATTAAATCATTATTGTTATTATAATTTTAATTTTTTTGAGATTTCCAGCATATTTTCAATTGATTTTCTGGCTTTTGTCATCGTTTCTTCATCTAAAATTACCTCAGGTTTTTCATATTTTAAGGTATTATAAATTTTATTAACAGTAATCAATTTCATAAAATTACAGTCATTACACCCACAAGTAGAATCTTTTGGTGGAGCAACAAGGTATATTTTATCAGGATTTTGCTTTTTCATTTGATGCAGAATTCCCGATTCGGTTGCAACAATATATTTTTTTGCATCATCATTTTCCGTAAATTTTAATAAAGCAGCAGTTGAACCTACAAAATCGGATACCAACTGAACAGGTTTCTCACATTCGGGATGTGAAATTATCTTAGCCTCAGGATTTTGTTTTTTTAGTTCTAAAATTGCCTCTAACGAAAATTCCTCATGTACATGACAGGCACCATCCCAAATAACCATTTCTCTTCCGGTTACTCTTTGAATATAACTACCTAAATTTTTATCTGGAGCAAATATAATTTTCTGATCTTTAGGTAATGAATTAACAATTTGTAAAGCATTGGTTGAAGTACAGCAAATATCAGTAAAAGTCTTAATTTTAGCAGTAGTATTTACATACGAAATTACCAAATGGCCAGGATGTTTATTAACAAAAGCTTCAAACTCATCGGGTGGACAAGAATCGGCTAACGAACACCCTGCATTTAAATCAGGAATTAACACTTTTGATTCGGGCGAAAGAATTTTTGCCGTTTCCGCCATAAAATGAACGCCGGCAAATAAAATTATATCAGCATCTGTTTCTGCAGCTTTTTGCGATAATGCCAAACTATCGCCTACAAAATCAGCTAAATCTTGAATATCTG
>JAWLEM010000180.1:0-4967 GCA_041686115.1 Bacteroidales bacterium
AGCCCAACCATTTCATGGCTTACTTTCCTGCAATGATCTGCCTTAATCTCAATGTTTTCCTTAAGATCTGGATATAGCTGAACGTATTGATCTATATAATTATTAAACCACTTATGATAAAATTGAACTACTGCTGTTGACAACATAGTTATTTTTGATTTACCTTGTTAAAGAACTTTTTTGTGATTTGATAAATGGCTTCATCAAATTCAATCAACAACTCTTTATATGCTTCAATTAATATTTTTCCATCATCTGTTAGGGCAGAATTTCCACCATGCTGTCCTCCCCGCTGTTTTTCAACAAGCGATAAACCTAATTTTTCTTCAGCATCTTTAAGCATGCCCCATGCTTTTCGGTAGCTAATCTCCATTTTATCAGCTGCAGCTTTAAGTGAGCCAAACTGATCGATAAAATCCAGTAACTCAAACTTACCGTTTCCTAAAATGCTCTCTTTATCAGTGTTTTCTAACCACACTTTAAATTTTAAAAAAACATCGTAATACTTTGATCCTTTAGGGCCTGCCATAATTTTTATAATTATTTTCTATATGCAAAGATATACATATCGGTTAAATTATTAAAGAATTGAAACCATTTCTATAACACATTTATCATTTAATATCTTAATATGAGTTAAAGTTCGCTTATAGCGAGATCCCAACTTAATAGTAATTTGTTGGTATGTATTTGCATTTTCTGCAACATGAAAGTTTATTGCAGGCAAATAACGTTTTTACTTGCTGCGGTTTTTAGAAGAAACTTTTTTACCCCGGGTTGAAACCCGGAACAAATATGAATTCAGCGCACAAGGCTGCCAAAGGCAATATAAATGTGCGCTGTGGATGAATGAAGGCTTCTCTCAAAGCAAAACCCCGCATTTAATAAGGAAAAGTTCTTCATTTTATTTACTTGTTTTTTTATTAATTTCAAATCATTCCAAAATAACCTGATAATTTAAATATTACTATTGTCTATAAATAATAAAGATATGATTAAACAACACCGCATATTTTTTGTTATGCATTCACACAAATATTGTATTATGTGTATTGGTAAACATGACAAAAATCTTGTTTTATATTAACTCGTTATGCATATATTTGCATATCGCAAAATCACAAATATATTGTTGAACAAATAAAAGAATTACTGCAATGCAAAAGAATTTATATTTCGCACCACCAGCAAAAAACGAACCGGTATTAACGTATAAAAAAGGATCGGAAGAGAGAGAAAATCTAATACAAGCCATTGAATGGGCGCGGTCAAATGTTGTCGACGTTCCTATGATTATCGATGGTAAAGAAGTAACAACCGACAAAAAAATAGAGATACATCCTCCGCATGACCATCAGCATTTGTTAGGACATTATTATCGTGGAGATGAAAATCATGTAAAAGATGCCATTGATGCTGCTTTAAAAGCACGAGAAAAGTGGGCAAAAATGTCATGGAAACAAAGGGCATCTATTTTTCTTAAGGCTGCAGGAATGATTTCTGGCCCTTACCGTGCAAGAATTAATGCAGCTACCATGTTAGGACAATCGAAATCGGTACACCAGGCTGAAATTGACGCGGCTTGCGAATTGTCAGATTTTTTGCGATTCAATGTTCAATATATGACTGAAATATACAACGAGCAGCCTGACTCCAGCGAGTTGATATGGAATCGGGTAGAACAACGGCCACTTGAAGGATTTATATTTGCACTTACACCTTTTAACTTTACTGCCATTGCAGGAAATTTACCATCTGCACCGGCAATGATGGGAAACACCGTTGTTTGGAAACCATCGAACACACAAATTTATGCTGCCAGAATTATTATGGAAATTTTTATGGAAGCAGGATTGCCAGATGGTGTAATTAATCTGATTTTTGTTTCAGGCCCAATAGCCGGAAAAACAATTTTCTCGCATCCCGATTTTGCAGGCATCCATTACACCGGATCAACAGCTGTATTCCAGAATATATGGAAAGACATCGGGAATAATATCAAAAATTACAAATCGTACCCTCGCATTGTGGGCGAAACAGGCGGAAAAAACTTTGTTTTAACTCACGAATCGGCTAATGCAGCACAGGTAGCAACAGCACTAACTCGGGGGGCTTTCGAATACCAGGGACAAAAATGTTCAGCTGTTTCCAGGGCATACATTCCGGATAACCTTTGGGACGAAGTACTAAGTGAAATTAAGTGTGACATGGATACCATGAAAATGGGGCCGGTAGAAGATTTCACCAATTTTGTTAATGCAGTAATCGATGAGGCTTCTTTCGATAAACTGGCAGGATTCATCGATCGTGCTAAACAAGATGATGAAGTAGAAATTTTATATGGTGGGAAATATGATAAGTCGAAAGGTTATTTTATTGAACCAACAATTTTACTGACCAAAGACCCGCACTATGTTACTATGGAAGAAGAGTTATTTGGCCCGATTTTAACTATTTACATTTATGATCATACCAAATGGGATGAAACAGTTGAATTGGTTGATAATACTTCAATGTATGCATTGACCGGGTCAATTTTCTCGAAAGATAGATATATAATTGAAGAAGCCATGCAGAAACTGACTCATGCAGCCGGCAACTTTTATATTAATGATAAACCAACCGGAGCTGTTGTTAATCAACAACCATTTGGCGGTTCGCGTGGATCAGGAACAAACGACAAAGCCGGATCGAGATTGAACTTAATGCGTTGGGTTACCCCGCGCACTATAAAAGAATGTTTTGTTCCAGCAGTAAGTTACAAATATCCATTTATGGAAGAGGATGAATAAAAAATAAGAAAAATGACTACAACAGATTTTAATATACAAGAATTATTAGAACGCCTGGAAATTAAAGATGTTAATCCTGGCGTAACCACCGGAACCGATTGGTTTGATACAGACGGAGCTGTAACTTCGTCATCATCACCAATAGACGGAAAAGAAATTGCCAAAGTAAAAAATGCTACCATCGATGATTACGAAAAAGTAATTACTAATGCACAGGCAGCATTTAAAGTTTGGCGCGAAATTCCTGCACCAAAACGCGGTGAAATTGTTCGACAAATTGGGTTGGCTATTCGGGATGCAAAGGAAGACCTCGGAAAACTGGTTACCCTTGAGATGGGAAAAATTTACCAGGAAGGATTAGGAGAGGTGCAGGAAATGATCGATATATGTGATTTTGCGGTTGGACAATCTAGATTGTTAAATGGATTTACCATGCATTCGGAACGTAAAAATCACCGGATGTACGACCAGTATCATCCTGTAGGATTGGTTGGATTAATTACTTCGTTTAATTTTCCGGTAGCTGTCTGGGCATGGAATACCATGCTCGCTGCCATTGCAGGCGATGTAGTTATATGGAAACCTAGCTCAAAAACTCCACTTTCGGCTATTGCAACAATGAATATTATTCAAAAAGTACTGAAACAAAATGATGTTCCGGAAGGAGTATTTAATTTAGTGATTGCCAAATCATCTGTTTTAGGTGACAACTTTTTGGCAGACAAACGAATCCCCCTGTTTTCGGTTACCGGATCAACGGCAGTGGGAAAACGTGTAGGCGAAATTGTTGGAAAACGTTTAGGCAAAACCATTCTTGAGCTGGGTGGTAATAATGCAGTAATTGTTTCTGATTCTGCCGACCTGGATATGGCCATTCCTTCTATTGTTTTTGGTGCCGTAGGAACAGCAGGACAGCGTTGCACATC
Organism: Bacteroidales bacterium; assembly: GCA_041686115.1. Classification (GTDB taxonomy): domain Bacteria; phylum Bacteroidota; class Bacteroidia; order Bacteroidales; family UBA12077; genus UBA12077. The sequence goes on from JAWLEM010000180.1 coordinate 3,719, forward strand.
AACACGACGGGTAATTGTACACGAAAAAATATACGACCAGGTAAAAGAACGCTTAATTAATGCCTACAAACAGATCGTTTGTAAAATAGGCAACCCACTGGATAAACATACACTGGTTGGGCCACTTATAGATCACCATTCGGTCAATGCATTTAACCATGCAGTAAAAGAAGTAAAAAACGAAGGTGGTAAAATTTTATTTGGTGGTTATGCTCTGGAAGGCGAAAAATACAGTTCGCCCAATTACGTTGTTCCGGCTATTGCCGAAGCAGAAAACCATTACCAAATTGTACAGGAAGAAACTTTTGCTCCGATTGTTTACCTGATTAAATACAAAACTTTTGATGAGGCCATAGAATTGAATAATGGTGTGCCACAAGGACTCTCTTCATCATTGTTTACATTGAATATGCGTGAAAATGAGCAATATTTAAGCGAAGTTGGTTCTGATTGCGGAATTGCCAATGTGAATAGTGGTACATCGGGGGCAGAAATTGGTGGAGCTTTTGGCGGCGAAAAAGATACCGGCGGCGGACGAGAATCCGGCTCCGACTCTTGGAAAGCTTATATGCGACGACAAACCAATACCATTAATTTCGGTAAAGAGTTACCATTGGCACAAGGGATAAAATTTGCGTTTTAATTTATAATAGAACGCTGATGAGACAGATGAATGCAGATAACCGCAAGATATTATTTAAATCAATAATAAAATAATTTCATTTTCTTGTAGAGTTCTCATTTATAATATTACCTTTGCGCAGTATTTTAATTTAAATTTTTTAATAATGAACACAGGAACAGTAAAATTTTTCAATGAATCAAAAGGATATGGATTCATTAAAGAAGACGATTCAAACAAAGAACATTTTGTACACGTATCGGGTTTAATTGATGAAATTAATGAAGAAGACCGTGTAGAGTTTGAATTACAAGAAGGTAAAAAAGGATTAAACGCAGTAAACGTAAGAGTTTTATAATATTTGCATTTAACATTACCATTTTAGAAACCTGTCGGATACCGACAGGTTTTTTTTATCTTTTTTTACGGTTATAGTTCTTTTTCTGATATTTCCGAACTGGATTTGTATTCCATTTAGGGCTTTCTCCAATTTCGGGAGGGACAGGTAATTTAATAATATCAGTTTCGATAAGTTTTTCAATACGTTTAAATCGAAACATATCTTCTTCGTTAATAAGCGTAAGAGCAACACCAGTAGCTTTTGCACGTGCTGTTCTGCCTACACGG
>JAWLEM010000181.1:0-4957 GCA_041686115.1 Bacteroidales bacterium
CTGGATGGATGAAGGAATTAACAGTTTTAGCGAAGCACGTTATATGAAAGAAAAATATCAGGGCAATGATAAATTATATAAAATGGCTTTGAATGAAAAGCAGGCTAAATTATTAAATATTGATCAACTACCATACAAAGCAATGCATCGATTTTCGTATTTAATGACCGCCAGATATAACATAGACCAGGCTGCTGATTTACATTCCACTGATTATACGCCAAGTAATTACGGGCAAATAACATATCATAAAACATCATTAATATTCGATCATCTGCATGCCTATTTGGGTGAAGAAAAGTTTAATTCGATTATGCAGGATTTCTATGATGAATGGAAATTTAAACATCCTTACCCTGAAGATCTGCGTAAAGCTTTTGAAGACGGAAGCGGGAAAGACCTGAGCTGGCTTTTCGATGATTTGTTAGGCACAACAAAAAAACTGGATTATAGAATTACAGGGCTACGAAAAAATCAGTTAAAAGTAAAAAATACAGGAAAAATTAGTGCTCCTTTTTCGGTAACTGCTATAAAAGGTAAAAATAAAATATTTACCCAATGGTATGATGGGTTTGATGGTAAAAAAACGTTTACCCTTCCTGAAAATAATGGATTCGATTATCTTAAAATAGATCCGGACTACAGAATGCCCGAATTGTATACTTATAACAATTATATCAGAAAAAAAGGACTGTTTCGGAAAACGGAACCCATCCATTTCCAATTGGCAGGTATCATAGAAAATACAGATTATACCAACTTGTATTTTTTGCCGGCTATGGGCTGGAATCAATACAATAACTTTATGCTAGGGATGCTTTTTTACAATTCTTTTATCCCGCGAAGTAAATTCGAATATCAGTTGATTCCGATGTACGGATTTGGCAATAACAATTTAGCCGGTTATGCAAATCTTGAATACCATATTTTACCCTACCAATCGGCATTCAGAGAAATAACACTCGGGCTTTCGGGTAAACGATATGCTTTTAGCCAGGCATCCGATGACAATTTTCATCAGTTAAAAGCAAAAATCAACTTCCATTTGAAAAAGAGTAATCCGAAAAGTAAAATCAAAAATAACATCATTTTAAGCGGAACGCTGGCCGATGATGTGAATGATATTATGCTAGGCAATAATCCCGATTTACTTACTTTTATCAATTTGGATTTTATGCACCGGAATAATAAGTTTAACCCCTACTCGCTCAATGCATCGGTACAGTATAATAAAGATTTTGTAAAAACCAATGCCGAGTTCAATTATCAATGGAAATATACAAGAAATAAATTAATAGGAGCGCGATTATTTGCCGGGGCTTTTCTTTTTACCAGCGATAGTTATACTCCAACTTATAATTATGGGCTTAGCAGTATTTCTGGCACAGGGGATTATACCTATGATCATTTATTTTTAGGGAGGTTTGAAGATCCTGCCGGTGCCAATTTTTTGGGAAAACAATATGTACCAAGCGATGGTGGTTTTTCTATTTATGCACCACATTTTACTACATCAAACTGGATTGTATCGTTCAATACTACTGCAGCTATCCCTTATTTGCCGGGCATCCTGGATTTTCATTTGTATGGTAATTTGGCAACTTTCGGCAATCCGGATAATTTTTTGGATTATGACAATTCAGCTTCTATTGCCTGGGAATGTGGCATTCAATATCGGTTTGCCGGAGAATCTCTTGTAATATCTTTACCATTAATCATGTCCGATCAGCTAAAATCTTACAGTGATGATGTATATGGCAAATTTTATGAACGTATCCGGTTTAGTCTGGACCTAAGCATATTGAATGTGTTTGATCTTTATGAACGTTTTCTGCCCTAAATTTTAACCTGCATCATTCACAAACAACGCTCTGTAATCTTTTGATGGACAGCGTTTTAATTAATGGAACCTCAATAAAATCTCTGTTTAGAATCAAATAATTTGTTGTAAAAGTCGGATGATTTACTGAACAAATGGTTAATATTACCTGTTATTGATAATAGAAAACAAGTTGATAAAAACCTGTTTTTTTCATATATTTACTTTATTGAAATATAATCACTTAAAAAAATTATCATTATGGCAGATCTTTCCGTAAATTACATGGGTTTAAAATTAAGGAATCCAATCATTGCAGCCAGTTCAGGTTTAACAAATTCTATTGATGATATTAAAGAGTTTGAAGAAAAAGGAGCTGGTGCCATTGTTTTAAAATCCATTTTCGAAGAAGAAATTCGCCTTGAGCTTGAAAAAGACCTGGCAAGTATGAATATGCCCAATTTTCTATATCCAGAAACAATGGATTATTATGATAACTATGCAGAGGACGATTCATTAACCAACTATCTAAAATTAATCAGAGAATCGAAAAAAGCAGTAAAGATCCCCATTATTGCAAGTATTAACTGTGTTACTGCCGAAAAATGGCCCTATTATGCAACAACCTTGCAAGATGCTGGTGCAGATGCATTGGAACTTAATATTTTTGTAATGCCATCCGATTTTAATAAAACCAGCCAGGAAAACGAAAAGGTATATTTTGATATTGTAAAAGAGGTAAAAAAACATGTTAAAATTCCGGTTGCACTAAAAATAAGCTATTACTCAGCCAATTTGGGTGCATTTATACAGAAACTTTCAAATACAGATATTGATGCCATGGTTCTGTTTAACCGATTTTACAGCCCCGATATTGATATCAATAATTTTGATGTTTTATCGAGCAATGTTTTAAGTCACCCCGAAGAGTTACCTATATCATTACGATGGATTGCTATTATGAGTGAAAGAGTTAGTTGTGATTTGGCTGCATCGACAGGAATACACGATGGGGCTGCTATTATTAAACAGTTACTTGCCGGAGCAAATGCTGTACAAATTGCATCGGCATTTTATAAAAACGGGAAAGGAATCATAAAAAATATGCTTGATGATTTAACATCATGGATGGATCAGAAAAAATTCAATAAAATTGATGATTTCAGAGGAAAATTAAGCCAGGAAAAAACGCAAAATCCGGCTGCTTACGAAAGAATGCAGTTTATGAAATATTTTTCAGGTAAAGGATTATAATATAATTAATACATTTGATTTAAAACCCGGTTCTATTCTTTGGTATCCGGGTTTTTTATTTTCCTAGTGGTAAATCAAAATAAAAAGTTGTTCCATCCTCTTCATTTGATGTAAAATGAACTTTTCCATTTAAATATCTTTCTCCCAGTAATTTCATACTATAGGTACCTAATCCTCTATCGGAGCTTTTTGTAGAAAAAGACCTTTGAAATATCTGCATCTGAATATTTTCCGGTATATAGTTTTTATTTTGAACATAAAATCTCAAGCTGGATTTATTCTTGAAACAGCCAATTATTACTTTTTCATGATCACCTGTTGCTTCCAATGCATTTTTAAGCATATTTATTAAAATACGTTTGAGCAATATTTGATCAGTATTAAAATCACAATCTTCTGAATCAGTATCAATCTCGATGGTTTTCTTTTTAAAAATCTCAAAATTTGAAAGTTGTCTTACAATAAGATGAATAATTCTTTTTGAATTTGTTGGTACTGATTCGGTAATTAATTCTCCGGTTTCAGCATCCATAATTTGTTTTTGGGCAACAATTTCTTCGGTTAAATCCCTTGCTATACTTTCTGCAATATCGAGCAATTCCCGGGTTGATTCTTCATCCTGTTCTTCCTTAATAAGCTCAAAGAAACCCGATAAGCTGCCTGTTTTATTTAATATATCATGAAAAAATATTCGTTCTAACGCCCTTTTCCTCTTTTGGTCACTAATATCAAGTAATGTCAATAAAATATATTCGGTGTCATCCCACGAAAAAGGACTAGCTGTTACTTCAAATTCAAATGAATATTCTGTACCATCAATTTCTCTTATAATTCGCGACTCTTGGGTTTGTTTTTGTTTGGTAAGTTGTGATTGCATAATTACATTTGCTGTACCACAAAATTTACACTTCGGAGTGTCACCACATGCCTCATAGCTATTATTGAAATGAAGGCAGTTAAATGCCTCCCCTGGCCGTTTTCCTATAAAATCTTCAAAGGATAATCCTATATTAGTATCAATAAACACCTGGTTGGCATATAAAATTTCTCTGTTTCTATTTAGAATCACTGCAGTATAGGGTAAAGAATTTAGTAACCGTACAATAAATAAATCGCTATTAGCTACATTCGTTTTAGGTTTATAAAAAGGGGTTGGGGTGTAATTATTTTGCATAATTGATAATTTCTATTTTAGGCAATTTATAGTTTTTAAATTATTTATACCAGTTCTTAAGAATAATTTACATGAAATTCATCGATTATTTGCATTTTTGTACCAGAAACTATGTATGCAATCATTGATATAGAAACCACCGGATTAAGTCCATTAAGAAATAAAATAATTGAGATTGCCATTTTTATTCATGATGGCCAAAAAATTATTAATGAGTATTCTTCATTAATTCATCCGGAGTGTAATATTTCAGCCAACATAACCAGGCTTACCGGCATTACAAACGAAATGGTAGCCGATGCACCAAAGTTCTGGGAAATTGCAAAAGATATTGTCTTGCTTACCGAGGGGAAAACTTTTGTTGCTCACAATGCTTCTTTCGATTATAATTTTGTTAGAAATGAATTCAAAAGCCTGGGTTATGATTTCAAGAGAGAAAAATTATGCACAGTGCAACTGAGCCGTAAAATTATTCCTAAAAGAAAATCTTATAGTCTGGGTAAATTGTGCAACGAGCTTAATATACCGGTTAATGGCCGCCACAGGGCTGCCGGCGATGCACTGGCTACGGTTAAGCTTTTTGAGTTGTTATTAAAAACAGACCCTACATTAGCCGGCTTAAAATCTGGCAAATTCTTTAATATCAATACATCAATCATCAAAAATTTACCCGATGCAACAGGGGTTTATTATTTTCATAATCAACAAGG
>JAWLEM010000182.1:0-4951 GCA_041686115.1 Bacteroidales bacterium
GTAATACCATTATCTTTCATCAGTTGTGCAACTGAATCGCCCGACTGTAAAATACCAAGTAATATATGCTCAACAGAAACAAACTGGTCGTTCATCTCTTTTGAAATGCTCATGGCCTTTTGTAGTGTCTTGTTGGCGTCTTTTGAAAGATATGGTTCTCCACCTGAAACCTTAGGATAAGATTCGACGATTTTATCAAGTACCTTTTCAAAATTAACAGGATTTACGTTTAATTTTCTCAGTAAATAATTCGATAAATTTTCACCTTGCGATAAAATACCTCTAAGCAAATGCCCATTTTCAATGGCTTGATGCTGATATCCCTGAGCTATAGTAAATGCCTGTTGTATTGCCTCTTGCGACTTTATTGTAAATTGATCAAGTTTCATATTATTTTATACTCCTTTTTCTTATTTTCTGTATTTAACTTTATCATGATGTATCAAAAAAATTGCCAATAAAAATATAGTGCCTTTTTGTCCTGTTTTTCGCTTACAAGCAAGACATTTTGACACCATTTAATGTGTTTAACTGAAATTAAATCAAACTTTGCTTATTTGGATAAATAATATGTTTGACCTATTTTTAAACGAAAAAAGTTATAAAATTACAGAATGAATTACCACATGCTAAATATGGATATTACTGATCAAGAAAAAAAATGTTTTTTGATCAGAATAGGCATGGATAAGGAATCCTGCATGATTAAATTCTCACCTGAATTAAAAGAATTAACCTATTTGGATAAAAATGCTTTAACACAATTTTTAAAATTAAGAGAATTCCAACTACGAAAAATTTTACACAATAAAAGGCCTGAAACCTATTATAAAGGTTTTAAATTAAGCTTTGTATTAAACGACAGCCTTCCAGACCCAAAGTTTTACGACAGAACAAAAATTACCATTTTAGACAATAGAAAAAACAAACACCATGTTACCAAAAGCAATAATAAAACAGAAGGTATTCCAGAGTTATTTACTGATGGCTCATTTAATCATATGAAACAAACAGGTGGTTATGCCATCCTGATAAAGGAAATTCCTTCTGAATACAAAATGCTGCAAGTGCATACTACAAGAAAAGGAAACAATTTAATTGAACTATTGGCTGTAAAAAAAGGGTTGGAATATTTACAAAATCATATTAAACTAAGGATAATTACAGACAGTCAATATGTAATTAAAGGAATAAGCGAATGGCTCCCGGTATGGAAAATGAACGATTTTTATACAGCCAATGGAACACGTGCGAAAAATATTACAGATTGGAAAAAAATTGACCGACTAATTGCCGGGAAATACATTGAATTAGAGTGGGTAAAATCTCACTCAGATCATTTTGAAAACAGCATTTGCGATTTAAAAGCGAAATCAATAACAAAAAATAATTATGATGAAAAAATTGAATAAAAAACCTACACCGCTTATTTATCCTGTTCCTGCAGCTATGGTTAGTTGCGGAATAACCAAAAATGAATTCAACATTATTACTATTGCCTGGACAGGTACCATATGTTCGGTTCCACCTATGTGTTACATATCCATAAGAAAAGAAAGGCACTCCTATGATATCGTAAAACGAACTAAAGAATTTGTTATTAACTACTCTACCAAAGATTTAGCTTATGAAGCTGACTGGTGTGGGCGCAAATCAGGAAAAGAACATCAAAAATTTAAAACGTTAAATTTAACTCCGGGAAAATCGGAAAAGATTCAAACTCCGGTTATCAATGAATCTCCTATAAACTTAGAATGTAAGGTTAAAGAGATTATTCCATTGGGCTCGCACGATATGTTTATTGCCGAAATTGTAAATATTCAGGTTGCAGAAAACTATATAGACCAAACGAACGGCACAATAAACATGCAGCACAAGGAACTAATGGCTTATTCGCATGGTAAGTATGTGGCGTTAGGAGAAATAATTGAGCAGGCCGGATTCTCGGTTAAAAATAAACAATAATTCTGTTATCTTTGTTTTCCGAATTAACAGATGACATAAACTATATTTTACCAATAAATTCTGCATGCAAAAATATTTCAAATTTATATTTCTCATTCTTTTTACTTTTGTGATGAATACGGCAGTTTTGTCGCAAGAAGTAATTACACAAACCTTAAGGGGGAATGTTGTAGATAAAGAAACACAATCACCCTTGCCGGGAGTAAATATTTTAATTTTAAACAGCCAGCCACAAAAAGGAACCATTAGCGACGAAAACGGGTATTTCCGTTTCGAGAAAGTTACTATTGGGAGTGTATCGCTTCAGGCAAGTTATATTGGATATAAAACACAAATTATAGATAATATCACATTAAACTCTGCAAAGGAAACAGTTCTAAAAATAGAATTAGAAGAATCAGTAACATCTATTGAAGAGGTAGTAGTAAAAGCCAATGTAAGGAAAGATCAACCAATGAACAAAATGGCCACCATTAGTGCGCGTTCGTTTACTGTTGATGAAACCAATCGGTATCCCGGCAGTTATGGCGATCCGGCAAGAATGGCTGCAAACTATGCAGGTGTAATGTCTGTTCGCGATAACCGAAACGATATCATCATTCGTGGTAATTCATCAACCGGGTTGTTATGGAAACTCGACGGAGTTGAAATCCCCAACCCAAATCATTTTGCTGCATCGGGAACCACCGGGGGGCCAATTACTATTTTAAACAATAATTTACTAACAAACTCAGACTTTTTAACCGGAGCATTTCCGGCAGAATATGGCAATGCACTCTCGGGTGTTTTTGATCTCAAAATGAGAACGGGAAATAATGAAAAAAGAGAATATTGGGCAGAATTCGGATATAATGGGTTAGAATTCGGTACCGAAGGGCCATTATCTAAAAAATCAAATGCTTCATACCTTTTTACCTATCGATATTCATTGGTGGATATTATTGATTTATTAGGCGCTGAAGTAGAAACAACAAAATACCAGGATTTAACACTAAAACTAAATTTCCCAACAAAAAACGGGCGCTTAAGCTTTTTCGGGATTGGCGGAACAAGCTATATTGAAATGTTTGACTCTAACGATGACCGCGAAGACTGGAGTTTTGACAGCTGGGGCGAGGATATCAGTAACGGTTCTGATTTAGGCGCTACCGCCCTCTCCTATTTACATTTCTTTAGTACAAAAACACGCTTACAAACTTCATTATCCTTTTATGGGTCGCAGGTAAAAACACAAATCGATACCTTTAGTATCAACAATCAAAATCCTTATAGATGGGCTGGGGAAAAATCAAGGGAATTAAAAGCAAGCCTGACATCTGAGTTAAATAGTAAAATTAGTGCAAAAAACACTTTTAGTGCCGGAATAAAAATAGACCGCTTTTTTGTTGATTTAGCAGATAGCAGTATGGTTGACGGGCAGTTTAGAGTGGATACCGATATTAGCGATGCCTTTAATTTATACCAGGGATTTGCTCAAATTAAACACAAGTTCAGTGATAATATTGAGCTTTATATGGGCCTTCACTCACAACTTTTAGATATGAACAATTCTTTCGCATTTGAGCCCCGGCTAGGGTTTAACTGGAGAATTGATGATAAAAATGCCTTAAAATTTGGATACGGATTGCATAGCCAAACACAATTAACAGTGGTTTATTATACCCAAACAGAACTTAACGATGGTTCTGTTGCATACACTAACAAAGACCTTGATTTTTCCAAGAGCAGTCAGCTAATCTTAGGCTATGACTACTTGTTTAACGAGAATCTTCGTTTAAAACTGGAAACCTATTATCAGTATTTGTATGATATTCCGGTAAAATCTTCACAGCCCCAATATTCTGTTTTAAACTATGGCGCCGAATATTTTATCGAAAGAGTTGATAGTCTTACTAATGAGGGAAAAGGCAAAAATTACGGCATCGAGCTTACTTTAGAACGGTTTTTAAAAAACCGGTTTTATTATTTAATAACTGCTTCGCTTTACGAATCGAAATACAAAGGTTATGATGGCATTGAACGGAATACAGCATTTAATGGCAATTTTGCTATAAATGTTTTAGGAGGATACGAAATACCCATAAGAAAATATAACTCGTTAACCATTGGACTGAGAACAACTTATGCCGGAGGAAGGCCTTATGTGCCCTATAATGTTACAGAAACTTTGCAACAGGGAACAGAAGTATTAAACTGGAACGAAGCTTATACAATAAGTCAAAAAGATTATTTTAGATTAAGCCTGCGAATTGGTTTTAAACGGAATAAACCCAGGTTTAGTGTAGAATACAGCATGGATTTGCAGTACAGAACTAACTATACAAGTATTTATGATCACAGAATTGACCCCCTAACCGGAGAAATATATCATAATGATAAAATGGGATTATATCCGATGGCCAATTGGAGAATACATTTTTAAATAAACAATATATTTTAAATTATTATAATCGTTAATGAAAATTCTTTTAATCAATACACCGCGATCTCCGCACAATATGATTCTTGAATCTGCACCTGCAGAAGCTAAACATTTTATACACAAAAAGCTTATTGGCCCACCTTTAGGATTATTAACGGTTGCAAAAGCAGTTGAAGATTATGATGTAACGGTTTTTGATACCAAAGGCGAGTACGATTTAAATCCTGAAACCACTCCCCCGCTAGCCGAATTGGTTCTAAATTTGCTTCGCGAACACAGTCCTGATGTTGTTGGAACAACAACCATAGCGTCAGAATTTTACTATGCCATTGAAATTTTGCAAGCAGCCAAATTGTATAATCCGGAAATATTAACAGTTGCAGGAGGACTGCACACTACCCTTTCACCAATGGATTTTAACAATCCTGCTGTTGATATTATTTTACCCGGACAATCGGCACATACATTTAGAAAAGTTGTTGAGGCCAAAGAAAAAGGAGCCGGTTACGATCATATTCCGGGAGTTGTAGAAAATAAAAACGGAAAATTAACGCCAACACAGTC
>JAWLEM010000183.1:0-4932 GCA_041686115.1 Bacteroidales bacterium
AACCCGTTGACTGAAGTCAACGGTAATTACTGGTTTTATACCCAAAAAACCCTTAGCGGCTTAGTAGTATTCTATTACAGTCTGCTTTAGCTGGTTCTAATTGACGAATTTACTTGTAAATTGAACGAATAAATTTGCGATTCCAGCGTTAAAACTTAAGGTTGGTTAGGTATTACCTCTTCAACACTAACCATATCGATATAATAATATGCCAACCCGTTTTTTTCGATATTATGCTGCAAGGGGAGATTAAATTCTGAAATATCGAGTTGCTCAAATTTAGTATCCTCATCATTAAAAAAGTTTCCGATGGTAATGTACCTTTCTCCCCCGTTAGCTTTTATTGTGTCGGATAATTCGTACCAAATACTGGTTTCGGTAAAAACAGTATCATCAGGGATAAAAATTTGTGGTTTGTACAATAACGTTTTGTAAGTACGCTTATTTCTTATCCGGTCGTTGGAAAAATAAATACCAAGCCTGTTTACGGCATAAGTAGAATAGGTAGCTATCGCAAAATGAAGCTGAACAGCATAATAGTGACCTTTTAACAATGGCTTTTCCAGTTCTGCCTGCAGGTATTCCCGGTAATTCTGATCTTTTTTATCGGCGGTATCTTCAACATGAATTTCGAATAAAACAACCCCTGCATAAGCTTTCCCCTCATAAGCCCATAAGTTTCCAATAAAATTATTAGGTACACTCACTTGCATGTTCGTACAGGCGTTAAAATAATCGCTTGTGCCTTTATTGGGCATATACCAATGAGGAATTAACTTTCTTTGCGGATATAACGTCATATCAACCGGACAATCATCAAATTCTTCAAAACTTGGATTTGGAACTAGATTTTGTGCATTTATGCTTGTAGAAAAAAGAAATACCGTAATAAAAATAATCCATCTTGTCATGTTAAAATCCTATTTTTGGTGCTTTTCGCCATAATATATTAATCCCAACACATACTCTTGTATCATAAGCATCTTCAGGTTCTATCTCTTCTGCTAAAACAGTAATTTCAATAATAACGCTTTGAGTAAAATCATTGGTAAAACCAACAGATTCGATATAATCGTCGGTAATATTATCGTATAAAACCGTTTTTGAGCGCGCATTAATTATTTTAAAGTGTACAGGGCCGAAGCCGGATTCAGTACAAACACCTATTTTAAAATCTTTTTCGCCATATAATACCAACTTATATTCAAACTTTTTGTTGATTTCGAGTACACCACTCTTCGATTGCCCGTATGGTTTAAAACTACCATCGTTGGCCAGCCTGCAGGCTGAGGTTTCATGGAATCTATCGCAATATTGAGCACTTACAGGTTTTATTTGAAACAACATAAAAAGAAAAGCAATAGCGATAAATCCTGATCGTAATATTTTATTTTCCATTTTTTTCATCGTTTTATTTCATGCTTTATGTTATAAACCCAACTTCTACGGCGTAATAATATCGTTACGAATAGAAATTATATCGGTTTTAAATTTTTTGAAATTCTCGCTATTAACAATAAACTGCGATCCGCCTGTGAATCTTAGCGTTTGATCGTCCTTTTCAATCACTTCATGTTCGGTTTCTTTAGTGTTAAGCTGATCGAAAGTTTGTTTTAAAATCTCAAGTTTGTCCATAATTTGCTTAACATAAGGGTCATCGGCATATACACTGGCATACTCGTAAAAATTATCGAATACAAATTTCTGTTCATACATCTTTTCAATAATTCCCTTATAATCGTTAAAATCATCGACCAGCATTACAGATAAATACAACGACTCAATGATTGCGCCACTTGAAATGAGTGTAAATAAATTTTCACGGTCCGAGTTTTCAAGATTGTTAGAAATTTTATAATATAATTCCTGCGAAATTTTATTGAGCGAATCTTTTTCGGTCAGGTTATCCTGAATACGTTCCAGGGTTTTGTTTTCCATCAATCCATAAATATTCACTTCTTCGGTTAATTTCTTAATAACCTTAAGATAATTCAACTCGGTTGTACTCTCCGGTGAATAGCTCAGGTATGCAAAATCGGCAATATAAACACCCAGATTTATGGCCTTGCTCCTGTTTTCGATGTATTGGTTTGCATTGGTATAACTATTAACCAGTGTGGGATCAATCTTTATATCTTCGATAAAAATTTCTGCTAAAATCTCGTTAGGAGATGGCAAAACATAAATAATATCGCTAATGGTATCCTTAATTTCTACAAGATCTTCCGATTGTTGCTCTTCTTTTGCATCTTCTTTTTCAGATTTGCAACAGAAAACGAAAAACAACATCAAAACTGCTCCTGAGATTAAAAAAAGTTTTGTTTTCATGTATATATTATTTGATGATTAAATTCTTTTGCTTAAAAATAATGACTAAAATAATAAAAGTTATGATTGAAATAAGCCAAATAATACTAATATTAAAAGTTAATGTATAGAATTCCAAATTTTTTATTTTTTTTGTTGCTGATAAAAAATGAGCTCTTCCGTAATTAGACATTGGCTTTTGGTAAATGGGCTCAATTTTTCGAATTAACTCGTTACCTTCCAGGCTTTTTACGGCCGGCTCAAAAGTATTCCTGTTTAAAACCATATCGGCAAGACTGTTATTATAATACATGTTCTTGAATTGATTATACTCATCAATACCACCTAAATTTTCTACCAGTTTATTTGTTACGCTATCTTTAAAAATCATATAACGATTAATATCGGTATTTAATTCTTGCTTTATATTTCTTAATTCCAGCTCCATTTTTGTCCGGGCTTTTGTATCCGGCAATTGATCAATATCCTGATCCGATATATTTAAGGTGTATCTTTGTTTTAGTGTATTAATCAGTGAACGAATAAAGTTAATTTTCTGTTCCGGATTGTTCGCGTCATCAAATTTTATTTCATCAAGTGCACTTTCCACTTCGGGGATCAAAAAAAGCAAATCGTACTTTAGGTTACTAACCTTTTGATCGGTTTTAAAATAGTTTTTTTGAAATTTATTGTCCTTAAACTGGGTAACTACAAGGGCTTCGTAAGCCCATCGCGACACCATAAAATCGCCAATAACAGGCACAAATTTTTCGGAAACAACTTTCTCGTTCAACTTATCATATTGTACAATGGTGCCGCTTAAAAGAATTTGCGGAACAACTAACAGAGGCACAAGAATATAAATTACAACAACCGAATTAAAAAGTGTAGATATAAGCAATCCCAATGTATTGGCAAAGCATGCAGTGGTAAAAAGGATAAGGGCATATTGAAAAACCATTCCCTTAATTTCGAGTATAGCATTACCAATAACTACATACAATATGGTTTGAATTAAGCTGATAAAAAACAAAAATGACAATTTTGAAAACAAATAAGCCGGTTTATTAAGATTTAAAAATTGTTCGCGCTTCAGCATTTTCCTGTCACGATAAATTTCTTCGGCACTTATAATGAGGCCAACAAATAACGAAACAATAACACTCATAAACAGATAAGCAGGAATATTCTCGTTATGTATGAAAACATATTTCATAGTAGCTTTATCGATCCCCGAGCGGGTAAGTAAAGCTAAAATTGTGGCAAGTACCGGAGTAATAAGTAATGAAATCGCAACATACTGGTGGTTAGAAATTTTGCTTAACCAATCGCGTTTTAAGAATATCAGGAACTGATTTAAAACCGGAGGCTTTTTAAACTCTGTTTTTGGTAAAGCATCCTCTTTACTATTTTCCTTATTAACTTCCTCGGGTAAATGTTCAATATAATTGTTATGCCATTGCTTAACAGATATTTTCCTTTCGTTAACAGGAAACCCTTTATTATCAACTTTCTTTTCGGTAAGGATGTTAAAAATGGTTTCGTGATTTACATTACCACAAAGCTGGCATCTGTCTGACAATTTTACAAATTTATGGGCTGTCTGGTTAAAGTAGGAAATAGAATCGACAGGATTACCGAAATATACAGGAAACCCTTCGTTATCGAGCACCAAAATTTTATCGAACATTTTAAAGTGCTCCGACGAAGGTTGATGAATATTGGTCAATACAATTTTTCCTTTAGCTGTTTGATTTACCAGCAACTCCATTATTTCATGTGCATCAGTAATTGCCAGGCCAGATGTGGGTTCGTCGGCAAATAAAATCCATGGCTCACGAATTAATTCAAGCGCAATATTTAATCTTTTCCGCTGGCCTCCGCTAATAAACTTATTTAGGGGAGTTCCAACTTTTAAGTCTTTTGCCTCATATAAATTAAGAGATATCAGCAATTCATTTACCCGTTCTGTAATTTCCTTATTGCTAAGATTACCCAAACAAAGTTTTGAGCTTAAATACAAATTTTCAAAAACAGTAAGCTCTTCAACTAGCAGGTCATCCTGTGGAATATACCCGATCAATCCTTCGAGTTTTTTTCGGTTTTTTAGTAATTCGTAATTGTTAATCAAAACTTTTCCGTGGCCGGGTTTAATTAACCCGGTTAACAAATTGATTAATGTTGATTTTCCAACACCACTTTTACCAATAACACCAATCATTTCGCCAGACTTAGCGATAAGTGATAGTTGATGAATCCCGTTATTGCTCCGTGGAAAAGTAAATTCAAGATTTTGTGCTTTTAACTCAATTTCGGGGGCTCCAACGGCCTGAAATTTTTTGGCTACCTGGTTATAATAAACCGGCTCTATATGATCATTATCAATTTTCGCTCCCAGGTCAAAAATATAGATGTTCTCAGGAAAAACCGCATAATTATCAATGGTAATATTATCTGGCCCCTTATAATAGAACAATAGAATATTGGCGCTGGCAATCTTTAAAAAATATATTTGTCCATGCAAATTTTCCCGCTCAATAAAATGAATATTACCTGACTTTAATGGCCTGCCGGCAATAATTAACAAATCGTTTGTATTGCTAATATTGTATAGCTTTTCAAAAA
>JAWLEM010000184.1:0-4900 GCA_041686115.1 Bacteroidales bacterium
GATGTAATAAAAGAACTCGCAACAAAAGGGATAAAATCTGTTTTGGTAATTGCTCCTGCATTTGTTACCGATTGCCTGGAAACCATTGTTGAAATAGGAGATGAGTATCAGAAATTATTTATAAAAAGTGGCGGTGACCGATTAACCCTTGTTAAAAGTTTAAACGACCAGGATGTTTGGGTACAATCAATTAAAGAAATTATTCACACGGTTTAATGAATCTATAAGCCCATAAATTCTATTCCCACACCACAAAGAAAAATTGTAGCACCAGCAATGGCATGCATAAAACGTTCTACATTTAATTTGGGTAAAAACTTTATTCCAATAACTGATGATGTTACTATAGCCATCATGGTACCTATGGTTACCGAACTAAATATTATGGTTACCATAATAACATCAAAAATATTATTTTGAGCTGCCGGGTAAAGCAGTATTGGAATAAACGGCTCGCATGGCCCAAAAATAAAAATGGTAAATAAAATCCATGGGGTTAGTTCTTTTAAACTTTTCTTTTGGTGAATATGCGAATGTTCTTTAAAATGCGAATGTTTGTGCACATGAATAGTCCCGTCAGAATGTATATGTTGATGTGAATGTTCTTTTTGTTTGACGGCTTTTTTTAGTCCCCAAATAAAATAAGCCAGGCCGAAAGCAATCATTAGCCAGGCAGCTACAGAGCCACGAGTAGATTCAATGGGTGTAAGTTTGTTAACAGCAACACCAAGCATAATGCCAATAAATCCAATTAAAATAGAGCTGCCTACATGTCCTAATCCACATAAAAAAGTAATAAAATTAGTTTTTGTGAGGGACCATTTTCGGGCTTTGGAAATTACAATAAACGGAACATAATGATCAGGCCCCAAAAGGGTGTGGAAAAACCCGATTGAGGCGGCTGTCAAATAGAGAACTAAAGAGTCTGTTTGCATAATTATAGATATTTTTTATATTCTTCCGGAACATCAAAATACTTCTTGTATTTGTCTGCATCAGGGCCTAACTCTTTAAATTCTTTATCTTTAATTTTGTAAGTACATTTTTCGCCGGCAAGGCTCGAAAAATAAATTTCCGATTCACCATCTTCTTCAACCAGAATAATTTTTACCAGGTTTGGATTTTCTTCTCGGTTTAAAGTGGCATGACAAATCGGGCAGAAAAAGGTGTATTCTTCACCCTTCTGAATCTCAAAATCTCTGTGTGTAGTAATGGTGTAGTTTCCAATTTCAGAGTTTAAAAATATTAAACCCTTCTCATTTTCTTTTGATTTGGCCGCAAGTAAAATGGAATTTTTTACTCTTAAATGGCCTTTACAAATGGGACATAAATAATCTTTTGGCATGGCGCTTGGGTTTTATTGGTTTATAATTTCTAAAATATTTTGTGCTGACTCTAAAACAATTTTCGATATTTCTTCGCCAAAATCAATACTTTTTGGCTGAATACCTAAAATAAAAACAGGCATTTTAAACAACTCGGATATCCTTTTTAGTGATATATTGTGTGTATTTAACGTGAAATCTTTTACCTGCCCGGCAGGGAGTATTTCAGCATGGCCCGGTTGTTTGCCAAAATCTACACAGTCAATAAGAATAAGAACATCAGGATTTAAAGAATTAATTTTGCCTAAATAATTTTCAATACTAACTTCAACTGTGAGTTTTTGAACCGATTCTGATTCTTTAATATGGTTGCTGATATAAACTCCAATTCCGTCGTCTCTTTTTAATACATTTCCAATCCCGACAAAGAGCTTTTTTTTATTGTTATCTTTTATTAATTGGCTTAAGTTTTCAATCACTCAAAAGTATATTTTATTAGCACTTCTCTTAAACAGCTGGGGCATAATATGTTAAACATATCTTTTCTTTTTAGTCCGTCTCTTATATCGCTGTCTACATCAGATTTTGCTGCCAGCCTTAACTTTTCATTTAAAATATTTAGATTCTGAATGGATGCAAATGCTTTTGGCCCCAGTTTTTTATGCATATAAATCATGTGATCTTTGGTAGTGATTATCGCACCACAATTTTTGCAAATGATCAATTCTCTTTCTTGATACTCAACTACCTGGTTACGATCAAAATTAGCGATATCGAAAATTATATCTGATAATTTTACTCCTTTCTGGGTAATACAATGCTCCTCACACTGGCCGCAAAAAATACATTTACCATAATCTCTTCTTATTGTGCGTATTCCCTTTTCTTTATCATCTTCAAATGTGATTGCATTGGGCGGGCAAACATTTGCACAGGTTTCGCAGCCAACGCAATTCTTTTCGTCAACCTCTGGCTTGCCTCTGTAATTTTCAAAAGGCGTATGAGGCTCTTTCGGAAATTTTGTTGTATAAGCCGGTGAAAACAGCGATACTAATGCTTCTTTTATTTCTCTTACTTTAGGATATTTCATGTTAGTTCCAAGTTTCAAGATTTAAATTTATCCGTCTGGCCGTTCTAAACGACTTGACGAATTACGGACATTAATTTTTTGTCACATCTTTATAATCGTCTTTAACACTTCTTTCACCCAGTTTTATTCCAAAAATGTAGGCCCCTTTTACCAAGGCATGGGCAGCAACCGTAGCTCCAAAAAATAACAATGGAATGGCAATAATTGCTTTTACTCCGGCACTGTTAAATCCAAAATGAAACAAAACCCCAAGTAAAATACTGCATGTACCTAAGGTTACACATTTAGTTGCCGACTGCAATCGATTATAAACATCCGGTAAACGAACCAATCCGATACATCCGAAAAAGTTAAACAGTATTCCAACACAGATTAATATAATACTTACAATTTCCATATCATTCATTTAATTTTTTCCCACTTAAATATTTAGCCAATGTTAATGTGCCAATAAAACTTAAGATGATCCATGCAATACCAATATCCAGAATAAATGATTTTTGGGTAGTGATAGATAAGATGGCACATATTCCAACCACCAGAATACCGAAAATATCTATTCCAACCATTCTGTCAGCAATTGATGGACCGCGTATAATCCTGTATAAGCAGAATATACATAAGGCGATTTGCACATATAGCAATATGTTTAAAAGAGCAATCATTCGAATATTTTTTTAATATATTTTTCAAATCTTCCTGATATTTTTTGGCTGTAAACTTCCGGATCTTCTGAACTAACATAAATCCAGTGAACATAAATGATATCGTCAATAATATCAACCGAGATAGTACCCGGAGTCATGGTTATTGAGTTGGCCAGAATTGTTTTTGCAATATTGGTTTTTAGGTTGAGTTTTACTTTAACAATACCTGGTTTTATAGGCATTGCAGGATGTAGAACCCGATAAGCAACATCAAAATTGGCTTTAATACATTCCCAGATAAATATCAATAAATATACAATAAGCCAGAAGTATCTTTGTGGTTGCAGAAACGGAGTTACAACTTTAATAAAATATTTTCCGAAGAGAATTGTTGTTATCAGTGACGCAATAACTCCAACAATAATGTTAGATGTTGTAAGATTAAAACTTAACAACAGCCACAGAATGAACGATATGATAAAGAATAAAATGTATTTCATCTGTTTATAATTTTGATTTTAGCGGTCAGACCCGCCTGCCAAAGTTGTACGGCGTGCAGGTGCAGCTCGCCATGACACATCAATTGCCCGCCACAACATACTATTAACTTAGTTAAAATCATGCGGCTGTGTGTCAAATTTATTGTCATGGCTCGGTTCATAATTACATACCAATTATTGTTTGTGTATATTCACCAGTTTTCATTAATACATCAATTGCAGGCCCCAGTATTTGCTCCCTTACACCAGGGAAAGCCAACAGGCTGAATACCAGGCAAAGGATTCCCATAATAGCCATGCTAAAAATCATTGGAAATGGAACTTCTTTTATTTTTAATGTTTTACTATATTCTTTTTTATTAAAAAATGCATATCGCTGAAATTTCATGAATGATGCCAACGTAATAATACTTACCACAACAGCCAGAAATGCCACCAAATAAAATTTAGCTTGTATGGCAGCGATAATAATAATCAGTTTACTAAAAAATCCATTAAATGGGGGAATTCCGGATATCGACATCGATGCAACAAATGATGTTGCAGATGTTGCAGGCATATCTTTACTAAGGCCACCCATTTCTTTCAGATTTCTGGTATGAATTCTATGCTCTATGGCTCCGGCATTCAGGAATAATAAACCTTTAAAAACTGCGTGATTTACCATATGAAATAATCCACCTGCAATAGCAAGCACAGCAACTGCCGGCCTTGTTCCCCTGGCCATTAATATTAATCCTATACCAATGCTCAGTACTACATATCCCATTTGGCTTATACTGTGGTAAGCAAGCAATCTTTTTATATCCCATTGGCCGATAGCTAACAATACACCTATGACCATAGATATTGTACCTAGTGTTGTAATGAGAATTGCAATTTCTTCCGATGCGATAAACATATTAAAGAAAAGCCTTATGATAACATAAATTCCTACAGCTTTGATAAGTACACCTGATAGCATCGCAGAAATGGGAGAGGGCGCCGATGAGTGCGCGTCGGGTAACCATGCATGGAATGGCATCATGGCGGCTTTTAATCCAAATCCTGAAATGAGCAAGATTTGTACAAATATGTCGAATATATTGGTTTGCTGTGAAGTTAACAGGGTAGAAACATCTGCAATGTTGAGTGTTTTGGTTCGCCAGTAAATTAATCCTATGGCAAATAAAATAATAAATGATGCAATACCTCCCAAAACTTGATATTTAAACGATGCCTCCAGTTCTTCTTTTTCAGTGCCAAACGCAACAAGTGCATACGATGAGATAACAGATATCTCAAGAAAAACAAATAAGTTGAATAAATCGCCACTTAAAACCACCCCATTCATACCGG
>JAWLEM010000185.1:0-4897 GCA_041686115.1 Bacteroidales bacterium
AATATCTTTATCCATATTAGTTTCCGAATTTTTGTCTATTTGCTGCTCATCACGAACAGAGTCAGAGTTTTTTTGGTCTTTAGTATCCATTATACAAGCCTTCTTTTTTGTTTTATATTAAAAAGATTGAATCTCCTAATAAATTACAGGTTACGAAAATAAATATTTAACTACTAATACTCAAAGAAAAATGGCAGAAAATCATTTATCGAATAAATATACAACTATTTCTCGAATCGAAACATAAAAAAAACTGCCGGCAATGGTACGCCGGCAGTAAGGAATTAAACCCTAACCTAAAATTTTTACTCTTCTAAAATTTAACTCCCATGGTTAAAATAAAATTATTTATGCTATTATCTATATTAGCTGTATTACCACCAGGATAATCGTCAACTTTAAATTCGCTCATCATTAGTCGATAAGCAAAATCGAAAAAGAAATTGCTTTCTCGGTAACCTATACCAGCAGAATAGGAAGTTCGATCAAAAGCTTCGTTACCTGTTCCCTCTTTAAAAGGACTGGTTGAGTATGCAAATCCGGCTCTATAATATATAACACCTGTTCTAAATTCTGCTCCTGCTCTAATATTATGTGTTTTTTCAAATGCTGATTGAATATAATTATTATCAGCAATAACACCCTGGCTGTTAAAATCATCATCCATTTTCATTGTCGAAAAATCAACATACTCGTAATCAACATCAACTAAACCAACTTTACCAATTTGAAATCCGACACTACCCATAGCTCGTAAAGGTGTTGTTAAATCATATTTATAAGTTTGTGTTCCCGATTTTTGCCACAAATAATCACCATTATCATAGTAGGCATTTACCCTTGTATAAAAATCTTCCTCCAATTTATAAAATGTTGGCAAATGCAAGGCAGCTCCTATTCGAATAAATTCAATAGGCTTATATATGGCACCTAATTTTAAAGAAAAACCTGTACCTGAAGTATTTATATTTTCCTGGAAATCTAAAGCTGAAAAATCATAAATATCAGATTCATTATTCTCATATTCGTAATGCGAAGTAAATTCTGTATACCTAATAGAACTAATACCAACGCTAACTCCTACATATAATTTATGTGCATAATTAGCACCAAAAGCAAAGGTAAATTCTCCGGCTGATCCGTTTGTTTGTATCAACTTTTGTTTGTTTATATTAAAACTATTGGTTGAATCAATATACCATTTTTCATCGGTAACCTGGCTCCAGAATTCGTTATTGATTGTATCATAATCCATTAGGTAAGTATTATAAAGTAATCGTTCATACATTCCGTCTAAATTATCTACAGAACCTGCTGCATTGGCTTCATTTACAAAATATTCCATGATAGATTCATTATTATTTCCTGAAAACAGAATATTTCGATTAAAATTATTGAGTTTATTATATCCTACTGCGAAATTAGCGTTTACCCATCGGGTATCTGAATTTTCAAGATCGTAAGACATTACCAGCCCAATGTTGTTAAGACTTAACCGGTATTTACTATCATCACTAACAGAATTCAAGTAGCTTGATGATGATTGATCATAAACTGCACCGGGAGAAAACATTAACTCGGTATTACGGAATACACCTAATCCGCCAGGATTGATAGCTATAGACGAAAAATCCCCACCCAGGGCACCAAAGGCTCCACTCATTCCGGTAAAACGAGCAGTACCTAAATAATTATTTGTCGAAAATTTTAATGCATAATCCACATAAGGGCTTTGTGAGAATAATGCGAATGAAAATAAAAGAGCTATACTAGATAAAAATATTTTTTTCATATCATTAAATTTGATGTTTAAAAATTGTATAAAAAAGCCTGAAAGAATTATAATATCCTTTCAGGTTTATATTTTTATTATCTTCTTCTTCCTGACCTGGAACTGCTTGAACTAGATCCGGAACTTGAACTTGAACCTGACGAAGATCCTGATGAGCCTCCTGAAGAACCGCTGCTTCGAACTGATGAGCTACCAGAAGAACCTGAAGAGCCTGATGATCGTCTCGGACTATAAGATCTTGATGTTCCAGAGCTATTTGATCTTGTACTCCTGTTTGGTGTATAAGTTGATGTACCCGATGAAGAACGTTTTGTCTGAGATCTTGCGTTACTGGTACTTTCAGGCCTGCTATAACGTGTAGCTTTTCTATTGGTGTTATAGGTAGAACGATTCTGTTCTTGTGATCTCACATAATTTCTTGTTTCTGTTCGATTTTCAGAAACAGCTGTTCTTCGCTCCGGCTCTTGCCTGTTATGATCTCTAACAACTCTTGAATCCTGCTCATTAACTACTCTAACAGTTTTTCTTGCATCAATATTGTTATCTCCACTTCTACGGGTAACCACTTCGGATCTTCTTGCCGGCCGTCCTTCTTCAACATTATCCAAACGCGATTTAACTGAACTGGCAGGAGTTATATCTCTACCCATATACGATTCTGTATTTCTGGCCACTCTCTCGTTAACACCAGAAACGCCTGTACCACTCATTGTTCCTAATGATCTTCTTCGGTAAGAGTTATACTGAGATCCTGCCCAGTTTTCATCCGTATTACCATAATTATAATTCGTTACAGAATATGGATAATAGTAAGGATTATAATATGGGTTATGGTAATATGGATAATTATAATATGAATAATACGGGTTATGGTAATAAGATGAATAATATGGATATGAATAATACCATGAAGATCTGTAATATGGCCTTCCCCAGTAATAAAAGCTAGAAGATAAATAATAAGGTTCTACCCATATTTGATCTCCAACGATTACAACGTTATAAAACGGATCGTTAAAAAACATGCTGGCAAATCGGTAATCATCATTAAAATAAATGTTGTAAGTTGACATTCCATAGTAAGGACTTTTTTTAGCTTCAAGCCTTCTATCATAAGCTTCCTGATAATCATCAACGATTAAACGGTCATAAACATTTTCCGATTTTTCGTTTTCGACGATAGTAGTATCCACATTTTCTTTAGAATCATCTTCCAGAATATCGGATATTTTTTTATCATATTCGTCGTTAATGGCCATGGATTTATTATTATCGTATGATGGATTAGCATTCACATCAGTGCTTGCAACATACTCATCTGCGGGCGAATAATATAGATCGTCGTTTACAGCCGTTTGCTGCAATGATGAACATGAGGCGAGAAATACTGATAGGATTAATATTAAATAAATTTTAGTTTTCATAATGTACCTCCTGTTTGGTTATATTTTATAATATTATTTCTTTATTTTTGCGTCTTTAAAACTATTTTAATTTCTATTAAATAACAAGCAAATTTTATACCAAACATGGCAAAAACACTTACAAAAAGAGAAGAAAATTATTCACAGTGGTATAATGAACTGGTAATTAAAGCAGATTTAGCCGAAAACTCTGCTGTTAGAGGCTCTATGGTTATTAAACCTTATGGATATTCGATTTGGGAAAATATGCAGTCAGCATTAGATAAAATGTTTAAGGATACTGGGCACTCTAATGCCTACTTCCCGCTCTTTATACCAAAATCATTTTTTTCGAAAGAAGCAAGCCATGTAGAAGGATTTGCTAAGGAATGTGCCGTAGTTACTCATTATCGCCTTAAAAACGATCCTAATGGAAAGGGTATTATTGTCGATCCTGATGCTAAACTTGAGGAAGAGTTAATTGTTCGACCTACTTCTGAAACAATTATTTGGAATACATATAAAAACTGGATCCAGTCATACCGTGATTTACCCATTTTAGTCAATCAATGGGCTAATGTTGTTCGTTGGGAAATGCGTACCCGCTTATTTTTACGAACAGCTGAATTTTTATGGCAGGAAGGCCATACAGCACATGCCACAAAGCAGGAAGCCCTTGATGAAACGGAACAAATGATCAATGTATATGCTGATTTTGCAGAAAATTGGATGGCCGTTCCGGTAATAAAAGGATATAAAACAGAAAACGAACGTTTTGCCGGAGCACTGGAAACATACTCCATTGAGGCGCTTATGCAAGATGGAAAAGCATTGCAATCGGGGACATCACATTTTCTCGGACAAAATTTTGCAAAAGCATTTGATGTTAAATTTACAGATAAAAATGGGAAATTAGACCATGTTTGGGCTACCTCGTGGGGTGTTTCAACCCGCCTGGTGGGTGCACTGGTAATGGCACACTCAGATGACAACGGACTGGTTTTACCACCCAAGTTAGCTCCAATACAGGTAGTTATTGTACCCATTTATAAAGGAAACGATCAACTACAAGCGATTTCAGAAAAAGCAGAAATAATTAAGAAAAAATTGCAAGATCAAGGTGTTTCTGTAAAATTTGATGACAGAGATACTTATAAACCCGGGTGGAAATTCGCTGAGTATGAATTAAAAGGAGTACCTGTAAGAATTGCCATCGGGCCACGCGATATCGAAAACAATACCTTGGAGATAGCACGAAGAGACACACTGAAAAAAGAAATCGTTTCTCAGGATGGAATAGACGATTTTATAGTTAAATTATTAGATGATATTCAACAAAACATATTTAATAAAGCACTAGCTTTCAGAGAAAAAAATACATTTACTGCTGATACTTATGATGAATTCAAAACAATTATAAACACTACAGGAGGCTTTGTACTGGCTCACTGGGATGGCACGTCAGAAACCGAAACAATTATTAAAAACGAAACAAAAGCAACCATCAGATGTATCCCCTTTGATTCAAAAGCTGAAAAAGGAAAATGCATTCTTACAGGCAAACCATCGGAGCGTAGGGTTTTATTTGCAAAAGCATATTAACTGACTCTTAAAATAAAGAAACATGACAGAAAAAGATAAAAAAGAGCAAATTATTTCTGCCTTAGAAGTTAAATCAATTGTAAAGCAAAGGGTTTACGAT
>JAWLEM010000186.1:0-4870 GCA_041686115.1 Bacteroidales bacterium
CATCTCGATTGCTCAATTTTATATTTTGCCCCATTCATTTGCTTCCCGGTTGGGGTTATTAATTCAATGTATAATATTTGGCTTAAAAACTTCTGATTATTTAATGCAGTTGCAGAAAATGCAATAGATTCACCTGTGATATAAATAGAACGGTCTGTATTGAGTATAACTTTTTCATGATAGTTATCAAGGCCTTGACAAAGAGCAAGACTTGTTGTAAAGAAAAAGCCAATAGAAATAATTAGATATTTCATTTGTTTTAAATTTAATATGGCCAGAATTCTGGTTTTGTTGTTGTACCCCCTCTAAGTGTGCAATCAACACAATTATCGCTTAACATGATTGATCCTCCATTTAGCAAATATGTAGGAAGGCTGGTTCGTGAAATTGATCTAACTCCAAACCTCAATATTGTTTCTAAACACCTGTCATAGTAGTATAATTCCATATCGTCTGGTTTTTCAACAAATATTCTTTTCGTATTGGTTGATGATGCAAAGAAATACCCCAATACTTCATCTCCGGGATTGGTTAAATTATGTAGGTTTCCTTTTACTTGTTCAGGTTGTTTCATATATAATCCTCCTTCGGCACTTATGTTATTTCTTAATTTTTTAAAATGATTGAAGGTAGACACAGAAGTAGCATGTTGCACAACTTTCATACTATAGCCATAAACAAGTTTTTCGGTTTTATTAGTCACAGCATGTAGCGGAAATTTTGAAAAACTATTTTCTGAAAGGTATTTTGTTGATAAAGCAAAAATATTTGGTACCATTTGTGTTTTCCAACAAATATGAGTGCTGGCATCAGGGGGGTCTATGCGAGTAAGGGTTCTCCCGTCATAATACCATTCTTTTAAATGCCTGGTATGGTATTCCCAGGTTTCTTCTATGGTAAAAATATAATGCTTTGAATGTTCCGGAGAACCTTCCATGTCGAGAAAAAACTGAACTTTTTCAAAATGTTCTGTTATATCGTCCGAAGGGAGGTCTTCTCTGGTATAATAAATAGAGTCTAAGTTCGCACATTGATATAATGTATCGTAATCTGAAGTTATTTGATCTCCATCCGGAGTAAAGATGTCAATTTTAAAAGCCGTACCCGGATTAAGGTATTCTTCAGGAATATAAATTTTATAAAAACCTTTGTTGTTTTCGTATGACTCAAAAACATTTCCTTTGTCATCGCTTATTTTTACATTACAATCATTTACCGGGATATATTCAGGTTCTATTATTCCGGATGAGTAAGAAATCTGAACACTTTGATTTCCTTCCTGGTTAGTTATGTTGCCAAAAACAACATATTTTGCTTGATCAG
This sequence comes from Bacteroidales bacterium, assembly GCA_041686115.1. GTDB lineage: Bacteria > Bacteroidota > Bacteroidia > Bacteroidales > UBA12077 > UBA12077. The sequence goes on from JAWLEM010000186.1 coordinate 1,324, forward strand.
AAGGATCAATCGAAAGCTTATATTCTTCAATACAAGAAAAAATGCCTAATGATAAAATTACAATTAGCAATAAATGGATTATTTTATATCTCATAAAAGATTTTTTTAACAATCAATTTCATATTATTTATTGTGATGCATAATTACCAAGTTTAAATAACCAGGAAATGGTGAAAAAAGGAGTTCCTATAACAGAATATTTATAACTTTTAATATATCCATTTTCGGATATAAAATAAACAGAGTATGCGTTTTTTCTTCCGGTTAAATTATAAACACTAAACATCCACGAACTATGAATTAATTTATCCTTTTTTAAGTTTCCTTCAATGGTTAACGATAAATCAGTTCTGAAATAGTCGGGGATTCTATATTTATTTCTATCAGAGTAATCGATTAAAGGAGTATCATCCATATAATAAATCGATACGGGATATGTTGCGGGTTTTCCTTTTTGATAAGTTAAAACAGCTGATAAAGTTGCTCTTTTAGTAATGTTATAGTTTAGTACTGCATTAAAAACATGTGGAATATCATAATTTGAGGGATATATTTTGCCATTGTTGATTTTATCCCAATCGTTTTCTCCATCCACTTGAACAAAAGAGCGTGAATAGGTATAAGCCATCCAGCCATTAATTTTTCCACCTGTCTTTTTTAACAATAACTCAATTCCATAAGCGTTTTGTTTTCCTTGCAGTACTTCAGTTTCTAATTCCGGATTGTTGATAAAATCTGCACCATCTTTAAATTCAGTAAAGTTTGATGTGGATTTGTAAAAAAATTCAACAGATGTTTCCAGATTTTTTTTGGGTATATCTCTAAATATACCTAATGATAGTTGATTGCTTTTTGATGGTTTTAAATGATAATCTGCTAACTTCCATTGAGAATTTGGTGCAACGGATAAAGTATTGTTTAACATAAATAAATTTTGGCTCATTTGGTTAAAGGCGAGCTTGATATTTCCATTCGGATCTGTTTCAAAATTAAATGATAATCTAAATTCAGGGCTTTTATACCATTTTATAGCTTCGTTTGCTCCAAAGTATAAAGTATCGCTTATATTATTTAAATCTTTGGGTTGATTTTCGTAATAATTGTACACTTGATTTTCACCCAAAGGTGCATAAAGTGAGTATCTAAGCCCCGCAGTAATATTTAACCACGATGCAACATCATAATTGTCTGATAGGTATAATGCAGCTTGCATTCCTTTTTCTTTTCCGTGTTGAATAACCTGATGCAGTGATTCTAAACCATAAGGTTTAACGGTCCCCCGATCGAGCAAATAATAAATTCCACTTAAACCGAAATCCAATTCATTGGATTCATTAAATGTTTGTTTAAAATCTGCGCGAAATTCATAATGATTAATTTGATAAGGGTGTTTATAAGCTTCTGATTCGCTTTGCTTATCAATTGTTTTGAAAGCATATTGAGAACCAACAAGCGAAGTATTCATCCGGAGTAAATTATTAAAATTGTGATGGATATTAATAGATGCTCCCTTGTTCGAATAAGAGTAACTATTAATATCGGCAAGGTCAAACTTATCATCACTTGAATATACAAAAGTGGATACTGAAGTTTTTTCAAAGTCATAGTTTAAGCCAAAAGTAAAATCATTAAAATCCGCACTGCTATTACTAATGGTAGGATCATTTATTTTTTTTAATATCCAATCAGAATATAATGTTCTTGCGCTAAGTAATACTGAGCTTTTGTCTTTTTTTATGGGTCCCTCCAACGTGATATTTGTAGAAATTGGATTAATGCCTCCATGCAGGCTAAAGTTTTTTCTGTTTCCCTGACGTGTAGTAATATTAAATACTGATGACAACCTTCCACCATACTCTGCAGGAATATGACCCTTGTATATCGAGAAGTCTTTAATAATATCTGAATTGAAAGCAGGAAAAAAACCAAATAAATGGGATGTGTTATAAATAGGTATTTTATTTATATAAAAAGCATTTTGATCAGAACTTCCTCCTCTTACATTTAATCCTGATGACCCTTCACCAACACTAACAATACCCGGAAGCATTTCTGATACTTTTAAAATATCTCTTTCGCCCATCATCATAGGGATAGATTTTATGGCTTTAGCTGTAAGTTTTTCAAGGCCGGGATCTTTAAATCTGATATCCATTTGTCGATCCCCTTTTATCACAGCTTCTTCGAGATAAAAGGTGGAACTTTCCAATTCTATTTTAATATTGGCATCAGAATAAACATTGAGTTTATATCTGCTGGTTTTATATCCCATCGATGAAAATTCTGCATTAAAATTTCCACGGGGCAATAAAATTGTAAAATAACCATTTAAATCTGTTGCTGCACCAGTATTGGTTTCTTCAATGTACACAGTGGCACCTATTATGGGCTCGCCTGTTTCATTGTCAGTAATTTTCCCCATTGCCTTAACAATCCCATCACTTTGAATATTTTTATTTCCTACAGTAATAGTTTTTATAACATCAGGGCTTCGACCAGAAATATATTGTTTTTCAGTTCTGGTCATTATTGGTCCATCTAGCTGAGTTGTATCTGTTTGTTTGTATGTAAAATCAGGCACATCTTTGATTAAGTTGTTATCATGCAAAATAACAATATGCTTATGCCATGCCGAGGGGATTAATTTTGTTCCTTTTAGCACCATCTTTAAAGCATCTATGGCCTGAATACTATCTAATTTAATTGAAACTATTACAGAAGCTGTCAATTTTTTGTCAAAAAAAACGTTTATCCCGGTTTGCTCCTTTATAAGAGTTGTAAATTCATCAAAGGAAATATTTTCTACATCACAGCTAATACAGTATTTTTTCTGTGCAGTTGAAACCAGGCTTAGTAATAAGAATAAAAATAACAAAATTTTTTTCTTCAAAATCAAAGCGTATTACAAAAATTAATTAAAACAATTAGGTCCTTATCAGAGATTCTTTTAATATTTAATCCATTAACTTTTAAATATTTTTTTATTTCAGATTTATTTGATTTATTGAACCGGGATAAAAAGTGTCTGTTGTTTTTAAATCTAACCTTTTGATTATTAAACTGAAGGTACATTGTTTTTTGGGGTTTTGTGAATACATAGGACGTTCTTCCTGAAATATTTGATAGATGCAACTCTTTTTCCCAATGGTATAATACTTTGTATTTATCTTCACCAAAAACCTGATAAATTGTTTTCTCGTTTGATTCCGGTTCTTTGATTAAGTTGAAGGTTTTATCGGCGAGTGAAAATTCAGTAATTTTTTCTTTACATAATTTAATAATTAAGGTTTTATGATTCAGCACAAACTTTAATAGAATTTCTTGATTATAAATATCGTAATTCAAATGAAGACCAGAAAAAGTCTTTTTGTTTATTGTTAAATTACCGGATATGAAACCTTTATTGATTAAATATTGGTTTCCCTTCACGGATGGATGAATAGCATATGAGTAAATTTGGCCATTATAGAGAATCGGATTTAGGCCATAGACAGAATCGAGTTTTTCCTGAGAATGTGTGGTAAAGTTTTGAAAAAATATTAGCTGT
>JAWLEM010000187.1:0-3127 GCA_041686115.1 Bacteroidales bacterium
CTGGTCTTGTATGGATTTTAACGACTCAAGGTTTTTAAACAGGTCATCAGGATTGACCAGGTATTTATCGATATCATCAAAATCGTTCAGCATCATTTCGCCCCAGAAATAAAAGTCATCAAAAGGTTCTTCCGATTTTTTTGCTTGTTTATAAATCTGATACAGCTCGAACAGGATTTTTATTGGGTCTGCGATTGTTAACCCTGAGATTTCCTGCATCAATTCATTAATGGTGGTTGTTTTGGGCGACCAAATGGGTTTTGTGGTTAATTCGGACAGATATTTCTTAAAGTACAAACCTGCTCTTTGGTTAGGGAATACCAGGCATAATCCGGAGATTTTATCTCCATATCTGTTGTATAAATCTTCTGCGATATGTTTTAAAAAGGTGTTCATTCGTTTTAATTTTTTATTTTTCAAAAAACTTCCCCTGCCAGGTATCTAATTCTTTAAGTTTCTTCTCAAATTTTACCAATATCTGGTCATTACGGATTAACCCCCAGCCGGGTCCGGCTAAAAAGCGCGGTGGCACTTCTCCGGCAAACCGTTCCACCACAAAATCCGGATTTAACTTTTCAATAAACCGGACAAAAAAGTCGATATATTCAGATAATTCAAAAAAAGAAAAATTTTCCGGATGGTTATGATATTCTTTTTCCATGGCCGTTCCTTTAATAATCTGCAGCTGGTGGAATTTAATCGTATCGAGTGGCAACGACGATATGGTTTTCGCCTGGCTTAAAATATATTCTTTGGTTTCGCCCGGCAGCCCGATAATAAAATGAGCCCCTGTTTTTATGCCGAATTTTTTGGTTTTTTCCAATGCTTCAACCGCCTCTTCGAAGGTGTGCCCCCGGTTAATGCGTTTCAACGTTTCGTTACTGCACGATTCGATCCCATACTCTAAAATAATGTAATATTTCTTCGATAATTGTTGGAAATATTCCAGCTTTTCCTCGTCAATGCAGTCCGGACGTGTGCCAATCACTAATCCGGCAATTCCCGGAACGCTCAAAGCCTCGTCATAAATAATTTTTAATTTATCCAGTGGTGCATAGGTGTTGGAGTAGGCCTGGAAATAGGCCAGAAACTTGTTCGACCTGCGGTATCTTTTTTCATGGAACTCAATGCCCTCGTTTATTTGTTGGGTTACCGATTTATCAGGTGTACAGTACGACGGATTAAATGCATCGTTATTGCAATAAGTACAACCGCCTCTTCCTTTGGTTCCGTCCCTGTTCGGGCAGGTAAATCCGGCATCAATGGTAACTTTTTGTACCCGCTCGCCAAAAGTCCGCTTAAAGTAGTTGCTGTAAGCGTTAAACCTTCGGTTATGTCCCCATGGATAATTCATTCTTTTTTATTGTTGATTTATAAGAAATTTCCTTCCGTCCCTACAGGACGGATTTTTAATATGTGCTTTTTTTTACCGGCCTTTCATCCTTACAGGATGGAAGGTTATACTTTTTATAAACGTTTTTAAATTTTTGAGTGCTGTAAGCATTAAAAATGGTCAAAAAACGTAAACTATTTATCTTTAGCCATAAATTTTAAGTGCCGTAGGCACTAAATTACTGATTTAAAAATATATCGTTCATCATAATGAATATTAAATTCATTTAAGATTTTTTCATATTCTTCCATAAAAGGTTTTGTTTTATGATGTTGTTTTTGTTTTTCGATGTAATTAGCAACTAAATGAATTTGTGATTTACTATAAGAAAAAGCAGCATATCCACTTTGCCATGAAAATTTACCTTTAACAAAATTATTGTCATTAATCCATTTTGAAGAGTCTCCTTTTATTTGTTGCATAAGATTCGATAAGGCTTGAGTAGGCCTCATCCCAAATAAAATATGAATATGGTCAGGCATTCCATTTATAGCAATTAATTTATGATTATTATTTCGTATTATTCCTGAAATATATTTGTAAAGTCTTTCTTCCCATGAATTAAAGATGAGGGATTGTCTGTTTTGTACAACAAATATTGCATGGATATGAATTTGTGTATAAGTATTTGCCATAAAATTAAATTTTATCATTTAATTGACCATAAAAGATAATTTATTTCCTTTCGTCCCTACAGGACGGATTTTTAATATGTGCTTTTTTTACCGGCCTTTCATCCTTACAGGATGGAAGGTTATACTTTTTATAAACATTTTTAAATTTTTGAGTGCTGTAAGCATTAAAAATGGTCAAAAAACGTAAACTATTTATCTTTAGCCATAAATTTTAAGTGCCGTAGGCACTAAATAACGGTAAAAAGTAATTAGTGCCTTTTCTCCCGTCCTGTAGGGACGGCACATTTAACTATTGAACTGCAACAACATTGCCCAAATCCACATACCACAGATAACCATCTACATGGGTATCGCCCATTTTTTGTAACATTTCCATATATGATTTTACCTGTTTTTTATGCTTCTCTTCTTTCTGCTCGCCAAATTTGTAATCAATCACCACCGTCTTTTCCTGATTATATATCACCCTGTCTGGCCGGGCTTTTTTACCCCCCGGTAATATAATCTCTGCTTCGGTTTTTACGTTCCATTGATTACTAAACCAGTCTTTTATCTGTTGATTTTCAAACACTTCGTTAATATGTCCGGTAATTTCTTCTTTTTCCTGATGCGATATTTTCCCTTCGAATAGCAGCCTTTCTAAAGCTTTTGGTATATCGCTTTCGGTTTGAATGTGTTCAAAAATCTCGTGCATCACTTTACCGTGGTTTACCCGTTGAAAAGCACCGCTTTCTTTACCGGTAAAAAACGAATGGTCATGTAATTTAAGGCGAAGCTTATTTTTAATGTCATACGACTCGTACGATTCGATTTTTATCTCATTAAAAGTGCCTTCTTCTTCGTTCGTTTTTTCCAGTGTTCCATATTCAAAGATATTATCATCTTCAGGGTTTTGTGTAAAATCAATAAGGGGTTGCCCATTCCTGCTATAATTCTGGTAACTGGAATAGGTGAAGTTTAATAAGCTGCCTACATCTTTAAGGGTATCTTTTGGGCCTTTTGCCGGAGAAAAAATAAATAAATTTTCTTCGGCACGGGTAAACGCAACATACAGTAAATTTAGGTTATCAACAAACACATGGAATTTTTCATCCAGGTA
>JAWLEM010000187.1:3227-4862 GCA_041686115.1 Bacteroidales bacterium
GTACTGATGATATTCATAAGCTAAGAATGCGCGGTTTATAGCATCTTCATCATTTAACAGATACTCCAAAACAGCCAGTATAAACCGGGTAACTGAAGCATTGGCAACAAACAGGGAATCGTTGGAAATAAAATCATACCTGTATTCCGATGAGTGATTGTTCTTGTAATCGATAAGCGCATTGGCAATTTTTTGTCCTTCATCTTTTTTACGTACCAATACCGCAATATCTTTCAGGGCATATCCCTTATCTTGTAATAGCTCAATTTTTTTGATTACCTGTGAAATTGTTTCTTCCTCTTTCGATTTTTCTCCCTTTTCATCTACAAAAGCATGATAAATATATCCTCCATCATTGTTTTTTGCCGGAGTTTGCTGGATTACATCATGGTAGGCTTCAGTAATCTTATGTTGGTAGGGATTTTCTGAGCTGCTTGCCTGCTCAAACTCATGATTGAAATGTTGCTGCAATATGTTGGATGAATAATAAAATACCGAATTATTAAAATCGATAATATTTTTTTTACTCCGCCAATTGTTATTGAGAGGAATTACCCTGGGTTGATACTGTGCAAAGTCCTGTTCAATTTTTTCCGACAATATTTCCCAGTCGCTGTTACGCCAACGGTAAATGGATTGTTTTACATCGCCTACCACCAGGTTGGCATTTCCCTGAGCAAGGCTGTTGCCTATGAGCGGTTTAAAATTCTGCCACTGGATTTTTGAAGTATCCTGGAATTCATCCATCATAAAAAAGCGGTAAATACTCCCTGCTTTTTCATAAATAAAAGGAGCATCATTATTATCGATGATGACCTGAAGCAGTTGGGAAGCATCCGAGATGAGGAAAACATTCTGCTCTTCGCAGTAGCGGTGTAACTTTGTGGAGATATCCGTTAAAATACCGAGGGTATGGATAAACTTACGAATTTCAATGGCCGAATAGTATTCTTCCTGGTTGTTTTGATGGAAGCTTACCATTTCAGTAAACAGCTTAAATAACCCATGGTCCAGAACATTTTCAAGGATTTCTTTTTTCGGACTGCTTTGGCTTATCCATTCTTTATAATCTTCCGTTCCTTTTAACGTTCTTGGTTTTAGCTCAAATACATTTTGGAGATGTATTTTATTGAAATAGTTTGGAACACCTGTTTTACGATTTTTAAAATCATCGGTAGTCAGCCCGTTTTTTTCTATGAGCGCAAGCGCTTCTTTCGCGAGCTTTTTCAAATGATTTTCAAATTGAGCAATGATATTTTGAAGCTGCGAAATATAATCCTTTACAAACTGTTTATCTCCGAATTTGTTAATAAGCTGGATGTCAAACGCCTTAAACTCTTCATTAAAAATTTCACGGGCCAGCTTTAAAATATCTTCTTTAAAATCCCATTTTTTTCCTTGTTCAATTTTATTTTCAGCTAATGATGAGGTTAACTCCCGTAAATCCTTATTATCTCCAATATCCATCAGTAGTTTATCAATTACAAGCGACAATATCTCCGGTTGGTTTAATTCAACGCTATAACCGGGCTGGATTCCTACTTCGTGGGTAAAGGAGCGGATAATTTTTTGAAAGAATTTGTCAATGGTACTTACCGAAAATTTGGAGTAATCGTGCAACAGCAGGGATAATGA
>JAWLEM010000188.1:0-4826 GCA_041686115.1 Bacteroidales bacterium
GCAAAAGTCTGAACAACAGGCTGCAGGTAGTCTTTAATGGCTTTATGAAATCCACTGTGAACAGAAAGATTGGCAATGGCTTTTATGATATGAATTTTTTTAAACGAAAAAATAAAATCCTTAGTAACAGCCATAAATTTCAATTTGATGTCTTTAATCCTTAAAGCACTTGTTTGCCCATCGAGCGCTTTGGGGTAGGATATAATTAGCAATAAATCGAGAAGATAGGGTAGGGTAGAATAAATAAATATCGATTGATAATTACCTGAATAAAATACTATAGATGCTGCTAATAGTGATGAAACAGCCGATCCCATTTGCGACCATGACCGTGTGTGCCCGTAGTAGTAAACCCGCTGGTTTTTCCATCCTTTAATATTTAGATATTCAAATATCATTGCTTTATGTGTACCTGTTCTAAAAGCATCGCCTAAAGCATAAAAAAGCATGGCTAAAACGAAAAGCGGGTAGCTTTTTGACGAGAAGAACACAGTAAATGAAATGATGTAAAAAAGGAACGAAAAAACCATGGACTTTTTTCGCCCAAGGGAATCTGCAACTACCCCCGAAGGAATTTCTGCAATATTGATAAGAATTTCGCGAATGGCATAAAGGGTACCTATTTGCAAAAATGTCAAGCCTTTTTCGAGAAAAAATAAAATAAGAAATGGTTCAAAAAAGCGCAGGTTTTTTAAAAAACCATACATACAAAATTTATAGTATTGAATATCTTTTTGAAAAGATTGAGCCATTTCTAAAACAAGTTAAAACTTGTACCTGGGAAATTAAACTATTCTTGTTTTCTTAATTTTCGGGTCGACAGGTAAATTAATCCTATAATTAATGCCAAAAATATTACAGTAAAAGTAATTTGCCTGGTAATTATTTTTAGAATAGGCTCATTTTTGTCGGTTTGGTCTGTAATAATTGAAATTCCAAAATCTGGTAAGCGTGTCCCTGCTTCCTGGTTAACATAAAGAAACTCTACAAACAGTTTTTGTTTCCCCGCAGTAAACTCAGAAGAAAAGTCTTTTTGCTCCAGAAAAGCTTTGGCAATAACACTATCGGGAATATACCTGTTTAGCGGTTCATCAATTAACGGAAACTGATATTCTTCATTTCCAAACCAATAATTTACAGAAATGATATCTTCATTTTCAATGGCTATTTGTTTTAACCTGTTGCGGAACATTTCCATTATTTTATCAGCAATTTCCGAGTAACTGCCAATTTCAATTAAATATTTACCATTTTTCGCAGGGTGATAAGAATAAGATTTTAATCGTTTGGTAGTTGATTCAAACTGAAATTTTTCTGCAAAAAAATCTTGTGATCTAATAATTTGGTTAAATAAATCAATTTTTTCGTTGCCAAAAGCCGAAAAATCTAAACCCCAGTCGGGCATATAAGTGGTATTTACAACAATATTGTCTTCTATAATATATAAATCATGTAATACGGAATCTAATCCAAGATTTCTTAATTGATGATTCAGATTTAGGGTTCTTAGGTCCTTATTTTTTGCAGTATTCACAAGCTTTTCCAGAGTTTCTTTTTGCAAATTGTAGAACGATTGCTCAAAAGTTTTTAATGCAGAAGTTTGGAATTCGCTTAAACCGGTTATTTCGTTCCTTATTTTATTACGCAGAGTTGCTTCACTTTTTTGTTGAATACGCACTGCATCTCGTATAGAAAAAAATGCTAATAGAGTATTTAGCAAAATTATCACAATTACTATTCTGACAAATAATAATTTAAATACAGATTTTTTCTTCGTATCTTGAACCATGGCCATAAAAATTAAATTAATAATTGGTTAAGTTAATAAAAAAGAGAGTAGAAGCAAATGAAATAAATAAAATCTTTTTTTGTTTCTAATTGATTCTCTAAAAATATATAAATTGCTTATTTTAGCCCATAAAAAAAATTAAAATCTTAAATATATGATTGATTTAAAACAACACAGTCTTTATAAATCGATGGAGGTTGACTCGGTAATATCTGCCGTTTTTAATATTTATCTTAAAAAATTCATTAATCTTTTTATTTTTAGTTTCGTAGCCGTTTTTATTATTCAGTTGCTTGCCTACAATTTAGGTTTTTTTGAAATCTATGCTATGTCTGAAAATCCCGAAATGATGATGAGGGAGTTTTCGGGCTTGATGGGAAAGGTCGGCATCTATTCTATAGGCGCAGTTATTATATATGGAATTTTAAATGTTTTCCTGGTTAGCTATTTATTAAAAAGTGATCTTGATCCCAAAGCCCAGGTAGGAGATATTTTTATGGAGTCGATTAGGAAATATGGTATCCATATGATATTTTTTCTAATCATTTCAGTACTCATAGTGTTTTTTGGGGCATTGCTTGGTATTATCGCCTTTATCATAGGATCATTTATTGCGGTGATTTATCTGGGAACAGTTTTATTTCCCGGAGGAACCATTGTGGTTGCCGAAGAAAAAAATGCCCTGGAAGCTGTTGGAAGAGCTTTTACATTAGCACATAAGGATTTTTGGTCTGCCCTGGGTTCCGCGGTTTTGTTTATCTTAATTATGATTTTAATATCGATTGTTGTCGCTGCTATTATGTCTATTCCATTTGTTATTATGTTTTTTGACCAATGGAACGAAACAGGAAATATGTTTGAAGCATTTAAATTGCAAAAATACGATATAGGAATGTGGGCAGTAGTTCTAAACTCTTTGGTTTCTGCATTAATTTACCCGCTGTATGCAATATTTTCAGTGGTTTTGTATTTTAAATTAAAATTTACTGAGGATAATAAAACGGTTATTACTGAATAAAACCAATTACTTCTTTCCTGGTTTTACCCAATCTGATCAGATATGTTGTAATAATGTTTGACCGGCGACGCAACCATTTTTATTTACTTTACATCTAATAAAAGTAATTGCAAAAAATTTAGAGTAATACCCTAACCTAAATATCGTTACTGTAAAGTTTTTACAGTACTTTTCAAAGACCAGGCGGTGCGAAAGCACCGCTTTTTTTAGTGAACAATCGCATATTTTTGGTGTTTTTGTAGAAAAGTATAATTTTATCATTAAACTAATTATTTAAAGATTTATGATAACTATAATTTCTCCTGCCAAAACACTAGATTTTAATGCTAAAGTGCAAACCAAAGCGTATTCTCAACCAGAATTTCTAGAAAAGTCAAAAAAATTAGTCGATCGGTTAAAAGATTTTTCTCCCAAAGAAATAGCGGAGCTTATGAATGTTAATCAAGATTTGGCGGCGCTTAATTACGAAAGATATTTAAAATGGAAATTGCCTTTTAATACAGAAAATGCAAAACAAGCTTTACTGGTGTTTAAGGGACAGGTTTTTGTAGGTTTAGATGCCAAAACACTTTCAGAAAAAGATTTATTATTTGCCCAGGATCATCTGAGAATTTTATCCGGATTGTATGGCGTTTTGCGCCCGCTGGATCTAATGCAGCCTTATAGACTTGAGATGGGTGCTAAGTTGAAAAATCCTGAAGGTAATAATTTATACCAATTTTGGAGATCAAAAATAACAGATTTTATTAATAAGGAATTATCCAAACATAAACGTAAAGTTTTAATAAACCTGGCATCTAACGAATATTTTAAAGCCATAAACACTAAAAGTATTCATGGTGAAATTATTACTCCTGTTTTTAAAGAAGCTAAAGGTAATGGATTTAAAGTTATTACCGTGTATGCTAAAACAGCACGTGGATTAATGAGTCGTTTTATAATAGAAAACCGAATTGAACAACCAGAACAATTAAAAGCATTCGATAGCGATGGGTACTTATTTAACCAGGATTTATCAAATGAAAAAGAGTGGGTTTTTACAAGATAGGATGCTTTTTTCTTTTTACTCATTAGTAGACATTAAAAATCATTTCATTCAATGATCCTGATCTTAAAATAAAATATCTTTTATACCTTTGCGCAGAATTTAGAGGTGTAAATTATGGAAGAAGGATTTGATAGCAGCATTGTTTATTCTGAAAATATTACAGAATTTGTTGCCGTTAGTGCAGAATATTGCAAGTTTGTTGAAAATACCACTCGCTTTAGTAAGCGTGATTTTTTAAATAAGTCGCGTAAGTTATTGCCCCTTATTTATTTAAAAGTATCATTATTACCCAGGTTTGAATCTGTTTTCGATGATGAAAATGAGAAATTTGTATCTGAAAATGAGTGGGAATTTATTCATGAATCGATAAGAAAGAAACTGGGCTACCACGATGAATACCGTGAAGTGTTTGATCCTTTAACGCACGAGCAGGTAGAGCAAAGCACGGCTTCAATTGCCGATAATCTTGCCGACCTATATCAGGATCTTAAAAATTTTGTTTCATTATATGGTATTGGCACCGAGGAGATTATGAATGATGCTTTATGGGAGTGTCAGATTAACTTCGAAGAATTTTGGGGACAAAAACTTGTTAATGCCCTAAAAGCAATTCATGCTATTTATTTTAGCGATGACGATCTGGACGACGAAGATGAATCAGACGATGAAAATAAGAATTCGGACGAACCTAATACTGATGACTGGATATTTACAAAACGACAAAGGGATTATAATAAAGATGAATAAAAATGTTTGATAAGCATATTACCAATCAAGAGATAAATGAATTGCCACTTGCACAGTTTAATGGAGGATTATTTGTAATTGATACTTTTGAAAAACTGGATTATTACCTACCATTGATGCAGGATCAGAAAATATTTGGTTTTGATACAGAAACCAAACCATCGTTTAAAAAGGGCGTGGTTAATCCGGTTTCTTTATTGCAATTAACTACATCGAACGAAGCA